>DAIOHQ010000125.1:0-13456 GCA_036744635.1 Tepidisphaeraceae bacterium | reverse complement strand
GCAGCACCCCAAGCAGCGCCGCCGCCATTCGAACGGGTATTGCACTACGTAGTGCGCACCCCGCAAACCGAATCGGATTTGACGCCGCTGACTGGCCAGAAATGGCGCGACCTGCAGCAGGCGGCGGGATTTGAATTGATTGATCCGCGCGAAACCTCCGTGGCCTCGGCGGTGGCGGCCGAGCGGAGCGGTAAGGAATTGTGGGGATCCCTGCTGGCGGTGGTGCTGGCCATGGGAATCGCCGAAATGTTCATCGCGCGGGCCTGGTCGCGGGAGGGAGCGTGATGGTCGGGCAGATTCTGTGGCATGGCATCGGGGCTCTGCCCGCGGCCTTGATCGTGGTCGCGCTGGTGGCGCTGGCGGTGCTGTGGCTGTATCCCGATCAACTGCGCAACGTGGCTAAACCATGGCACTGGGTGCTGCCGCTGCTGCGAATGTTGGCACTGGGCATGATCGCCGTGTCGCTGCTCAAACCCGTGCTGGTGCGGCCGAAGTCGGCCGAGGAACGGGGGGCGGTGGTGATCCTGGTGGATCGCTCGCGCAGCATGAGCGTGAAGGACGCGCGCACGCCGGCCGAGCAAGTGAAGCTGGCCGGGGCGCTGGGATTGTTGCCGCCGGGCACCCGCACCGATCCGATCAGCATGTTGGATGAAGCTCTCGATAAGCTAGCGGCGCTGACGGAGGACGTTGCGCGGGCGCAGACGGAACTGGATTATGCAAAGCTGGCCGGGCAGTCGCCGGAATCGGCACAGGCGCGGCTCACCGATGCGCTGGGGAAATTCAAGTCGGCCGCGGCTGCCTTGGCAGGACAGGCGAAAACCGCGCCCAAAGGGGACATCGCCGCGGCGTTGGCGGAACTTGCGAAGATTCCCGATCCCGAAGCCGGCAACCGCCCTGCCGACGTGCGCATGCGCGATGCCTGGACGCACAATGCGCTCGATCGCGTGAAGCGGGCCAAATTCGCGGTCCGCGCCTTTCAGTCTTCGGCGGATTCGGAACTGGCGAAGAACAACCCCGAGGTGCGGCGGGTATGCGAGCAACTGGCGGCCGAGTCGCGTTTCGGGCTGGTCGAACGGATTTTGACCCGCGAGCGCGGCGGCCTGATCGGCAAGCTCAATCCACTGACGCCGCTGTACGGATTTGCGATCGCGCAGAACGTGTCGCCCCTACCGCTGCGCGGGGCGGGGGAGCCGGTGAAACGGCTGGTGGCATCTCCAGAGGGAGAGAGCAGCGATCTGACGGGGATGGTGCCCGCGGCACTGGAGCGGCTGCGCGGGCAGGGCGTGCGCGCGGTGGTGCTCTTCTCGGATGGGCGGCAGGTCGGGGGGGAGCAATCGGTTTCATCTGGAATGCTGCCATCGGGCGTACCGATGTTCGCAGTTGATGTGGCCCCGGCGGCGACAGGGGGGGCGCCCGATCTTTCCATCGTTCAGGTGCGGATGCCGGCCAGCCAATTCGTCGGCGAGACGGCAACCATTCGCTGCGACGTGCGTGCCAGCAGCATCGGCGCCGGGCAGACCGTCAACGTGAATCTCTCCGTGGGCGAGATCAAGCAGAGCAAGCCGATCACGTTGCCCGAAAGCGGGATTGCGCCGGTAGAGTTTCAGGTGAAGCTGGACAAGGCCGGCACGCAGGAGGTGACGATCAGCGTGCCGCCGATGAAGGGCGAGACGACTGCCGAGAACAACGAGCGCCACCGCTGGCTGAAGGTGTTGTCAGACAAAATGAAAATCGCCGTCTATACCGGCGCGCCAAACTGGGATTACCAGTACCTGCGCAATGCGCTGTCGCGGACGCCCTGGATCAAGCTGCAGGAGGGGATTCTCGACAGCGACGCCGCGAAGTTTCCCTTGTCCCCGGCGGAAATCCTCGAGCAGGACCTGCTGATATTCAACGACCTGCCGGCGGCGGCACTGAACGAAGCACAATGGCTCGCGGTGGAGAAATTGATCAGCGAGCGCGGCGGAAGCGCCATCCTGATCGCCGGCGACTCGCATTATCCGGCCGAATATACGGCGAATCTGCTGCTGAAAGGGCTGGTTCCGTTCAACGTGGAGACCATGCCGACCTGGCGGAAAACGCCGGGGGATGAGGCGCTCTATCACCTGATCGCGGCTCCCGAGGCGGCGCAGGTGGATGCGCTGCGGCTGAGCGAGGACGCCAGCAAGCGCTGGGAGCAGATGCCGGCGCTTTTTCATTACCTGCCGGCGTGGGATCGCAATCTTCCCAAATCCGACCGCAAGGCGGGCGTGATGCCGCTCCTGATCGACCGCGACTCGAAGGAGCCGGTGCTCACCGAGAGCCGCTATGGGCTGGGGCGCGTCTTTTTCTTCGGCGCCAACGAGACCTGGCGCTGGCGCTACAAGGTCGGCGAGCGCGATCAGGACCGCTTCTGGCTGCAACTTATAAGGTACGCCGCGGAAGAGCCCTATGCAGTGAAGGATGGACCGGTGGCGTTGGACATAGATAAGGTGGCAGTCGAGCCGGATGAGCCGGTTCACCTGCGGGCGCGGGTGATGGACGAGAAGGGCGCGCCATCGCAACAGGGCACGCAGCGGGTAAATATTCTGCGCGAGGGCAAGCTAGCGCGAACGCTGACGCTGACCGCCGGCAAGCCGGAAGGGACGGGGCGGTATTCGGGCACGCTTTCTGACTTGCCGCCGGGAGAATATCTCATCGAGCTGCCGCGGCCGGACGGCAAAGGCGCGCTGAAGCTGCCGCTGCACGTGGCGGCCAGCCACGAGATGGAAATGCAGGATGTCAGCGGCGACGAGCAGATGATGCGGCGCTTCGCGGCCTCCAGCGGCGGCGAAATGCTGACGCTCGACCAGGTCGGCAGCTTGGCGGAAAAGCTCAATGAAGCCGGCGGCCGGCAGGCGCATCTCGCCGAGCACGCGTTGTGGGACAGCCCGTATCTGTTCCTCTTCGTGCTGGCGTGCCTGGGGGCTGAATGGGGATTGCGCAAGCGGTTTGGACTGGCGTGAATGCCGGCAGCAAGCCGCGTACAATGGACGAGAAGAAGCATGAGTTCCATCGCATCACTCCCTCCGGCCGTGCAGAACTATGTCAGTGAGTTCCGCGCCCGGCGGCGGCGCTTTGCCCTGCTGAAGGCGACGGGGCTGGCGGCGAGCTTCGCGTTGGCGTGGATGCTGCTGTGGTGCCTGGTGGATCGGTTCACGCCGCTGCCGGCGGGGCTGCGGCTGGCGCTGCTGCTGATTCAGCTTGGGGCGATCACCGTCCTGCTTTTCCGCCCGCTGCGCGAGGCACTGCGGCGGCGGGTGGACTGGGTTGAAGTGACCGAAGACATCGAGCACCGCAATGCGCATTTCGGCCAGCGACTGGAGACGGTGACATCCCGGCTGCTCGACCGCGAGGAATATCGCGGCTCGCAGGCAATCCTCGATGAACTGGTCAGGGAAGTCACCGCCACCGTGGAGGTCGATCAGCCGCGCGCCTTGGTGCCCTGGCGGCTGGCGGCGCGGCCATGGATCGTCACCGGCATCATTTTGCTCCTGATGCTGGCGCTGATGGCGATTCCGTGGTTGAACCTGGGCACGCTGGTGCGGCGCTTCGCGACCCCGCTGAAGGAGATCGGGCCGGTCACCACCACCCAACTCGCCGTCAGCCCCGGAGACCAGGATGTTCCACAAGGCGATGAGCTTCAGGTGAGCGTCGAGGCCAGCCATCTGGGGAGCACAGGTGGGCGCGATGGCAGGGGGGGCGTTGCCAAAATTCATCTTGGCGACGACGCCCCCCCTGGCTCTCCAGCGCAGCAATGGTCGGTCGCGACGATGACGGCGCTTTCATCCAATCGCTTTAATTTCACGATCGCGTCAGTCGATCATGACTTGCAGTATTTTGTCAGCGCCGGCGACGCCGTTAGCCGGCATTATCATGTGCGCGTGCTGCGCCGGCCGGGAATTTCCGAATTCCGCATCCATTACACCTATCCCGCCTACACCAGCAAGCCGCCGCTAACGGTGAGCAACAACGACGGTCTGATCGAAGCCCCCAAGGGGACCGAGGCATCCATCGCGGTGGTCTCGACCGAGCCGCTCTCCTCGGCGCAACTGATCATCGCCGGCAGCACAATTCCCATGTCCGCCACGGTCGAGGAAAACGTTCGCCAGGCGAATATTCCTGTGGAGAAGGAGCAGGCTTACACGCTGGAGATGCTGAGCACGCGCAACGTGAAGGCGAGCGGGCCGCCGCAAATGCTCATTCACGCGATTCCGGATCGGCCGCCGCTCGTGCGCCTGCTCCAGCCCGGCGATGATCTGCGCCTGCACCCGCGCGACATCCTGCCGCTGCAGTACGAGGCGCTGGATGATTACGGCATCGCCTCGCTGGCGGTGCAGGTGCAGGTCAATGCCGCCCCGGCGCGGGAGGCCCCAATCCGCGTGCGCGGCGACGCCCGCCGACAGGATGGAGAATTCAACCTCGACTTGGCCACGATGGACCTGAAGGTGGGCGACGTCGTCTCCTTCGCCATTCGTGCCCAGGACCGCGCCGGGCAGAAATCGCTGAGTGACATGCGCCACGTGCTGGTATCGCCGCGCTCGATCGACCTCAATACCCACCTGCGCATCGCCGAACTGCACGAGGCGCTGCTGTACGCCGACCTGCTGGTGGCGGAGTGGGATGGGGCGACAAAATCATTGCAGGAAATTCGCGCGTTAGGCGCCGCCTGGCTGGGAGGCGGCTCGAAGCTCGATCAGAATGTGTCCGCCGCCGCCGAGGCCTCTTCGCTGCTGGGCCAGCGCCTGCTGCGGGCGATGATCCGCGGCAATTCCCAGTCTTTTTCCGATACCTGCGCAACGCTGCTCGATCAACTGCAGGGGCAGTCGATCTTCGCCGATGACATGACCAACATGCTGGGAAGCCCCAAGGTCCAGCTTGACGACACCTGGAACCGCTTGGCGGCGGCGCTGGCGCAGGCACGGGCGCTGCAGGGATCGGTCAAGCTGCTGTATCAGGGGGAACAGGCGGCGGCGGTGCTCGCCGACCGCAATAACCTGCAGGCAGCGCGCAAGCTCCCGGCCACCAACAAGAGCACTTCCGATCGCCTCCATGAGACACTGGCGCGGGCAGAGCAGGACATCGCCGACGCTGCCAAGGAATTGCAATTGAATCCGGCCGCGCCCGATCTCGATGCCCAGCTTCAGCAGAAGATCGCCGCCGCCCAGCAGTTCATGCAGCAACAGCATCCCATCGACTTTTCACCGCTGGTGCAGCAATGGCTGGCGGAATTGGGCAAAGCGCTGGACTGGCACGTGGGGCTGGACCGGCGGCTGGTGGCGGCGGCGCAATCTGAAGCGGTTCGGCCGGATGGGGATTTGATTTATGCCCGTGACCTGCAGCTTTGCTCGCGGGCATCGGCAGCGATTAGCGCCCAGGCGTTTGGCTTCGGCACCGGCGCCACCACTCAGCCTGCAATCATCGAACCGATGCGCGACTATCCACCGGCCATGCTCGCGCTGCAGAAGGAACACGACCTCAACCGCCGTCCCAACGACGTGCGCCCGCCCGCGGAGGTTAGCGCCATCCGCACAGCCGCCTCCGATGCGCGTAAGAAAATGACCAGGTGGGCGGGAGAACTTCAACTTGCAACAACCCAACCGGCCGATGATGAGCCATCCGATGAGCTGGCGATGACAGCCAATGCCGAGGCCGCCAGCAAGAAATATGACAAGGCGCACGCCCTCGATCAGCAGCTCGCGGCGGCTCGCGCGGCCGGACGCACGCGGTCTTCGCGAGCCACATCGCAGCCTGATGCGGATCAGATGCAGGCTGGGCCGGGAAGCAAGACTCCAGGGGCGCTTGGTACAGGCGGCAAGCAGCAGCCGGATGACTCCGCCGTCGCACGGAATGGGGACAACCCGTGGAAGCCGAAACCGCGCGATCGCCAGCGACAAGTTGATCAGGCGATGACGGCAGCGCGTGCCATCGATCAAATCGCCGAGAAGCAGCAGAAGTTGAATGCCGAAACCGCGGCCGCCAAAGAGGAACAGGCGCCCGGGCTCGGCCAGCGCCAAGGCGAAGTAGCCGAGGAAATCGCCAAGGTGCAGCAGGAGGAGGAGAACGCCCAGAACCCCGATGCCCCGGCCGAGCAGCGGGAAAACCGTAACACCCGCGACCGGGCGATGGCCGCAATTCAGGCGGCCCAGGAGCGGCTGGCGGCGATGCCGCAGCAGCTTATCGCCGCCCAGCAGTCGGCTGATGCCGAGCGCCAGGCCTTCACCCGCGCCGATGCTGCCAGGAAGGCGGCCGCCGCCACGCCGCAGGAGCGCGCGGCCGCCGCCAACAAGGCCGCCGAGCAGGCCGAGAAGGATCTCGCCGATGCCAAGGCCAAGCTCGCCGACGCCCAGCAGCCGGTCTTGCCGGATGCGTCGCAGTCGATCAGCGTGAAGCTCAACGATTTTCAGCCCGAGACGCTGGGCGCGGTGAATGCGATCGACCAGCAACTGACGCCGGCGCTGCGCCTGCTGGAACAGGCAATTGCCGCCCGCGACGCCGCCGGCGTCGAGCGCAGCGCCGGCCAGTCGCGCCAGGCAATCGAGGCGGTGCAGGCGGAGCTGCGCAAGGCGATGGACGAGCTGAATCAGCGCGACCCGCTGGTGGCGGCCAAGTGGTTCGCCAAGGCCGCCGCCTCCGCCCTGCAGCGCAGGCCGCCGGATTTGAATGCCGCCCGCACCAACCAGCAGAATGCCACTGCCGCCCTTACCCGCGCCTGGGACAGCTCGATTCATCAGGCGGCCGCCGACCGACTTGCCGGCACGCGCTCGATGCAGTCACTCTATACCATCACGCTGGCGCTCGATGGCGGCGCCGGCAGCGGCGTAGGCGTGGCGCCAACCAGCATCATCGGCGCCGCCCCCGGCGCCCGCGAGTGGGGCCGCTTCCGCGAGCGCCCCGCCGACGATCTCAACTCCTCCCTGCGCGACGCCGATCCGCCCGGATACGAAGATTCTCTCAAGCTCTACTTCGACGCCATCAGCAAGGCGCAGGAAGGGGCTGCAAAGAAGTGATGACTCTGATTCGCACGTCTTTCCATCGAACTGATGATGCGCGGTCAATTGCCACGTGTCATCCTGAGGTACTCCGAAGGATCTGGCCTCGATTGGTGATCCACGCAGATTCTTCGGAATACCTCAGAATGACATCATCGCATTCCCGACGTTCGCTGTGGCTGCGCGTTGTCATCCTGACTCTCTTGTTATCCCTCACCCTCCTCTGCAGCTTCACCTCCGCCGCCGATGCACCCGCCACCGACGGTCTCAACGAAGAGCTCGATCGGCGCATCGACAATGGCCTGGCATTTCTCGCTAAATCGCAAAATCCCGACGGCTCCTTCGACGGCGTTGCCGCGCCCAAATGCGCTGCCACCGGGCTGTCGCTGATGTCCTTCCTGGCCGCCGGCCATGTTCCCGACGCCGGCAAATATCGCGACAACGTCCGCGCTGCCATTGACTTCCTCATCAAACAGGCCCAGCCCGACGGATATTTCGGCCGGGCCGACGGCAGCCGCATGTATGGCCAGGGCATCGTCACCCTGGCGCTGACCGAGGCCTATGGCGTGGAAGATGCCGAGCGCCGCCAGAAACTGCGTCCCGTGCTCCAATCCGCGCTCAAGCTGATCTACCAGGCGCAGGATGTCGCCAAGGGCGAAGCCTTCGCCGGCGGTTGGCGCTATGAACCTGGCGCTGCCGACAGCGACATGTCGCTTACGGGATGGAATGCCCTGGCCCTGCGCGCCGCCCAGAACGCCGGTTTTGACGTGCCTAAAGATCGGGTGAAACGCGCCGCCCAGTTCGTCTTGAAATGCTACATCCCGGCCCAAAAAGGCTTCGCCTATCAGCCCGGCGGCGGCGCCACCCCCGGCATCACCGGCATCGCGGTGCTCAGCCTTTACCTGCTGGATTCAATTGAACATCCCGAGTTGGCCGAGGCGGCAAAATATCTCGCCACCAATGCGGTGACGGAAGATACGCCGATGTTCCACTATTCGCTCTACTACGCCACGCAGGCCGCTTTCCAGGCCGGCGAACCCACCTGGCCGCCGCTCTGGGTCAACGCCCGCCAGCGCCTCAGCAACCTGCAGATGCCCGACGGCGGCTGGCCGGTTTCCAAGGTCGGGCAGGAACCCGGGCGCATCTACGCCACTGCCATGGCGCTGCTCACTCTGGAAGTCCCCTACCGGCTGCTCCCGATCTATCAGCGCTAGTCTTCTCGCACGGCTTTTTACTTCCCCTGCAGATCCTTCACATACTTCTTCCCCTCCTGCTCTACCAGGCGATATTCGATCATCCGGCCGGGCTTGAGCTTGTCGGCAATCTTGGCCAGCCGTTCGTTGGTTTTCCAACTATCACCCTGCATGGTTCCGGCCAGGATGATCGTCTCGGCCTTGTCGCCGCTCTTTACCTGCAGCCCCCGCTGGCCGGGAACGTCCGTCTCGGTGAATTTCACCAGTTCACCCGCCGTCCACGGAATATATAGTTCGATCTTCTGGATCGTGTTCTTGTCATCCCCCTTTTGAAAATCCACCTCGACCACGTCCCCGCTGCGCAGCTTCTGCACCAGTTCCATGGTCGCTTTCACCGGCGCCATCTTGTTGCCGTATTTCTTGTTGGGAATGATGGCCGTCGTCGTCTGCCCCAGCTTGATGAACTTGACGGTAACCACCGTTTGATCTCCAGCCGCTTCCTCCTTCATCCCGGAAAACACGTATCCCTTCGGAGAATCCTCCCCCGGCTTGAGTTGATACGGCGAAAGCTGCGTGAGCGTCTTTTGCCCGCCCCGCTCGTCGTAGCGAAGCATCAGCACCTCCCCATTTTTCAGGATGCTTATCGTGGCCATCATGGTGGCGTCAGGATGGTATGGCCCCGTGGGTGGATCGTTGGGCACCACGATATTCAGCCGCTTTCCCTCCCCCGCGGCCGCCGGCGTTACCGTCAACACCATCGTATCCTTCCCCGCGACCGCCGTCTTCTTCGCCCCGCCAAAGCGCATCACCTCCCAGGCTGATTCATCCGCGCGCGCCCAGGGGGGGCATCCGCACAGCGCCAGCACGCAGAGCAAACTCGGCAATGTCTTCAAATGCATGGTTCTCCTCATGCCACACAGTATACTGTTGGCTGCGCCGGTTCGCACCGCGCCATTGATTCATTTCACAGCAGGTTGCCGATGATGGAGACAGCGCGCCGGCAGAAATCTTATACTGGTGCGACGTTATCGGACGTTTCGCCGGTGCGTTTCCGGCGAGTTTATCGTGCGCCTGGAGGTTGATGCGGTCCTGGCCTGGATTGATCGTGTTGGCGCTCTCCGCGACGGGATGCACGCACCCTTCGCGGCCGCTGAGCGTTGGCGATCCCGACCCATCCGTCAAGATTCCCGCCATCAAGCAGGCGGTCCGCCACGGTGACATTGAAGTGTCACGGCAACTCGTAAAGGACCTCGACAGCGACGACCCGGCCGTCCGCTTTTATGCCATCGAGGCGCTGCAGCGGCTGGTCGGCGACGATTTTGGCTATCGCTATTACCAGGATGAACGCGATCGGCGCCCGGCCGTGGATGTCTGGCGGAAGTGGCTGGCAGGCGAAGAACTGGCAGCCAAACCCAAAAAGCAACCGTGACTGAATGCAACCGCCCCACGACCATCCCGAGCGCATCGAACTGGCAATGGAAAGCCATCCGCGCCACATCGCCGCCATCCGCAAGAATGTGGAAAACTTCTGCGCCCTTCATGGCCTGTCCGAGATGGCGGTCGCGGAAGTCGGTTTGTGTCTCAATGAGGCGCTGGCCAACATCATCCGCCACGCCTATGAGGGCGCCACCGACAAGCCTATCGCCATCACCGCCGAGATTGCCGATGGCGAGCTCTTGCTAAGCATTCGCGACTGGGGCAATGGCGTCGATCCCACCTTGCGCCCACCGCCGCCCTATGATCCTTTGACGCCCGGCGGGTTGGGCCTGATCTGCCTGAAGCGTTTGACGGACGACGTGCGCTACACTCCACAGCCGGATGGCATGTTGCTGACCATCCGCAAACGCAAGACAGTGGACAGTTCCACGCCCGGCGCAGACAGTACCAAGGCACAAACCTGAACACCGAGTTTGTAGAGGACCGTTATGGCCAAGTTGACAACCGGCACCGATCTCGTGGCCGACGCCAGGCAGGACGGCGACGTCGTGACCGCCGCCATCCGCGGCGAAATTGACCTGCACAACAGCCCGGAAATGCGCACCGCCCTGCTGGATGTGCTGATGCAGGCCGAGCCGAAAAAGCTCATCTTGAACCTTTCACAGGTGCCCTACATGGACAGCAGCGCCATCGCCGTGCTGGTCGAGTCACTGCAACGCATCCGCAAGCACGGCGGCAAGATCTACCTGACAAACCTGCAGCCGCGGGTGAAGGGTCTTCTTGAAATCGCCCGGCTCGACTCGATTTTCGTCGTCACCAAAGATGAAGCCGAAGCGCGGACGAAGTGAGACACTTTTCTTGCAACAATGAATCCCCTTGCACCCGTTGAAATCATCGGAAATAGCGCGCTGGAGACGCTGGCGTTCCTCGGGCGGCTGGGGTATCTGCTTTGGGACACCGCCGTGACGTTGCCGGCGGCGCTGTTTACCAAGCGCGGGCGCCGGCTGGGCTGGTCCAATCTCTGGTTCCAGATGAACCGCGTTGGGGTCAAAAGCATCCCCATCGTCTCGCTGGTGCTCTTCTGCATCGGGGCGATCCTGGCGTTCCAGATGGCGCCGATCCTGCGCGATTTCGGCATGGTGGCGAAGGTCGCCGACATTATCTCGGTGGCCATCTTTCGCGAGCTCGGGCCGCTGGTCAGCGCCATCGTGCTCACTGGATTCGCCGGCGCCTCCATCGCGGCCGAAGTGGGCACCATGGTCGTCTCCGAAGAGATCGAGGCGATGCAGGCGCAGGCCATCAACCCCATCCGTTTTCTGGTGGTTCCGCGGGTGGTCGCGACGTCGATCATGATGGTGTGCGTCGCGGTGGTCGGCGACTTGCTCGGCGTCCTCGGCGGACTTTTCGTGTCGGTGGCGTTCCTCGGCATCGGCAGCAGCCAGTACATTGAACACACGTTCACGATCGTGAAGCTCCAGGATTTTATCACCGGCCTGGTCAAGGCCGGCTGCTTCGGCACGTTGATCAGCGGACTGGCATGTACACTCGGACTCAGCGTCAGCGGCGGCGCCCAGGGCGTCGGCGTCGCCACCACCCGCACCGTGGTGCTGACGATCGTCGCTCTGATCTCCGTCGACCTGCTCTTCACCGGCGTGTTTTATTTTCTCGGATGGTAAAAGGGATGCCTGACGCGATGATCCAGGTTCTCAGCGTCACCAAGCGGTACGGTGAAAAGACCGTGCTGGATGCCATTCGCCTGGATGTATTCGAAGGAGAGACGCTGGTGGTGATGGGCGGCTCAGGCTCGGGAAAATCGACGCTGCTGCGGCTGATGATCGGCAACGAGAGCCCCGATGGCGGGGAGATCATCGGCCTGGGCCGGAGCCTGACTAAAATGAACGTGCAGGAGTTGACCGAATACCGCAAGTCGATCGGGGTACTGTTTCAGAGCGGCGCCCTGTTCAACTCGATGAGCGTGGCCGACAACGTCGCCCTGCCCCTGCGCGAGCACACCGATCTGCCCGAGGAGACCATCGAGATCATGGTCAAGATCAAGCTCGAGCTGGTCGGACTGCGCCAGCACGCCGAGAAGATGCCATCGGAGCTTTCCGGCGGCATGAAGAAACGCGCCGGCCTGGCCCGCGCGGTGGCGCTCGACCCCAAGATTCTGTTCTATGACGAGCCGTCCGCCGGCCTCGATCCGGTGACCAGCAGCGAGATCGACCAGCTCATCATCGATCTGAACGAGAAGCTGGGCGTCACCAGCGTTGTCGTCACCCACGAGATGGACTCCGCCTTTCGCGTGGCCGACCGCATGGTCCTGCTTGACCGCGGCAAGTTCATCGTCAGCGGCACGCCAAAAGAAATGAAGGAATCGAAGAATCCCATCGTGCGCCAGTTCATCGGCGGCCTGACCGAAGGCCCGCTGACCGACCGCCGCCGCGCGGACGGATATGAAGAAGACCTGCTCGGGGCCGAAAAGGAATGAAGTGATTTATGAAAAAAGATCGCAGCGCCCTCAAAGCCGGCCTGTTCATCGTCATCAGCATCGCCCTGGTGATTGGCATCATCATCGGCATCAAGGGAATCTCCACCTTTACCGAACACCGGGAGGTGCGCAAGGCGGTGTTCAAGCTCTCCGATGACGTGGGCGGCCTGCGCGTGGGCGATGAGGTGCGGGTTGGGGGGTACAAGGTCGGCGAGGTCAAAAAGATCGAGGTCGTGAAGTCCGAAATTTCCGCGGAGACGGAACCAGATATCTACATCCACTTCTCCTTCCCGCACCGGCTCGACCTGAAGCAGGGCGCGAGGCTCGGCATTCAGTCAATGGTTACCGGCACCAGCGTGTTGAATTTTGAGAGCCTTGGCAGCGGCCAGCCGCTGGCGTTGGACGTGGCGTTGGTGGGCAATCCCAGCACCTTCAGCCAGATCCTCGCCAGCATCGGGCCAGTCTCCGAGCGACTGAACGGCGTGCTGGACGACATCCGCCGCCAGTCCATTCCCGCCATAAACCAGACCGTCAAGCAGTTCGGCGAAACCGCCGCGGCGATCAAAGACCAAACCGTTCCCAAGGTGAACGACACCGTCGCCAAGTACGGCAAGCTCGCCGACAAGTCCCAGGAACTGGTGGCCGACGTGCGCGGGCCGGCCCTCGAGAAATGGACACAGATCGCCGACCGCACCAGTGAAATGATGGTGAAGCTGCGCGACCTGCTCGGCGACAGCAGCCCGGACATTCGCGGCCTGCTGGCCAAGCTGCACAACGTCATCAAGGAATTCGACGCCAAGTTTCCCGGCCTGCTCAAGCAGATTGACGGTGTGATCGCCAAGCTTGATACGAGCATGGACCAAGTCGGCCGGACACTCGACGACGTGCAGGCGACGATGAGCAACGCCAAAGGCTTCACCGCCACCGCGCAGTCTGTCGTCACCGACAACAAGTCCAAGTTCAACCAGATGATCGACTCGCTCAAGACCACCAGCGACAACCTGAAAAACGCCAGCGCTGAAATCCGCCGCAGCCCCTGGCGGCTGCTTTACAAGCCCAAGGAGGGGGAGATGGCCAATCTGAACCTGTTTGACGCGACGCGGGAATTCGCCGAGGGAGCGAATGATCTCAACGACGCCGCCGGCGCCCTCCGCGACGCCATGACCGACCCCCACGCCGACAAGATCCAACTGCAGAAGCTGATGGAGCGCGTGGATGCATCATTCACCAAGTTCAAGCAGGTCGAAGACAAGCTCTGGTCAGCGGTGAAGGACTAGCCCGACTTCCGCAGTTGGCACCGGAGAATAATTTTTCCTGTCGGGGAATCG
>DAIOHQ010000124.1:0-13513 GCA_036744635.1 Tepidisphaeraceae bacterium | reverse complement strand
GGGTCAGTTTGGGTGCCACAGGTCGGCGTACTCGCAGACCTGTGTCTTACTGCGTTGCTACGCGGCACAGGTCTCGGACTACCGCGACCTGTGGCACCCAGAATTTTCAAACTGACCCATTGCCCTGGCGCGGCGGCTTGTAATTGGGCGGATGGAGGGCATAATTTGCGCGGTTTTGATCATGGACGATTGTCTGGCCCATGGAGGCGGCACATGCGAATTATTGCTTTGATGAATCAGAAGGGCGGGGTGGGCAAGACGACGACCACCGTCAATCTGGGGGCGGCGCTGGCGGAGTTGGGGAAGCGCGTCTGCCTGATCGACCTCGATCCGCAGGCCCATCTCACGATCAACTACGGCGTCGAGCCCTCCCCCGACATCTGCTCGCTGTACAACGTGCTGGTCGAGGAGCGCAGTTTTCTGGAGGCGGTCCACAAGATCGATGAGAACATCGCACTGGTGCCCAGCTCGATCGATCTGGCGGCCGCCGAGATCGAGCTGGTCAGCATTTTGGGGCGCGAGATGATCCTCAAGAAGCGGCTGGAGGCGGCCCAGCACGACTTCGATTTCATTTTGCTGGATTGCCCGCCGAGCCTGGGGCTGCTGACGATCAACGCGCTGGCGGTGGCGACGGAAGTGATCATCCCGATGCAGCCGCACTTTCTGGCCCTGCAAGGGGTGGCCAAGCTGCTGGAGACGGTGCAACTTGTCGGCAAGCGGATGAACCCGAAGCTGAAGATCAGCGGCATCGCGCTGACCATGTATGACTCGCAGACGAAGCTGAGCAACGAGGTGGTGGCGGAGCTGAAGGGTTTTATCAAGGCGGCGGAGGGCAAGCCGCTGCCGTGGGCGGATGCGATAATCTTCAAGAGCAAGATTCGCCGCAACATCAAGCTGGCCGAGAGTCCCAGTTTCGGGCAGCACATCCTCAAGTATGAGCCGGCCAGCAACGGGGCGGCCGACTACCGGGCGCTGGCCCGCGAGGTGCTGGCGATGAGCGAGGCGCTGCCGGCCAATGTGGAGGAGCTGCAGGCGAATCGGAAGGCGGAGGTGGTGGAGACGCGGGCGCCGGTGGCCGCCGCAGCCGCGGCCGCGGCGCGCCAAGGCGATGAAGCGGAGACACAAGAGATTCCGGTGCCGGCCGATGCGCTGGTGGCCGATGCTGCGGTGGAGGTGACAGATGCGCCGGAGGCGGCCACTGCTGCGCCGGAGGTGGTGATTGCAGCGCCGGAGGCGGGTGCGAAACCGGTTGCCGTGGAGGCGAGGAAGGTGATCACCAGGGTTCGAAAAGCCGCGCCCCCGGCCGCTGCTCCTGCCAGCGCGGATTCTCCTGCTTCGCCTGTGCCCCCCGCGCCTGCGGCCTCCGCCCCGCCTGCCGCTCAGGCGGTGACGGTGTCGGTGAATTCGCGGATCGATCAGGCCAAGCTGACGGCCGCCAATGTTGCCCCGCCGGCGGACGAAGAGGAGCCGATTCGGTTGATGGTGGAGGCGATGGAGGAACGGTGAACGTGCTGTTGAACGCAACCGTTTTGGCACGGGTTCAGGAAAACCCGTGCTGCGGAAGAGCGCTGCGCTTCTGGCGCATGGGCTGGTAGCTGCTGGTAGCCCATGCCACGATGTGGGGCGGTGAATAATTCAATCATGAAGCGGAGCTCGCGTTCACTGTTTCTGCTGCTGTTGGTTTATTGGCTGACGATTTTTGTGCTGACGCACACGCCGGCCGAGGACCTGCCGCGGGTGGAGATCAATGACAAGCTCGAACATTTCCTGGCCTATGGGCTGCTCGGGGGGTTGCTGTATCTGTGCTTCTGGTCGATCAGCCCGCCGCGGCGGGACATGTCGTGGATCGTGCTGCTGATCGGCATGAGCTATGGGGCGCTGGATGAGATCATTCAGATGATCCCGATTCTGCATCGGAGCGCCGAGATCGCCGACTGGATGGCCGATACCACCGGCCTGGCGATCGCGGTGGGATGCATGGGGGCGCTGCGGGCGTACAGCGTGCGCCGCAAGTGGGCCGTCGGGCTGATCGACGCCGCGGGGGAAGAGATGCGCCCACCCGGCACGCGCCAGCGGCGGAACAGCTTTTGGAAGATCGTGTAGACGGAATTCATCACGAGTTGGCGGGCAGGATTGCCCAAGCACGCAGCGCCATTTACCATCACGCCATGGAAAGCCGCTCTTTGTATGCGCCGTGGCGGATGGATTACATTCGATCGCTGGATAAGGCCAGCTCGCCGGAATGTTTTTTGTGCGCGGCGGTGGCGGCCAACGATGACCAGGAGCGGCGGAGGCGGCTGGTGCTTTGGACGAGCGATTTGTCGGTCGTGGTGATCAACCGGTTTCCCTATACCAACGGGCATCTGCTGATCGCGCCCAAGGCGCACAAGGCGGATTTGGAAGAGCTGTCGGCCGAGGAGCTGGCCGATTTTCAGAAGCAGACGATTGAATGCATCCGCCTGCTGAAGCGGGCGATCTCGCCGCAGGGGTTTAATATCGGCATCAACCTCGGGCGCTGCGCCGGGGCGGGCTTGCCCGGGCACGTACACCAGCACGTGGTGCCGCGCTGGGCTGGGGACACCAATTTCATGTCGGTGGTGGGCGAGGTGCGGGTGGTGCCGGAGGCGATGTCGCAGCTTCACACTGAGCTGTCGCGGGTGCGGGCGGAGATGATGGCAGTGCCGCCACCATCGTAACTTGATGCAACGAAGGACAGGCAGGAATGCCTGTCAAACGGCAGACAAGAATGTCTGCCCCACCAAATACAGGAATTCAGGAATGCCCGTCCTGCGGCAGACAAGAATGTCTGCCCCACCGAATGAAGCCGACATGACGCATCTGCACGCATTTCTCGAAGTGTTCATTCCGCTGTTCGTCACCATCGACGCGTTCGGGCTGATCCCCGTCTTTGTGAGCGTGACGCGGGGGATGCCGGAGCCGATGCGGCGGCGGGTGAGCTTCGAGGCGGTGGGGGCGGCGCTGGTGATTTCCATCGCCTTTATGTTTCTGGGCAAGGCGATCTTTCAATTTCTGGGGATCACGCCGGCCGACTTCAAGATCGCCGGCGGCATCATTCTGCTGGTGCTGGCGGTGCTGGACATTTTGATCCTGGGCAAGCCGGCAGTGAACGAGATGGAGATGGTCGGGCTGGTGCCGCTGGCCATGCCGCTGATCGCCGGGCCGGCCACGCTCACCACCACCCTGGTGCTGGCGGATCGCTACGGCTACGCGATGACGAGCCTGAGCCTGGCGGCGAATTGCGCCATTTTGCTGGCGGCGCTGGTCTGCTCGAGCTACGTCGCCCGCGCGGTGGGGTTGAACGCGCTGCGGGCGTTTTCCAAGCTGGTGATGGTGCTGCTGGCGGCGATCGCGGTGAATTTCATCCGCAGCGGAATCGTGGAAGTGCTGGCGGATACATATCACAAGTGAAGGATTCACCGCGGAGACGCCGAGAGCGCGGAGAAGAAAGTCTTGTCAGGATTTCATCTGTGCTGATCTGTGCCCCATCTGTGGCAGACACCTCCTCTGGGTTTACGGGAGTTGCGCTGGGGGTGAATCATCTGGAAACAGCCCATATTGATGCGCATCGGCGCTGATAAAGCGGAGACTGTCTGATTCAACGTTGCCGGTTGACCTCTGTAATAGGCGCAGGTATTACTGCTTCCCAGCGGAGATTGCTGCACGCCAACACTGGTTGGTGCGCCCGACATCACAACTTCTCAAGGAAACCTTATGCACCCCCCCTTCCCCTCAGCCAATCGCTGCGCCATCGCCGCCTTTGTAACGGTGGCCGGAATGTTCTCCGCCTTCAACCCCGCCTCGGCCGAGACCAAAGTGCTGTTGCCGCTGGCGCGCGAGATCTATCAGACCAATGAAACCATCGACGTCTCGGTCATCCGCGCCGGGGATGGATTGAAGGAAGGTGATCTGTCGCTGGTGGTGAGCGGCGAGCATGGCAGCAAGATGACGTTCACGTTTGCGGTGAAGGCGCCGGGCGCCGGCGGCACCACCGAACACCTGCACCTCAACGGATTTCTGCTCCGCCCCGACAAGTATACCGTCGAAGCGACGGTGGACGGCACCGCCGCCAAGGCGCAGTTTGAGGTTGTCAGCCACGTGCGCCGATCGAGCTTCAAGACTCCGGTCTGGGGAAACGGAAACAACAAGAATGAGTCGATGCTCGCCGAAGGGGAGGATGCCAACGGCTTCAACATTTTCTTCTGCCAGGGCGGCATCAAGCTCGACCCCAAGGGATACACGGAAAAAGCCGGCATGGATTTCATGAGCCTCTGCACCATGAGCGGCGCCCACCAGATGGACATGCGGGCGGAATGCGACTGGTCCGATCCCTACGTCATCCGCGGCGGGGCGGCGCGGGTGGCGCGCGAGGCGATGGCCGACCGCACCCGCGGCAACGTCCTGGGGGTTCACTTTTATGATGAGCCGGGACTGACCTGGCTGCCTGATCCCGCCACCGGCAAGGGGACGCCGCACTGGATTCCCGCCCAGCGCAGAGCCTATCAGAGCGCATTCGACAAAGAGGCGCCGGACTACAAGAAGATCGATCCCAACAAGCCCGAGGATGTCGCCGCCTGGCAGCAGTGGGCGACCTGGAAGCTCGGGTTCATGGACGCCTACGAACAGGAAGGCGCCTTCGGCGTCAGCTACGTGCGGCCGGACTATATGTCGATCACCCAGAGCCAGTACGGCATGACCGCCTTCACCGATGGCTATTACTTCAACGTGGTGCGCTCGATGCCGGTGATCTCCGGCCATGGTGGATACGACGACTATTGGCTGAACTACTTTAACCCATCGTTCACCCTGGAAATGGCCCGGGCCAGGACTTTTGACAAGCCCAACTGGTACCTGCCCTGCTGGTACGCCGATGAGCCGGCCGATTCGTTCCGCATGCAGCAGTACCTGTCCTTCCAGACCAATGTGCAGGGTATGGAGACGCCGCCGGACATCGACCCGTTCGCGCCGCAGGCACACGTCACCAGCCAGGGCGTGGTGGAGTCCAACCACATCTTCAAGCGGCTGGGCACGGTCTTCACCACCATGGCGGTGACCCGCCCGCCGGTGGCGATGCTCTATTCGCTGTCGGATGTGATCCACTATCAGCCGCAGGACATGAGCAAGGCCTATACGCATGAGATGCCGCAGGGCCAGCACATCGGCTTCACCTACCTCGCCGGCAAGCTGCTGCAGCAGCAGTTTTTGTTCGTGGTGGATGAGGACATCGTCGACGGGACGCTGGCACGGAACCACAAGGCGGTGGTGCTGAGCTGCATCAGCTATCTCGATCCCAAGGTGGTGACCGGGTTGGAGCGCTTCGCGGAAAAGGGCGGCTTGGTGCTCCTCACCGGCGACTGCAAGATCAACATCAAGGGCGCGATCAAGCTGGACGCGGTGGGTGACTATCCGGACGCCGAGAAGGTGCACGAACTGCAGAAGGAAGGGCAGAAGAACGCGGCGGAACTTGCACCGATGACCACGACCGGCAAGCTGCTGGAAGGCTCGCGGCCGCTGGCCAAGGCAATCGCGGCACAGCTCGACAAGGCGGGCATCAAGCCGCCGCTTGTCTCGGACAAGGACGGAATCACGGTGACGCGCCAGGCGGCTGGCGACGTGGAATACATTTTCGCGGTCAACAGCACCTACGACACCAAGGAAGCCAAGCGGAACTCGATGGCGACGGTGGTGGCCAACCTGACGCTGCCCGGCGATGGCCGGCCGGTCTATGATGCGGTGGTCGGCGGCGAGGTGAAGGAATTCAAGGCGGCAGAGAAGAATCTGAGCGGCGAATTCCGCTTCGGCCTTGGCGAGATGCGCGCCTTCGCCCGCACTGCCCGGCCCATCGGCGCGGTGAAGATGCTGGCGCCGCAGGTGAGCAATGACCTGCTGCGGTTGGACCAGCCGATTTCCGTGACGATTTCCGCGATCGTGGCCGACAACAAGGGTGGCGCCCTCACCGGATCGATTCCGATGCACGTGCTGGTGGTCGACCCGCTCGGGACGATCCGCCATGACGTCTTCCGCGCCACCCGCAATGGCAACCTGGAGATCACGCTGCCGCTGGCGGCCAATGATGCGGCCGGCGAGTGGAAAGTCACCGCCACCGAGTTGCTCAACAACACTTCCGAAACCGTGCCGTTTACCTACACGCCGACCGATCAGTGCTCGGCCGTCGCCGGTGGGCAATATCGCGCTGTCTACGTCGGCGATGACAACAAGAACGTCTTCCGCTTCGCCCGCGTGCACCGCAGCGCCACGATTGCGTACGGATCGAGCGCATTCGACAAGCCGGCCGCCGAGCGACTGGCGAAAATCCTGGCGCCATGGGATGTCAAGTGCAAAGTCGTCGACGCCGCCGAGGTGAGCAAGCCGCGGCAGCTCACGGAAGAAGAGGCGAAGACGTGGATCGGAATCAACGGCGGCGCCCATAATCCCGGCGAAGCCAATACCCAGAATGCCGGATTTGCCGTCGAAGGCCCGGTCATCGCCATCGGCACGCCCGAGGATAATCCGCTGATCGGCCTGGCTCAGCAGTTGGCGTTTCTGCCCTATGCCCCGGTCGCCAAGGTCTTCCCCGGCATCGGCCACGGCTACTACGCCTGGCAGCGCGATGCGGTCGGCCACGGCCAGGAGTCGATCATGCTGATCGCTCATGACGAGGCGGGCATGAGCGAAGCCGTCGGCTCGGTCTACGAGGCCGTGCAGGGGATGGACCCGCTGACCCGCTGGGAGCTTCCCGGCGACAGCGCCATCATCCCCGCCAGCCAGGGCAGCGGCTATACCGAGGCCAAGGTGGCCTGGTCGGCGAACCTTCCCGACCGCGTGGTCGCGATGACTGTTGAAGGCGGCAATCTGACCGTGGTGAGCCACGATGGCTCGATCTCGACCATCAACGGCAAGGGCGAAGTGACGGCCACCAAGGCCGGCGGCGAAGGCGAAGTCGGCAAGCCGCCGGCGGCCGACCCCGCCAGCATGGACATCGCCAAAAAGAACGCCCTGACCACCCGCGTGATCAAGCACGTGCTCAACGTCGATGGCAACATTGCCGTCGCCTACTGGGGCGGCACGCTGCAGGTAATGGACAACACCGGCAAGGTGAAGTTCCAGCAGCAGCTTCCCAATGACGTGACCGCGCTGTCGACCCTCGACGGCCGGCTAATCACCGGCCTGGCGACCGGACAGGTGCTGGCGCTGGATATCAAGTAGGCGATTCGCCAGCAAGATAAAGAGCGGCGCCTCCCGGCGCCGCTCTTTTCATGCGCTGGGGGAGGGGAGAGGGGAGAGCGATGGCAATCTTTTCGCGAGGCTTTATGATTTCGAGCGTTTAGGATACACACGGAGACACGGAGATCCGGATTGAGGACAGAGCCATTGCAAATTGAAAAATGAAAATTTCAAATTTCAAATTTGCGCCCGGCGGCGGCGGTACAGTTGCGAAGGTCCTGGTCAATTTGAAATTTTCATTTTGCAATTTGCATTTTTCAATCCCCATCTTTTCTCTCCGTGTCTCCGTGACTCCGTGGTGAAAGACTTTGAAGAGATGCTCCGCTCCTTTCAAGGATGAAATTCATGCGCCGCTCGATTCTGATTGTTCTGTTGGTTTTTCTCTCGGCCGGTTGTCACAGGAAGCATCCGCCGATCAACTATTCGCAGGAGCTGGCCCCCGGCCAGCTTGCCCTGCGCAAGATCTCGCCCGAGCAGTATCCCGACTTCGCCGCCAACACCTCGCCCGAGCTGCTCCGCGCCCTCGATCAGTCGCTGGCCTATCTCGCCCGGCCCTCCAGCCGGCAGTTCTTCCCCTATCTCGACATCACCCACGACCGCGCCGTCGCCACCTGCTTGGCCCTGCGCGAACTGCTCGCCGGCGGGCCCACTTCCCAGCAGCTCAACGCCGCCATCCGCGAGCGTTTCGAGGTCTATCAATCCATCGGCGGCGCCGACCCCGATGGCGGCGGCTACACCGATAAGGTTCTGTTCACCGGCTACTTCACGCCGATCTACGATGCCAGCCTGACGCGAGGCGGGCCAGGGGGGGCTTTCCAATATCCCCTCTACAAGCGCCCGGCCGACCTGGTTTCCGATCCCGCCAGCGGTGAAACCATCGGCAGGAAAACCGTCGAGGGCGCGGTCGTCCCCTACTACACGCGGGCACAGATCGAGAGCGCCGGCGGCACCGGCGCCAATTCCAGTCCCCTGGCGGGACAGGAGCTGGTCTATCTCAAGTCGCGCTGGGAAGCGTACGTCATCACCGTGCAAGGCTCCGCCCGCCTGCGTCTAACGGATGGGCGCACCCTCGAAATCGGCTACGCCGGCCACAACGGCTACGAATACACCAGCCCCGGCAAACAGATGCTGGCCGATGGGGTCATCAGCAAAGAGCAGCTTTCCCTCCGTGGCCTGCAGGCCTACTTCGCCGCCCACCCGGCGGATATGGACAAGTACCTGGCCCTCAACCAGCGCACGGTCTTCTTCACCGAACGCCCCGGCGGCCCCTTCGGCAGCCTGAACGTCCCGGTGACGCCGCAAGCGACCATCGCCACCGACAAGAGTGTCTATCCCCGGGCGCTGCCGGCGTTTGTGTTGATCGGATCGGCCGAGTCGGCCGGACAGGGGGGGCAGGGTGGGCAGGGCATGAAACAATTCTTCTGCGACCAGGACACCGGCGGCGCCATCCGCGCCGCCGGCCGCTGCGACCTCTACTTCGGCACCGGCCCCGCCGCCGAATCCCGCGCGGGCAACCAACTCGCCGAGGGGGCGCTGTATTACCTCGCCATCAAGCCCGAGTTGATGCGGCCGTATGTAGGTCCAGCAACGATACCCAGCGTGCCACTGATTTCAGTTGGCGTCGAACTTGATCCAGATGGCGTCGATGAAGGGGTTGGCGGCGGCGTTGAAATCGGTCCCGCAGGCGTCGAGGTTGGCCCGGAACAATGACAGCGGCACCCAGTGCGCCCCGCCGTTGCCATAGAGCACGTTGACGCCGCCGCGGTGGGCGGACATTACAAATTGCGTCGAGTGAACCAGGTCGGCAAAGATCGCCCGGTTCTTCACCTTGGAAAATCGCGGCATCGGCCTGGGAGGGTCATCGCTGCCGTTCCACGCCCAGTCATTCCCCGGCCCGGTGCCGATGCCGGCACGGCAGGAGTACCCCGCCCGCACGTAGATATTCGATGTCGATGAAACCTCAGGCGGCCAGGGATTATCCGGCCGGTCGTTGTAGACGAACTTGGAATAGCTCTGCGTGGGGCAATAAAACGCGCGCACGCCGCCGTCCTTGTTGACGAATCGGGCTTCCACCAGCAGGCCGAAGAGGGTGTATTTGGCTGATGCCGGCACGTAGAAGGCGTAGTTGGACTGCTTGTATCCGCCGAGGTATCCGATCGGCACCTGGTCGCGGTTCTGCCCGGCGTACATGGCAAATGCAAGGTGGACCTGCCGCAGGTTGCTGAGACAGGCGGTCCGGTTGGCGGCCTCGCGCGCCTTGGCCAGCGAGGGCAGAAGCATCGCCACCAGCACCGCGATGATGCCGATCACCACCAACAGTTCCACCAGCGTGAATGCGCCCCGCCCGCCCCCCCTGCGCTGCGGCGCGAAGAAACGGGCAGCCCCGGGGCCATGTTTCAAGTTCCGGAGCGTCATGGGACCATCCGTGAAAAATGACCGAGCGGGTGCTCTCCATCCGCTGCAACTGCGCTGCCGTGCGTGGAATTGCTTTGCACCTTCCATCTGATCTTGCCATTGCCGGCGATCATGCCGGCAGCCGGATTCCCTGCGTCGGCGTCAGGTCGGCGATGTCCAGCAGATAGATGTGGTTGGTGCGCGTGCGCTCGTCGCCGGCGGTCATCAGGATGTGCTGGCGATTCAGCACCACCTGGGGATGAAAATGTGATTTTTGCCCCCCGCCGTAGGTGGGCCAATCGCCGGTGAGGGCCAGCCAGTGATCCTCCCCGCCGGGGTTGTGCCGCTGCAGGAAATGCAGGTCATGCGCGGCAGGCCGGTCGGCCTGCGGGCCATGCTGATTCTCGTAGAACCAAAGCAGGCCTTCCGGATCGAGGCCGGTGTGGGTATAGCCAAACGTGCGGGGAAGGAGAAACTCATAGAACTGCCTGCGGTCGGGATCGCACAGCCCCGACCAGATGCCATCGGGGCGTTCCAGCACCTCGTACGGGATGCCCCTCTTGGTGGCGACAAAATGGCAAATCTTGCCGCCGCGCTCATCCTGCGTGCGCAGGTGGGTGTACCAGCCGCCGCGAAGGTCGGTCATCAAGAGCCCGTTTTCGGCCGTGGGATGGCAGAAAAGCAGGCGATTGTCATCGTAGGGGAAGACGTGATGGATTGGGCTGTCGATGGCGAGGATCATGCGCTGGGCACCGCTGTCGAGGTCGTAGGCCATCAGCCGCGTGCCGCGACAGGTGTTGCGGTGAGGCCAATAGTGCCTCCAGTCCGGCGGCTCCGGAAACAGCGCCAGATAGGTCGCCCGATCGGCCTGGATATAGATAAATTGCCCGCCATCCGGGGTGATGCAGTTCTGGCCGATGGCCATTCGATCTTTGGGCAGGTCGAACAAGTGGCGGGTCTTGCCGGACGGGACGTGGACGGCGTTGACACTATTGCCGTCGGCACCGTCGAAGTAGATCACCTCGCCGCTTTTTCGATTGAGTACCGAGCGATGATCCAGCACGCCGGAGCCGCTATTGATGCACCACGGCCGCCACCAGGTGTCGGCGGCATTGGCGTGAGTGAGTTGCCGGTCTTCGCCGCTGCGCAGGTCCAGGCAGTGCAGTTGGATCTGGCCGCCACTGGCCTCGTGGTAGACCAGATAGCGGTCGTCCGCCGTGAGCGTGGGGATGTAGTAATACAGCGGATAGCAGAAGCGCTCCCCCTGGGTAAGTTGAATCGCCGAGCGATTCGTGCCGGGGGCGGAGAGGCGACGGAAGCTATCATTGAGGTTCAACATAAGAAGGACCGACCGCAATCGTTGAAAGTGCCTGAAGTCGCGCTGCCATTGGCCACGCGACTTCAGGTAGAGTGGAGCTTGCGGATCGCGCCACTGCTTTTCAGGCCTAAGCCCGCCGCCGACGGCGAAGCAGGGCCAAGCCGCCCGCCGCCAGCAGGGACAGGCCCGCCGGCTCGGGGACGACCGCAGGTTGAAAAGCGAAGATTTCGGCGATCCCGGAGCCGGGATTGGTGGCGTTCACCGCGAACTTGATATGGTCTAGCCCGAGGGCATTGACGTTGAGGGTATTGAGGATGGCGGTTTCCGAAATGTCTATGACCACGGTCCCCCCGCCCAGCAAGGGTAAGTAGGTGGTCCCGCCATCAGTGCTGCCCGAAAGCTGGAAACTGCAGGGCTTGCTCTCGAGGGTGGTGACCACGAGAGTGCCGAGGTCGAACGTGTCGGTAGAGCTGGCGGTGCCAAGGTTGACGGTGACGACGGAGGCCGTAGACGTCCCAGCGTAAAAGACGGCGAGTTCGTCGTTATCGGCGATGTTGCCGCCCACAAAGGTGGGGCCGGCGTTTGCGGTGTCGGTGACTCCGGTGGTCAGGATGGGTATCTGGCTGCCGACAACGGGCAGCAACAGGGCTTCCTGCACCGAGGCGTAGCTGCGGGTGGCTGAGGCTTGGATAGCCATTGAACTGAAGTCGACCTTTACCGAGTTGGCCGTGACCGGCGTGTTGAAGAGGGTGAGCTGGTATTTGTTGCTGTTGGACACGTCGCCGGCAATCGTGCCGGTCGCAGGTTGCACCTGCGTCCCCCCCAGCGAGACGGAGTACGGCTCAGTTGCTGGTGTTCCGGTAAAGCTGGTGCTGTAGTAATGCCGAACGCTGATCAGCCCGCCGGCGGTGAACGTGCCGCTGTTGAGCGTGTCCTGCAAATATGCCGAACCTTGATAGTAGGTGGTGTTGTCGACGTATCTGGGGACTCTAATGTAGCCGGCTCCAACGTCGGTAGCAGCGTCAGACGCGACACGCCCGGCGAAGCGATCCACCACCCCATCGGGCAAGGCGGTGGTCGTCCCAATGGTAGCCGGGGTCGTGCCAAAGCCGACAGCGGCGGTGTAATTCTGCGTGCCACCACCGCTGATATTGGGGCCGACAAAGGGGTTGGCAAAGATGTAGGGCGAGCTGGCGCTGCCGCCGACGGTCACCGCGGCGTAAAGAGGCGAAGCCCCCGGCAAGATCGCCGCCGCCGCAAACATGGCCATCACGACAGAATGCTTTCGACTTCCAGACATATCGAGCCTCCAAAAAAGCCGCGTTGACGGGGTCCTGCGGAAGTAGCGTGGGATTACGCGGCTCGATCCCAACGCGAGAGAACCTATGAATTATGCTCCTGCACTATACCCCATGTTTTTGCAAGAAACATGGCTATATTGCTAAATATTATGTATTGTTTGCTACTGGAGGTTGCCGCATGACCCCAAGGCGCTTTCATTTTGTGGCAAATGACCTGGCGGGCTCCCCGCTGGGGCGGGTGCTGCGCTCGGCGTCCATCGAGAACAACCAGGGCACCTCGGCCAACACCGGGATGCGCCACTTTGACCATTACGCACTGGTCTATCTGTTGTCCGGCCGCGGGGAATATCGCGATGCCAACGCGGTTATCCGCACCATCGGCGCCGGCGACCTGCTGGTGCTTTTCCCCGGCCTGCCCCATGCCTATTTCCCGCCGCGGGGCGAGGCATGGAATGAGTTCAACATCGTTTTCGATGGCGCGGTGTTCGATCTGTGGCGCCAACAGGGACTGCTCGACCCTTCCGCACCGGTGCTGCACCTCGAGCCGATCGAACATTGGGCGCAGCGCATGCAGCAGGCGGTCGAGCCTGAGGATTCACGAGAAGAAGATCCCTCGGCGCGAATCTGCCGCATTCAGCTCCTGTTGTCGGACATTCTGCGTTTCCAAAAGGAACGCAAGGTGGGCGTTGCGGGAAGGCTCTGGCTGACACGGGCGCGAGCGGAGCTCGATCGGGTGGCCGGCGCGGTGAATGAGGAATTGGCACTGGATTGGGATGAGATTTCTGGCCGCTTCGGCATCACCTATGCGGGTTTTCGCAAGCGCTTCACCGCCCTGGCGGGCGTGCCTCCATCCAAGTACGTGGCCAAGCGCGTGATCGACCGCGCGGCCGAGCTGCTGGGGCAGGGGCAGATGAGCGTGCGCGAAGTCGCCGACGCCTGCGGCTTCTGCGATGAGTTCCACTTCGCCCGCCGCTTCAAGCAGATTCTCGGCATCACCCCGGCCCAATTCCGCGGGGCGCAGTTTGCTTCGGATGCATAGCGGAACCAGCGGCTTGGGGCTGGCTTGGTGGGACGGACATTCCTCCTGGTGGGGCGGACATTCCTCCTGGTGGGGCGGACATTCCTGTCTGCCGTGGCCGGAGGAGTGGTGGACGTACTCATCCACCCGAGTCCGGCCACACTTGGCGTCCCGCAGATATGGCTGGATTCAGACAGGTGAGTACACCTGCCATTCATCCAGCCATTGCAGACAAGAATG
>DAIOHQ010000123.1:0-13580 GCA_036744635.1 Tepidisphaeraceae bacterium | reverse complement strand
GCCGATCTGGCGCTGCGCCTGGCACAGGCGCGTCAGCGAGTCCATCAGCAGCAGCACGTGATGCCCCTGATCCCGGAAATATTCCGAGACTGTGCAGGCCACCTTGGCGGCCCGCACCCGCAGGCTGGGCGCCTCATCGCTGGTGGCGACGATGACCACGCAGCGCTTCAGTCCCTCGGGGCCGAGGCTGTTTTCCAGAAATTCCTGCACCTCGCGGCCACGCTCGCCGATCAGGGCCACCACCGAGACATCGGCGCTGGTATTCCTGGCGATGGAGGACATCAGCACGCTCTTGCCGACCCCCGGCCCGGAGAAGATGCCCATGCGCTGGCCGAGGCCGCAGGTGTGCAGGCCGTCGATGCAGCGCACGCTGGTGGCGATAGGCTCGCGAATATTGCTGCGCTGCATCGGCGTGACGCTGCGGTTGTCGATGCGCCGCGACTCGCACAGCAGCAGCGGACCTTTGCCGTCGATGGGCTGGCCGAAGCCATTGAGCACCCGGCCGAGCAGGTCGGCCGAGCACCAGATGCGCGGCGCAGCGGAAATATTTTCAATCACATCGCCTCGAGCGACGCCGGCAGTCGATGTGAGCGGCATAAGGAGCGTGCAGTCGTGCTGGAAGCCAATCACTTCCGCCACCGAGGTCTTGCCGCCGAAGCTATGAATGCGGCAGAGCGATCCCAGAGGCAGCGCCAGCTCGACGGCTTCAATCGCCATCCCGCTGATCGCCCGCACTTGTCCCACCACGCGAAACGGCATCGAGCTTTCGACGGCGTCAAATTGTGCGCTCAGCAGTTCCATCAGTTCTCCCCGCCGCCGGGAACCAGGTCGCGCACGATGCGGTCGAGCTGCGTGTCCAGATCTCCGTCGATCTGGCCCTGTTGAGTCAAAATGCGGCAGCCACCGGGAGCGAGCGAATCATCTTCGATCACCTCGATGTGTGACAATGCCGGCCACTGCATCTTCAGCTTCGGCAGCTCCTCCAGCATCGACTGCTTTTGCGCCGGATGAATCGCTATGCGCACGTCGGAGGAATGCACCACGAGCTTCAGTGCCTCCTGCACATTGGCGGATGCGACGGCGGGATCAACCGCGCCCTGCCGCTTGGTAACCCGGCGGGCAATCGCGACGGCCAAGTCGATCACCTGGCGGGTGGCCGAAGTCTCCAGCTCGCGGCGCGACGCTTCGATCTGCTGCAGCGCAGTTGTAAGGGCGTTGAAGACATTGGTAAGCTGCTCGGTGTGATCCGCCAGCGCCTGCTGATGGCCGGCAATCAGCCCTTCGTCGAAACCTTTTTGATATCCTTCCGCTTGGCCGGTTTGAGCGCCATCGGCAAGCCCGGCCTGACGTAGCTCCTGTGCCCCCGCCTGCGCTTCCATCAGCAACTGCTCCGCCTGGCGCTGGGCGCGCACGAGCACCATCTTCGCGGCGTGTTCGATGTCGCGCATCGAAAACGGCGAAGCCGAGGATGGAACATTGTTGGCTTTGATCAGGCCCATGAAGAATTAGATATTGCGTAATGCGTATTGCGTAAGAAGAGCGACGGAGTGTCACGTATTACGCAATAGGCATTACGCACTAAACAACCATTTCCTTCTCGCCGCCGCGGCCGGCGATGATGATCTCGCCGGCATCCTCCAGGCGGCGGACCACATCCACGATCTTCTGCTGGGCGGCCTCGACATCGCTCACCCGCACCGGGCCCATGTACTGCATGTCTTCGGAAATAAGCTGGGCGGCGCGCTCGGACATGTTCTTGAAAATCTTATCGCGCAGCTCCTGGCTGGCGGTCTTGAGCGCAAGCGAAAGCTCCTCATTGTCCACTTCCTTGAGCACCGACTGAATGCCCTTGTCGTTGACCAGCAGGATGTCCTCGAAGACGAACATCAGCCGGCGGATCTGCTCGACCAGATCGGGATCCTCGGCCTCAAGCCCTTCCATGATCCCCTTCTCGGTGGAGCGGTCGGCGAGATTGAGAATCTCCGCGACGGTGTCCACGCCGCCGGCCTTTTCAAACGTTTGCGAGACGATGTCCGAAAGCCGATGTTCGAGTCCGCGCTCGACTTCCTTGATCACCTCGGGATTGGTCTGCTCCATGTTGGCGACGCGCTTCACCACCTCGATCTGCTTCTGACTGGGCAGGCCGACGAGAATTTCGCTCGCCTTCTGCGATGGCAGATGCGCCAGGATCAAGGCGATGGTCTGCGGATGCTCATCCTGAATGAACGTCAACAGGTTTTCGCTCTCGGCCTTCTGCAAAAAAGAGAAGGGCGTGGTCTGCACCTGCTGCGTCACCTGCTTGATCACGCGGGATGCGTCCGCTTCGCTGAGCGATTTGCGGAGCAGGTTCTTGGCGTATTCCAGGCCGCCCTCGCTGAGATAGGAATTGGCCAGCGCGAGCTGATAGAACTCGCCGAAGACATCCTTGCGGGCGTCCAGGGAAATTTCACCGAGGGATGCAATCTCGCGGCTGACTTCCTCGACGGCTTCCGCCGGCAGGCGCTTGAGGATCTCCGCCGCCTGGTCCTGATCCAGGGAAAGCAGCAGAATCGCGGATTTTCTCACTCCATTGATATCCGAGGCCATGGCACATCACCTCACGCGCGGTTGAGCCAGCGTTTGACCAGCGTGGCCGCGGCATCCGGATTTTCATCCACCATGTTGGTTACCTGCGACAGCATCTGCTGGGCGCGGACAGCGTCTTCATCCAGCTCGATCCCATCCAGCATGGAACTTCCCTCGCCTGCCTCGCCGGCCAGCTCTTCGCGCGCCATTAGATGCGCTGACTCGATCGGCTGCGAGGACACCAGCGCCGGCGATGGCGAGCTCTTTCGCACCATCATCGAGACCATGAAGAGGCTCATGATCGCCAGGGCGACCACGGCGATTTCCTTGACGTGATTGCCGAGCAGACCGGTCATCGTCCCGGTCATGGCGATGGGCGGCGCGGAGGCGACCTGCGGCATCAGGTCCACATACGTCTGCACGGAGACCGCGTCGTCCGCCTTCAGGCCGGTGCAGGCTTTGACGTCGTTGCGGATGTTGGGAAGCTCGGCATCGACCAGCGGCTGGAGCATTTTCTCATTGGGCTCTTTGGCGCTGGGATTGCGCATCTTATAGATGTTGGAAAAATAGCTCAGGGGAACGCGAACGGACGCGGCGACTACTGTCGCGACGCCTGCTGGGGCGGTGATTTGGGCTTCGGCATGACCATACACGTTGTAATACTGGGTGCGGTTTTTTTCTGTCGTCGTGGTATTAGCGGGGGTGGCAGCCGCGTTGCCTGCGCCCACGGTCGCGCCAGTATTAGCGCCAGCACCGGGATCATTGCTGCCTGCGGAGGGCACCGGCGAAGTGCTTTCCTCAGTCTGATTCTCTTCCTCCGCGACTTTTGAGATCCCCTTGGGGTCCACTGTGTGCTCGACGCGCCGCTCACTCTTTGTGTTCACGTCTACCGTCACCGAAACCATCACGCCCTGAATGAATGCGAGCTGCGATGAAATTTTGTCAGCGAAGCGGCGTTCGTTTTGCTGAACGAGCTCAATGAGGTCGCTGCTCTCGAACGAACCGTCCGCGTCTTTGTCGTGGATGCTGTAGGAAGCCCCATTCACAATCACCTTCACCCGGCTGCGCGCCAGCCCCGACTGGGCTCCCGCCACGACATCGGCCGCCGCCTCCACCAGCTTCTTGGCCGGCTTGTCGTTGTTGCGCATCTGGATATCAATCGTCGCCGATGGCTGCAGATCGGTTCCGATCCGCCGGTCGGCGGTCGGATCGATAATCACCGCCGCATTGCTGACGTTGGGAAAATTGCGGATCACCTGCGAGAGCGTCATCTCCTTGGCCCGGTTCCACATCTGCTTGTTGGTGTCGACCGAGTTCCACGGGCTCATCTGCTTGACGATCTCGTCAAAACCATTCTTGGTGTCGCGCGGCAGCAATTGCTGATAGCCCAGATCGGCCAGCACTTCGATCTTGCGGTCGGACGGCACCAGCACCTTGTCGCCGGCCACCTTGTATTGAATGCCGCGGGCGGCGAGCTGCATGGTGATGCGCGAGATGTCTTCGCTGCTGAATGCCTGATCGAGCACCGGCTCCATCTCAGCCGTCCCCGCGTAGCGCCCCCACCACAGCAGCGTCATCACCATGATGGTGACGAGGGTCGCGGTGAGCATCTTCTGGCTGGCGCTCAGACCGTTAAGCTGTAGTTGGATCCGCGCGATCTGCGACTTGAGGAAATCCATGGCTCCGCCTTCCCTGGCTGTGAGACGTGCATCGGAACAAGCGCCGCCGGCCGATTTGGCGGCGGTTGTTGCCCGCTGACATCACGAACTCTGATCGGCTCAATGACTCGCCTGGTGAACGAATCACTCACAAATCCGCGGCTCCGCCGCTACCTGTGAACTGCGCCGATTCCCGATTGCCCTGTTCCAGCCCCATTGCTGGTACGCCGCGCACTGTAGTTCGCTTCAAAAAAATCGCAAGAAAAAATTCCGAATTATATCGGAATATTTTTGATCTCTTCATACGCATCCATCAATTTGGCGCGGATGGCCAGCAGCGTCTTGAAGGCCAGGTCGGATTTTTCCATGGCGGTCATGACGCCCGTTACGTTTTCGGTTTTCCCGGTGGCCAGGTCTTCAACCGCCTGCGAGGCATCCTGCTGCATCTTGGAAACTTCGTTGATGGAATTCTTCAGCGCATCGGCAAAACTTGCCCCTCCCGCGCTGCCGGCTCCTCCAACGCCGGCCGATTTAGCAGGCGAAGCTCCGCCGCCCGCAAGTTTGCCGAGACTCAAGCTGTTGTTTACTCCGTCGATCATGGCGGTCTATTCGTTCTTGCCCAAATTCTGGTGACTGTCATCCTGAGGTACTCCGAAGGATCTGGCCTCGTACGACGATCCATCCAGATTCTTCGGAGTACCTCAGAATGACATCTTTGCGCAATTTCAGTGTGCGCCAGTGGCTGGGTCATGCAATCAGCCGCAGCGATGCGTTGATCATCTGCTTGCTCACGTCCATCATCGTCACGTTGGCTTCGTAGGCCCGCGACGCTTCCAGCGCATTTACGTACTCAATCGACAGATCGATGTTCGGATAAAGCACGTATCCCTGGGCGTCGGCGTCGGGATGGCCGGGCTCGTACTTCTTCTGGAACGGCGTCGGATCGGACTTGATTTCCTGCACGTGAACCCCGCCGCGCGAAGGATCCTGCGCCTGCCCCGGCGCAAAAACCGCAAAACGCCGGCGATAGGGCATCGGCTGGCCCGCCGCGTTGCGCGTGGTGTTCACGTTGAGGATATTGGCCGCGATCGTGTCCATGCGCGTGCGCTGCGCCACCAGCCCGCTCGCTCCCATGTCCAGCACATCAAACATAGCTGCTCCTCAAGCCGGTGGGGCAGACATTCTTGTCTGCCATTCCTTCACCATAGGACCCTACGTCGGCCGTTCCTTCAGCGCCATCTCCATGGCGCTGTACTGCTTGCGAAGCAATTCGATGATCATGTTGTGCATCATCGCGTTCTTCGCCTGGTCGCTCATGAGCTGTTCCATGGTGCGGTTGTTGCCATCGTGAAACAGAATGCCGCGATCGGGATGCTCCGCATCCACCTGAATATCGTCGAATCCCACCGCTCCCAGCGCGGCGCTGTCGCGCTGCTCCACGCGCTGCCGCAGAAGGCTCTGAAATTTGTCCAGCGACAGGTCCTTCTGCTTGTAGCCCGGCGTTGTCGCGTTTACCACGTTCTCCGCAATCAGCTTGTGCCGCGCCGCCGTGAACTCGAGCATCCGCTCGAGCAACGGCGCGTTTCCCTGGTTCAAAAGCCTGTCGATGAACATCAAGCCACCACAACCCTAGTCAAATCTCATGCCACCCGGCAGCGGGCGGAAAGCCGCCGCAAATCAACCATGCCCCTCTTGAATCACCGGCACATTCTGCGCCATCGCGCACAATCTGCGGCTGACATTATTGATGTCCGGCCGCGACCAGCTCTCCTTCTTCACGCCACTTCTTGAGCTTCATCCCCAGCGTCCGCACCCCGATGCCCAGGGCGCTGGCGGTCTTCAAACGGTGCCCTTTGAACTGCGTCAGCGTGCTGAGGATCACCTGCTTTTCGATATCGGCCAGCGGCTTGCCGGCCAATGCTTCGGCGGCTGCAGTGCTGCCGCGCGTCTTCAGCCATGGCTCGATCGTGCTGGCTCGGATCACGCCCGGCTCCGTCTCCAAAACGCCCGCGCGCTCGATGATGTTCTGCAATTCCCGCACGTTTCCCGGCCAGTCGTAGCGCTGCAGCAGACGCACCGCCTCGCTTTCCATGTGACGGAACGCCGCGTTTTCGCGCTTGGCCGCCTGGTGCAGGAAATGCCTGCACAGCTCCGGAATATCCTCCAGGCGCTGCCGCAGCGGCGGGATTTCGATCGGCACCACGTTCAGCCGGTAAAACAGGTCCTGTCGGAATTTGCCTTCATCGACCGCGGCCTCCAGGTCGCGATTGGTGGTGGCGACAAGCCGCACATCCACCTGCTGCGTCAGGCTGCTGCCGACGCGCTCGAACTGGCTCTCTTGCAACACACGCAGCAGCTTAGCCTGCAACCCCGGCGCGATCTCGCTGATCTCATCGAGCAGCAGCGTGCCGCCGTCCGCCAATTCAAACCGCCCACGGCGCATACGGTCCGCTCCGGTGAAGGCGCCTTTCTCATGGCCAAACAATTCCGATTCCAGCAGGTTCTCGCTGAGGGCGGCGCAGTTCACCGCCAACATCGGCCGCTCGCGCCGATCGGATGCCAGATGAATTGCCCGGGCGACGACTTCCTTGCCAGTTCCGCTTTCGCCGCGGATCAATACCGTGGCGTTGCTGCGGGCGATCTGCTCGATCTTCTTGCGGACGTTGCCCATCGCCTCTCCGGCGCCAATCAGCGGGCGCGGCGTGCCGATGTCGGTCATGCTGCGCAGCGCCTGGTTCTCGCGGATCAGCCGGGTGTGCTCCAGCGTCCGATCCACCAGCAACTTGATTTCCTCGCCATCGAATGGTTTTTGAATGTAGTCGTAGGCCCCCAGTTTCATGGCCTCCACCGCGGTGGCCACGGTCGCGAACGCGGTCATCAGCACCACCGGCATATCCGGCCGCAGTCTCTTGGCTTCGGCCAGCAGCTCGATGCCGGTCATCTTCGGCATCTTCAAGTCGGTGATCAACAAGTCAAACCGCCCGCCGGAGCTCAGCCGCGCCACCGCGGCCGCGCCGTCTCCGGCCGCGACGACCTCATGTCCCTCCCGCGCCAGCGTCCCCGCCAGAGAATCCCGCATCATTTCCTGATCGTCCGCCACAAGTATCCGCGCCATAGATCGACTCCGTTCGAATGCTAAATCCTGATCTCAAACCGTGCTCCGCCTTCCGGCGGATTGGTCACGATCACGGTGCCGTCGTGGGCTTCGACCACACGATGCACGATTGCCAGCCCGAGTCCCGTTCCCGTCTCCTTGGTGGTGAAAAACGGATTGAAAATCCGATCGAGGATCGCCGCCGGAATTCCCGGCCCGGTATCCCTCACCACCAGGTGAAACTGCTTCGCATCGGAATCCGCCGGCGGCGCGGCGTAGTCCACCGTCACCGCCCCACCGCTATCCATCGCCTCGGCCGCATTCAATAGCAGGTTCAATATCAACTGCCCCAGCAGCAGCGGATCGGCGGTCACCGCCAGCGATTTCGGCCCGTTGACGGTGCTTCGCGCCTGGCGGCTCTGCATCCGTTCCGCCGCCAGCTCGACCGCCTCCTCGATCACTGCAGCCAGATCCATCTCGCACGCGTTCAGGCGCATCTCGCGGCTGAACTGCAGGATCTGGCTGACCAGCCCTTCCAGCCGCTTCACGCCGCCGGAAATTTTCTGCACCACCTTCAGCGACTCCGGCCGATCCGCGACATCCCGCGCCAGCATCGACGCGTAAAGCTGAATCCCGCCGAGCGGGTTGCGAATTTCATGGGCCATGCCGGCCGCCATCTCCCCCAGCGCCGCCAGGCGATTTTTCCGTTCAAGCTGCCGGTTCTTCTCGCTCAGCTCATCGCGCAGATGATGCACCGTCTGCTCCAGCCGCTCGTGCGCCTGCTGCAGCTTCTCGGTCACCTCGCTATAGGCAAGGATGATCCGCCCCAGCTCTTCGATGCGCTGGGCGGAGCTGGCGGAAGTTGTGGCGATCGTTGCTTCCATAATTTCAAGTCTGCAGTCGGCAGTGGGCAGTCAGCAGCAAGAAGAAATTCACTTCCAACTTCTAACTTCTGACTTCTGCCTACGTCTGCACATCCATCTTCCCCGTCCGCGCTCCGTACGCCGCGGCCGCATAATTGCGATTGATCTGCCGCGCCGCCGTTGCCTGCTTGATCTGCTTGCCGACGTTGAGCTTGCGCTGCTGCAGCACCAGGGCATCGTTTCTGTCCGCCGTCGTGATCTGTTCCAGCAGTCGCCGTGTCTCGCCGAGCAGGCGCTCCGCCGACGCGCGCGAGCCTGCCGGCAGCGTGGCCAGATATCCCCCCCAGCGCTTCTTCTCCGGCCCAATCACCTCTTCCAGCCGGTTCACCTGGTCCAGCACTTCCTGCCGCCGGCGCAGCACATCGAGCAGTTCCTCGGTGTGATTCTGCTGCACGTGCTCGTGCTGCAGCTCCGCCAGCTTGGCCAGGCGCTGGTAGCAGTCGAGCTGCTCTTGGAGCGCGGCGATGATCGGGTCTGCTGTCATTGCACCTTCCCGGCCGGCTGGGTGCTCGGCTGCGTCGCCGCCGACGCCTCTTCCTTCCACATGCCCGACTGGCTCGTCCATTTCAGCCACTGTTCCCAGTATTCGCGCGGCATGGTGAAGCCGCCGTTCTCGAAAGCATCGCGCGGCATCCGCCGCAGCAGCCACTTGGCGCGCTCGTTGGCGGTCTTGGCCTCATCCACTTTCCCCAGCGCGCAATAGGAATTGACGATCTGCACGTACGCGGCCAGCGCCGATGGATCATCCTGATAGCGGAACGCCGCGGCGTCATAGAGCCGAATCGCCTCTTCGAAACTCCCCAAGTCATACAGGCAATCGGCGCGGTAGAAGTAGGCGAGCTTCTGATACAGCTTGTCGATGTCGCGAACTGGCGGCGTAGCGTGATACCATTCGATCGTCTTCTCGTACAGGCCCTTTGCTTTTGTCACGCGATCTTTGCGGGCACTGGCAGCCTCATTGGCATCGAGAACATGCCCGGCGCCCTCGGAAGAGTCGGCGGACGCAAGCTGCACCTCCAGCTTCGTCGCGCTCTTGCGATAGCTGTCGGCCATCAAAAAAGTGAGCTGACCGATCCGCTCTTCTTTCGGATAACGCTGGGTGAATTCCTCCAGCCGGGCCACCGCATCCTCGTAGCGGCCGGTGCGGTAATACAACTGCGCCAACTCAAACAGCGCCTGCCGGAATTCTTCCGCTTCCGGCGTCAGCGCCCGATTTTCAAAGACGCTCGCAAGCACGCTCTCGGCCTTGCCAAACGAATCCGGGCCCTTGGCGATATACGCCTGCGCCAGCGGCACCGCCGACTTCGACGCCGCCAGGCTCTGTGGATAACGAAACTGGTTGCGCTGATAGGCCGAGATCGCCTTGTCGAACAACCCTGCCGCCTGATATGCCCGCCCGAGCCGCAGCAGTGCATCGGGAGTAAGCGAATCCTCCGGCCGCTCGGCGATGAACACCTCCAGCGATGCGATCACCCGCTGTACATCCCCAGCCCGATCATACAAATCGACGCCCTTCCAGAGCGCATCGGCGTACCCTTTGTCATCGCTCAGCGTCAGTGCGCGGGAATAGGCGATGCTGGCGTCGCCAGACTTCGAGCGCAAGTCGCGCACCTGCTGGCGGCGCTTGGCCTGCTCGGCGGCCGACGCCCGCTCGATCGTCGCTTCCACCTGCTCGGCCCGGCGCTCGTACACGCTCGACAGCCGCGCATAAAATGCCGGACCGGGCTGCGGATCGAGCATCTGCTCGTAGGCCAGCACCTCCAGCGCACCCAGGAAATTCTGATGGGCGCCCAGCGTGCCCGCCGCCTGGCGCAGCGCCACCAGAGCCTCGGGCTTGAGCTTCGCCCGAGATGCCTTCTGGTTGATCTGATTCACAACATCGTGCAGGTCGCTCAACCCCGCATCATCCTGACTGTCGAGAATGCGGCAGACGCCCCGCCCCAATAGCGCCATCGGCGCAACTCTCGCATCGACGTGGCTGGTCAACACTTCCTGATAAAAAGAAATCGCGATCTTCGCTTCCTTCCTCGCCTGATTGATCTGCCCCAGGGCAAAACACGCATCGCCGTCCAGCGGATGCTGCGCCTTCAACTGCTCGCGGGCCAGGCGCAGATAGCGCTCGGCCTCTTCGAGATTTCCCACCTTCCACTCGCAATATCCCATGCGATAGTTCAGCGCCCCCTGCGAGACCGAATCGACATCCAGCTTGCCGGCATCCGCCAGCAGCGCCTTGGCCTCGGCGTATTTCCCCCCCTCGGCCAGCATCTGCGCCTGCTCGCCCATCGCCCAGCTTCGTTCGCTGTCGGTGATCTCTTTGGTGGCAAGATATTCCGAAAGCGAATTGCCGGCCGCGGCAGTCTCATGCTGCGCCACCTGCAGATCAACGATCTTGCGCTGCAGGTGCAGGGCGTGATTCACATCCAAGGCCTGTGCCTGGCGATATTCGGGCAGCGCCTCACCCGGCCGATCCAGCGCCTCAAAACTCTCGGCCAGCCGGCGATGCACATCGGCATCCGCCCTGACACCCAGCCCCATCGCCAGGCGGGTCTGCTCGATGATCCGCTGATGATTGACCGGCACGTTGATCTTCTTCTGCCGCTGCGCCAGCTCCAGCGACTGCGCCAAGGCGAGATGAATTGCTCCTTCGTGCTCGGCATCCAGCTTTTCGGTGTTCAGGAGCTTATTGAGCTGCTCAAGCGCCGCCTCAGGGCGCTCCTGCTTCATGTAAACACGGGCGATTTCGATTTTCTGATCGATGGTCAGACCCGGACGCGGATCGATGAAGAGATATGCGGCATAGCCGAACAATCCCAGCGACGCCAGCAAAAGCGGCATCTGCCAGAGCTGATTCAGCTTTCCATTTGCAGATTGTCCCGCCATGGCATCCATGCCTTTCCCCGAACGCGCCATTCATCCTGAGCGGCGCCCGCCGAGTATCCGGCGGTGTGGAGTTGTCGAGTAATCGTATCGCTCATCCGTCCAAACGCAAGCCCGCCCAGCCCGGTTCGCGCAAAAAATTCCTGCGCCGGCTGACGTGGCCCCCCTGGACCCCCGATCATTTGCTGATGACCGAGAGCGCAGTTTTGACGCGTTCCAGCCAAGCCTGATCGGGCAGCGCATAGGGCCGGAATTTTTCCATCACCCCCTGCTCCTCGCTGAACGCCAGGGCGCGGAAAAAGCCGAGCTTGTTGGCGGCCGGAGAATCAATGAGATTGCTCGAGTCGGCGGCGCTCATCTGGAAAAGCACGCGGTTGTCGAATTCGCGCATGGTGTTGCGGTCCAGCGTGCGGTCCACGGCGATGGGCGTATCGCACCAGGCCAGCACGTGTACGCCCGCCGACGGGCCTTCGCGCAGGATGTCGCCAAACTGCTTGCCCGTCTGCGGAGCTTTCTCCTCGGAGCTGCTGGAGAAGCTGAATTCCTCCTCCTGCTTGCGGAGGATGCGATAGCGCTGCAGCGCATAAATGATGACATACAGCGAAGGCAATCCTTGCTGATCCGCAGCCTGCCGGCGCGAGACCTCTTCGGCCAGCTCATTGATCGCCTCCGCCGTCGCCCGCCATTCGATCAGCTTCGTCCGCTGCGGCAGGGTCGCAGCGATGCGCGGAAAAATCCCCGCCAGCGGCGAATCCGCCGGCGTGCCGTCGAACACGTAAAAGACTGCCGCGTCGCTGCCGTGCTGCGCCGCCAAGCCAACCATCGCCGCCCCCAGCATCGCCAGCGACTGCTCTTCCTGCTGCCCGACCAACAGCAGATTCGCCCCGCTCTGACGACGGAAACTAATCGCCGTCGGCTCCTTGATCGCCACCGGCTCGCCCAGCCACGCCAGCGGGCCGGTCGCCCGCGGCGCAGTCCCGGGATGATCCAGCGCCGCCGCCAGCCGCGGATTGCGGCGAATGTCCGAAGGCGCATTGCCTTCGAACACAATCGCCTCTGGAGCAACAATCTTCCGCGCCTCCGCCTGCTGCCGCACCTTCTCGAGATATTGCTCGCGATGCTCATCCGGCAGCCAGGCCACCTGAAACGGGCTGTTCGCCTCGACCAGCCCACCCTGGTCGTTGTAGATCGCCTCGCCGGGGCGGGAGAGCAGCCGCGCCGCCGAATTGTTGTCACCCAGGATGAGCTGCGAGTCTGCCTCGCTGGTCTGCAGCGCCACCCGCACCGCCATCTGCCCGATCGTGCTGCGGGCCAGCCCCGACGTGCCGCCGATGGTCTGCGAGCCGAGAATCACGTGAATGCCGAAGGCCCTGCCCTGCCGCACCAGTCGATCCAGCAGCAACCCCGCTTCCTGCGCCAGCTTGTCATCCTCGGAAAAGAATTCCTGAAACTCGTCGATGATCAGCAGCGTCCGCGGCATCTTCGCCCCGGTCTGCCCGCGATAGGCGGCCACATCCTGCACGCCCGCCTTGCGGAACAAGTCGCCGCGGCGGCCCAATTCCGCATCAAGCCGCTGCAGCACGCTCAGGCCAAATTCCCGATCGCTTTCCACCGCGATTGCCCGCGCGTGCGGCAAGGCGTGGGTCGCGTAGGTCTTGAACTCCACGCCCTTCTTGAAATCGACCAGATAAAATTCCACCTCATCCGGCGAATACCACATCGCCAGGTTGGTAACCAGCGCGTGCAGCAGCGTCGACTTGCCCGAGCCGGTCTTGCCCGCGATCAGCACGTGCTGGGCCACGCCCCTTCCCAGCTTCATCATCTGCAGCCGCGTCGCCCCCAGCCGCCCCACCGGCACGCGCAGCTCTTCGCTGCTGTTGCCCGACCAGAACTGCCCCGCGTCCGGCGCGATGCTGTCAAACGGCACTTCCACCCGCTTGGCTTCCTTGGCATAGCGCCCGACCACATCGAGAATCTGCGTCAGAAACTCCTCGCTCGGCGGCCGATCCAGCCGCAGCGGAAACTGCCCAAACACTTCATCCTTCCAGATGAAATGATCCCCCTCCTGCACCAGGTTGACGCTGTGCGCCTCCAGGTCATCCAGCAGCGTCCCGGCCGGCAGCGCCTGCCGCGTATCGCGCAGAATCAGCGTGTAAACCCCGCAACGCGCCCCACTGCTGACAATGCTGCTCAGCCGGCGAAACGCATCGCCGCCGAAGCCAACTGGGAAATCCGCGATCACCAAAAACCGGTACGGCTCGGCCAATTCCCCCGCCTGCGCATTGTAGTCATCAATCGTTTCGTACTCGTTCCGCAGATACTTCTGAATCACCGTCTCCATGTGCTCGGTCAGGTCCTCCAGGCGCTGCTCGATGTGCTCGCTCTCGGTCCAGATTCGCCCGCCGACCAATGCATCATCATGATCCGCCAGGTGCATGAACCTGGCGGATCATGATGATGCAT
>DAIOHQ010000122.1:0-13712 GCA_036744635.1 Tepidisphaeraceae bacterium | reverse complement strand
CAGTAAGACACAGCTCTGCGAGTACGCCGACCTGTGGCACCCAAACTGACCCACTGCCGGAATTTCAGTAGCTTTGCGGAGCCAGTGTGGGGTATCTTACGCGGACGTGATCGGACACAACCATTAAATACAATGCCCGGCCGGGCCCGGGTGAAGGAGTTTTCTATGTCTTTGCGTTCTTCCGTGGGTCGCGCTGGCGGTGTCTCTTGTGATTCTCTCGAACCGCGGCTGCTGTTTGTCGTGGTAGGCGCCGATGCGGGGGCGGCCCCGCAAGTCAGCGTCTTCAACGCCAACGACGGACAACTCCGCCTGGCATTCATGGCGTATGACGTGGGCTTTCGCGGCGGCGTGCGCGTCGCCGCAAGCGACATCAATGGGGATGGCGTCACCGACATCATCACCGCGCCGGGTTCGGGATCGAGCAACGTTCGGGTATTTGACGGAGATACCGGCCTGCAGATCGCCGGCCCGCTTGGCTCGTTCTTCGCATACGATCCTGGCTTCACGGGGGGCGTCTTCGTGGCGGCCCGCGACGTCAACGGTGACGGCCGCAACGACATTATCACCGGCGCCGGGCCTGGCGCCGGACCACACGTCAAGGTTTTTGACGGCATTACGGGTAACGTGCTCCAGAGCTTCTATGCCTATGACCCCGGCTTCGGTGGAGGCGTCACCGTGGCGGCAGGCGACACCAACCGCGATGGCGATGCCGAAGTGGTGACCGGAACCTGGACCGGTTCCAGCCACGTCAAGGTATTCGACGGCGCGACCAACGAGCTGCTGCAAAGCTACTTCGCGTATGACGGATATAACGGCGGCATTTATGTCAGCTCGGGTGACGTCAACAACGATAACCGCCGCGATATCATCACCGGCACGCGCGTGGGCAGTTCGCACGTGAAGGTCTTTGATGCCCGCACGGGCGGCCTGATTCGCAGCTTTTTCGCGTTCGATCCGGCGCTTGCCGGCGGCGTGCGCCTCGCAGGCGGCACAGACGTCAACAATGACGGCTTTGGCGACATCATCGTGGGCACCGGGCCGGGCGGACCCCCGACGATCGCGATCTTCTCCGGCCGCCAGGACATGTCGCTGCTGGAGACCTACTACGCCTTCGATGTCGGCTTCCTCGGCGGAATTTACGTCGGTGGCGGAGCTTAACGAGGCGGCGCTTGGCAATGGGTCAGCTTGAAATTTCCGGGTGCCACAGGTCGCGGTACTCCGAGACCTGTGCCGTATAGCGACGCAGTAAGACACAGCTCTGCGAGTACGCCGACCTGTGGCACCCAAACTGATCCACTAACCGGCGCTTGGCCCGAATGCCTGCTGACTATCTGGCATCATCTGACGTCTCCCGCCGTCAATTTGCGGTATCTTGCTTGGCAGATCGCGTTAGATTTGCGGATGGCGGTAAAAATTTACCTGCTGGAAGGATTTTTTTCTGGCATTCCGAACCTTCCTGCCAGTAAGATCGTCTTTTCTGTAAATCGTATCCTGGAGGCTTAGCATATGACCCGACACAATTTCTGCGCGTCGAATTTCGAGCCACTGGAAGCTCGCACGCTCCTTTCCGTCTCGGTGCATTCGCATCATTTTCACCATCAGGTGGCGCATCCGAGTTTCAACCTGACAGCGGATGTTACCTACGCCACCCCTCCGGCCACCGCGTATACCCCCGCCGCCATCCGACACGCCTACGGCTGGGACAACGTCACCTTCAATAACGGCGCCATCTCCGGCGACGGCTCTGGTCAGACCATCGCCATCGTCGACGCCTATGACGATCCGAACATCGTCAGCGACCTGGCGGCGTTTGACTACCAGTTTGGCCTGCCGGGCCAGACCACGACCGCTGTCAACGGTTTCTTCCGCAAGGTCGCCCCGAGACACACCCATGCCGACGGCAGCGGCGGATGGGCACTCGAGACCGCGCTGGATGTGGAGTGGGCCCACGCCATGGCCCCCGGGGCCAAGATCGTGCTGGTAGAGGCAGCCTCGTCCTCCTTGAGCAACCTTCTGACTGCCGTCGATACCGCCCGCAGGTTGAGCGATGTCAGCGTTGTCTCGATGAGTTGGGGCGGCAGCGATTTTTCCGGCGAGAGCGCCTACGACAGCTACTTCACCGCCCTCAGCGGCCACCAGCCGATCACCTTCGCGGCATCGTCGGGAGACAGCGGCGCGCGGGTGGAATGGCCGAGCGTGTCGGCGAATGTGATGGCGGTCGGCGGCACGAAACTGCTGCTGGATTCCAACGGCAATTATTATTCAGCCGGCGAAACCGGCTGGAGCGGCAGCGGCGGCGGCGTCAGCAACTACGAGAAGAAGCCGGCCTGGCAGAACACCGGCAGCGTCTTCACCAACGGATTCCGCTCGACCCCCGACGTCGCCTACGACGCCGATCCCAATACTGGCTTCGCGGTGTACGACAGCGTGCCTTATTCCGGCGTCAACGGATGGTTCCAGGTCGGCGGCACCAGCGCCAGCGCGCCGCAATGGGCAGCGCTTGTGGCGGTGGCTGACCAGGGCCGCGCGCTCGGCGGCAAGTCCACCCTGGGAACGACCACGGTTCTGGCGGACATCTACAACGGAACCGTCCAACCCGCCCACCTGCACGACATCATCGGCGGCAGCAACGGCTACAGCGCCACCAGCGGCTACGACCTGGTCACCGGCAAGGGCAGCCCCTTCTCGGATCAGGTGATCGCTGACTTGCTGGCGTAACCGCACCCGACTTCCGCTGGATGGAAGCGCTCGTCTCGAAATCCCCGCATCTACATGTCATGTACATGTGGGGATTTTTATGTCCGCGCAGGTCAGCGCACGGGTCCCCCATAAGCAAGTGGTCCGGAAAAGGTGACGCATGTCGATTGCTCCCCACTATCGACGTACGTCACCGGCTGCTGGCGCGCATCCAGCACTACACGCCATGTCGATTGCTCCCCACTATCGACGTGCGTCACCTTTTCTGCTCCTATCGACGTGCGTCACCTTTTCTGCTCCCCTGGTGGGCGGGGTAGCGGGGGCGATGCCAAGCTCGGTTTTCACCTGTTGCCACGGGATGCTTCCCCTTTCCTTCAGGGCTTTGCGCGCGGCGCGTATGTCGGCGGCATCCTCCATTGCTTCCAGCGCCGCCAGGTCCTCCATCGATACCAGCGCCGCTACACCCTTCCCACGGCGCTCCAGTACCAGTCGCTCACCCGAATACGCCACGCGATTGATGGGATCCGCCATGTTCTTGCGAAATGTCACGATACTCAGCTTCATTCAGTCACCGCCTTTCATGTTCATCATGTACATTAGCGTACTGTCGAGCAATTGGCAAAAGGATCCCACGTTAATAGGGCCGGTCGCCGACTTGCTGAAATACGCCGCTGGATTCACAAGTATGGCGTGACTAACGTGTTGATCCAATACCACCGCGGCCTGTTGGCCGCACGTTTCGCCAAACAAAGGAGAAATCATGCCCACCCGCAACGCAGAAGCCACCTGGGAAGGAAACCTCAAGGAAGGCAAAGGGTCGATGAAGCTCGGAAGCGGCGCGTTTCAAGGCGCCTACTCTTTCGCCACCCGCTTTGAGGCCGCTCCCGGCACCAACCCCGAGGAGCTGATCGGCGCCGCCCACGCCGGCTGTTTTTCCATGGCCTTCTCGGCCGGTCTTGCCAAGGCCGGCTATCAGCCGCGCCGAGTGCACACCAGCGCGCAAGTCCACCTGGAAAAGGTCGGCGAAGGCTTCGGCATTACCCGCATTCAGCTCAATACCGATGCGGAAATCCCCAATATCACCGAAACCGAATTCCAGCGCCTGGCCAATGCCGCCAAAGAGGGGTGCCCCGTTTCCAAGGCGCTGGCCGGCGTGAAAATCGAATTGCAGGCGCATCTCGCAAAATGAAGCAGCAATGCTGCCGCGGGTTGTGCGCGAGAATTGGGTGAAGTGACCGTCGGTAATTCAGGCGTCGACCGTGGTCTTCTCGTCGGCCACCCACCACTGCGCCACGGCGGCCGACGGCGACGTGCTGACTCCCAACCAGGCCGCGCACACCGCCACCGCGTGCCGGGCCTGCTGCGGCGACTCAAACACCTGCTCGATGCTCTTTTGGTTCTTGGGGTTTTTCCAGGCCGACAGAAAGCTGCCGACGGTGTAGAGCTGCAGAATATGCTGCAGTGGCAGCGCGATATCGGAGCGCATGACCTGTGTCAGGGGGACGTCAAGGATGGGATTCTTTGCCATGAAGGATCGATCATTTCTCCCGCATCGCACGCTCAATGCCATCGCGCTGGGCGCGGGGGCAGTCTCGATGGAACCGGGCGCTTTGCGGGGGCGGCCGGATTCTATTGAGTACGTCGGTCGTGCGCTTGGGTTCCAAGGGACGCCGGATCTCTCCCGGATCCATCGTCCGCAGCCCATTCGTTCCATTGTTCGCCGCCGCGGGCGATCAAGCCCACCGCGGCCTGCCCGTCGAGCCGCTGCTGGCGGCTCGTGGCGGTACGCTACTGAAAGTATCGTCCATGTCAACGCGTAAGCAGCATCACAATTGCGTCCGATTCGGCCCTCCGCCGGCGCCCAAACAGGAGATGGGTAATTCCTGCCGTCTATGCCGGCCGCCAGTCGTTGCAGGGAAAAATGGAGCATTCGATCTTGTTTATTCATGGCGGTTTGCGTCAATATGATCCTCACTTTTCAAAGGGTTCGACGGGTGCACGCGACGGGAAACAAACCATGGCCATTGAAGTGGGCTGCGGCAAATGCGGCAAGATGCGGTGATCTCCTTCGGAGCCGCCGCCGAGGATGAAGCGATCAAATTGATGCGCAGCGATGATTTTTCCGTGCTGAACAGCGCGGTGCAAATTCTCAAGCAGGTGGGAACGAAGAAGTGCCTTCCCACCCTCAACGATCACGCCCGCAGCCGAAGTTCGGTTTCCTACCAGGCCAAGCGCGCCGCCGACGAAATCCGCGATAGAATCCAGCAGGAGCGCGGGCAGTGACGGGGGGCGCACAACTCCGCACGTACATGCGGACCTTTGAGCACTCGACAGGCGCTCAGATTCAAGCGGATGCGTACTGTGCGCGATCGCACTGTGGCGAGGAAGTCGCCGCCCGAAGGAAACAACATGACGAAGCTCGACTATTCCACCTCCGACGACCCGCAGCGGCGTCACCGCATGTTGCGCTTCCGGAACATCCTCATCCTGTTTTATGTCGGACTCATCGCCGCCTCCATCGCGGTCGTGCGGCACGAGATGAACACGCAGGCGGCCGCCGGCAATGGCTTCGGGGTGATATTTGGCTTCATTGCCATCGTGGTGCTGGTCGTCATGCTGGTGCTCTTCTACTTCGCCTCCCTGTTTCTCGCCGGCATCCTCTACCGCGCCGGCCAGAAGATGTGGGTCGTCTACGTCGTCAGCCTCACCGGCGGCCCGGTCATGGTCATCGCCGCATCCTGGCTCTGGCGCCTGCTGCATTAGCGAATGCCGTGTCAATGCCTTGACAGGAATGTCAATGTCGTCAAGAATGGAATGCAATGGTTAGAATGACTGCCCAGGCGGCAGAGGACCTTGAGGAGTTGACGCCGCCGATTCATGGTCGCGTTCTACTCATTCTTGAACGCCTTAAGCGCTGGCCGTCGGTAAGCGGCGCTAAACCACTAAAGGGATCGCTGGCCGGACGCTATCGGATGCGCACTGGCGACTATCGCGTTCAGTTCTACCTCCTCGGCCCGGACGTGATTGTTGAAAAGATAGGCCATCGCGATCGCTTTTACGAGGATTGAACCATCATGGGAATCGCAACCGTCAACATCGCGGGGCAGGAACTTGTGGTCATGACTGCCGGAGAGTACGCGCGCCTCCTGCAAAGGAATACGCGAACGGCCGCGAAGGACTTACCGCCGCTTCCGCGAGCCGATAAGCAGGGGATGTTTCCCGCCGTCGCTTACGCCCGCGCTTCGCTTGCCCGTAAAATCATTCTCGCTCGCCGCGCCCTTGGAATGAGCCAGGCCGAGGTGGCCCGTCAGGCCGGAATCCGTCCCGAGACGCTGAACCGCCTGGAAAAGGGCAGGCATACACCGGATACCGCAACCCTGGAGAAAATCGATGCCGTGCTGAGCGGCCGCGGGCGCAGCAGGGCGCGGGTTGCAACGAAAAAATCCCCCGCCTAACTCGGCGACTTCACCGAATCCAGAATCCCCTGCAGGATCCGCGCGGTGCAGACAGGAATGATCTGTCCCACCAAATCAAGGCAAAGCCGCCTTAAGTGTCACGCACCCCAGCCATATCACCAATGCCTTCCAGCCTAGACACAACCGGCCGCGCAGGTATATCCTCGCGCGCACCCACACACGGAGTTCGGCAATGCACGATGAGTTCATTCATCCCAACTGGCACGTCATCTTCATTCACTATCCGCTGGCGCTGCTCAGCATCGGCATCCTGATCGAAATCTTCAGCTTCCTCTGGCGAACCAGCGGGTTTCGGGCGGCGGGGCGCTGGATGATCCTGATCGGCGCGCTGGCCACGGTGCCGACCATCACCACCGGCATGTACGCCTATCGGGATGTGGTTTCCCCCGATGAAGGCGGCTCATGGGCGCAGCACGTGCAGGATGCCAAGCTAAACGTCCGCCAGTGGGAGTTCCTGCGCCAGCACATTCTCTACAACGCGATCGGATCGGCGGTTTTCCTGGTGTGCGTGATGACCTGGCTGGCGGGCAATGACCGTTGGCGGCGGAAGCTGCATATCCCCCTGCTGGCGCTGCTGGTGGTGGGAATGGGCTTGCTGATGGCCGGGGCGTGGAACGGCGGGGAAACGGTGTATCTCGATGGGACGGGGGTGACTGCGGCCAGCGGGGAGGGCGCGGGGGGGGCGTCAAACGTGAACCCATCGCGGCCGGAAGCCCAAGCGCCAACCCCCCCTACCCTCAGCGACCGCATCGAGCGTTACGTTCCGCCGATTCAGTTGCACATGCTTTCGGCCGGCTGGGTGGTGGCGTTGGCGCTGGTGACGCTGGCTTTGTCGATTCGCGCCCTGACCGATACGCCGGAGTCGCGGCTGGATCATGCCGGCGAGCCGGCGCCGCCGGATCCGCGGGAGTCGCGGGTTTCCGAGCAGGATGAGCGCATCGTGGTGGCGCTGGCGTCGCCGGGCGTGGAAATTTCCGAATGGGGCCCGCCGCGCATTCCGCCGGCGCGATTCTGGGTGGTGACGGCGGCGCTGGGGCTGTTGACGGCCGCGGGCGGACTGTGGGTGGCGGGAGCACTGAACTGGCCGCAAATCGTCCATGAATTTACCCAAAGTGACCGCTGCAGATTTCACATTATCTTCGGCGTCAGCATCGTGGTGCTGACGCTGGTGCTCGCGGCGGTCACGCGCTGGTATCGTCGTAGCAAAGCAGCGCTGGGCATCTTCTCCTTTCTGCTGCTGCTGGCGGTGGCCGGGCAAATCTGGATGGGCATTTTGCTGTTGTTCGACGGCACGCGCGGATCGATCACCAGATTCAGGGAAAACACGGCTGCCACGCAGCCGGTTGCGCGCGGGAGCGCGGCTACGGTCTTGCAGATGCAAGCCAAGGCGGTAGTGAATGACTGAGGTGCCGAGCGAGCCTGTCGCGGCGGCGCGGCCGGCCGGGCGCTGGCTGTCCATCGCCGTCGCCATCGCCGGCGTGGCGGCGACGTTTGTCCTGTGGTGGTCGCTGACCAGGGAAGAGAACGCCACCATCGAGCGCGAGGTGGGAACCGAAGTGACTTCCGTGCGCAACGCGATGGTAAGCCGGCTGGATGCCCGCATCTTCGCCCTGCAGCGCATCGCCCGCCGCTGGCAGAAATTCACAACTCCGCCGCAGGAAGCCTGGGAAGCTGACGCCGCCATGGTCAGCGAAGATTTCCCCGGTTATCAGGCAATCGAATGGGTGGACCCTTCCTACCGCGTCCGCTGGGCCGTGCCGCAGAAGGGAAATGCGAATGTCATCAATCTCGACATCGGCAAGAACGCCAAACGACGCGCTGCCCTCAACCGCGCCAAAGATGAAAAGATCCTGACCGTCACCACCTTCGAGGATCAGGTGCGCGGCGGCACGGGATTCGTCGCCAATATTCCGATCTTCAACGGCGAAACCTTCGCCGGCTACATCCTCGGCATCTTTCGCGTCCGCCAGGTGTTCGACGACGTGATCGACGAGATGGAGCGCGAAGAAGGGGCAGTCACCCAATATTCCGTGGCGATCTTCGATGGGGATCGCGAGATCTACCAGCGCCTGCACGGAGGCCGCGAGGATGAGCGGGCGCTGGCGCGGGATGCGGTGATGGACATCCAGGGCGTGCAGTGGCGCGTTCGCGCCTGGCCGGCGGCAAAGCTGGCGCGGCAGATGCACTCCTGGGTTCCCGTGGCCGCCCTCGGCGGCGGCACGCTGACTTCCATTCTGCTGGCGCTGGCGATGTATCTCGCGCAGACCGCCCGCCTGCGCACCGAGGAGGTGCAGGCGGCGGTGATCGTGCTGGAGCACCAGATCGCCGAGCGTATGCGCGCTGAGGAGTCGCTGCACAAGCAGCATGATTTTTTGAATGCGCTGCTGGATAACTTGTATGACGGGATCGTGGCCTGCGATGCCGAAGGCACGCCGGCGATCTTCAATCGCGCCATGCGCGAGCTGTACAAGCTGCCGGTGGACGCGATGCCGGAGGAGGACTGGACCGCCCAGGCCGGGCTGTTCGATTCCGACGGCAAGACCCCCCTGCCGATGGAGCAGGCGCCGCTGCGCCGGGCTTTCCGCGGCGAGCGCATGCGCGGTCAGGAGATGGTGCTCGTGCCCAAAGGCGGCGAGCCGCGCACGGTGCAGACCTCCGGGCAGGCGTTCGTCGATGTTCACGGCGAGCGCATCGGCGCCCTGGTGGTGATGCACGACATCACCGAAACCAAGCGGTTCGAGCAGGAGCGCGAGCAGTTCGCCGGACAACTGCAGCGCAGCAACCGCGAGCTGCAGGATTTTGCTTCGGTCGCCTCGCACGACCTGCAGGAGCCGCTGCGCAAGATCCAGGCGTTCGGCGATCGCCTCAAGAGCAAGCTGGGCGACAACATGCCGGCCGAGGGGCTCGATTACCTGGAGCGCATGCAGGGCGCGGCCCGGCGCATGCAGACGCTGATCAACGACCTGCTGATGTTCTCCCGGGTCACCACCAAGGCGCAGCCGTTTGGGCCCTGCGATCTCAATCAGATCACCAGGGACGTGCTGGGCGATCTCGAAGCCCGCGTCGAGCAACTGGGCGCGAAAGTGGAGGTCGGCGAGCTGCCCACCATCGACGCCGACCCCATGCAGATGCGCCAACTCATCCAAAACCTGATCGGCAACGCGCTGAAATTTCACCGTTCCGGCTCTGCCCCGCAGGTGCGGGTCTACGGTAAGATGATGACCGCCGAACAGCGCCACGATGCCGGGTACAGTCTCGAAGAGGAATACTTCCAGTTGTTCGTGCAAGACAACGGCATCGGCTTCGATATGAAATATCTCGACCGGATTTTCACGGTGTTTCAGCGCCTGCACGGCCGGTCCGAATATCCGGGGACCGGGGTGGGATTGGCAATATGCCGCAAGATTGCCGAGCGCCACGGTGGTACGATTACCGCCCGCAGCAGCCCCGACCCCCCCGACCCCTCCGACCAGGGGTCAACCTTCATCGTGACCCTTCCGGTCGCGCATGTGAGAGGAGAGGTATCGTAATGAGCAGGACCGACGCCAAGCCGATTACCATTTTGATCGCGGACGACGACGCCGACGATCGCATGCTTGCCAGGGAAGCGCTGACCGAAAGCCGCCTGGCCAACGACCTGCACTTCGTCGAGGACGGCGAGCAGTTGATGGATTTCCTGCTGCGCCGCGGCCAATACGCCTCCGCCCCCCCTGCCCCGCGCCCCGGACTCATCCTGCTCGACCTCAATATGCCGCGCAAGGATGGACGCGAAGCCCTCAAGGAGATCAAGGCCAATGCCGACCTCCGCAGTATCCCCGTGGTGGTTTTGACGACTTCGAAGGCGGAAGAAGACATTTTCCGCACCTATGATCTGGGGGTCAGTTCCTTCATCACCAAGCCGGTGACGTTTGAAGGGCTGGTGGAGGTGATGCGCGCGGTCGGCCGGTATTGGTTTGAAATCGTGGCGCTTCCCCAGGAACGGCGGGGATAATTTCGCTGCGCCAAAGTGTATGACCAACGAGCCCATCAAAGTTCTTCTGGTCGAGGACGATGAGGATGACTACCTCCTTACCCGCGACCTGCTGGCGGACATCACCGGCACGCGCTTCGCGATGGAGTGGCAGCCTCGTTTTGAGGATGCGCTGGATGTCATCCGCCAGTTTCGCCACGACGTCTACCTGATCGACTATCGCCTGGGCGATCACAACGGTCTGGACCTGGTCCGGGCGGCGATCGCGCTGGGGTGCCGGGCGCCGCTGATCCTGCTCACCGGCCAGGGAAATCCGGAAATCGACATTGAGGCGATGCGCGCCGGGGCCTCCGATTTTCTGATCAAGGGGCAATTCGAAGCCCCCCTGCTGGAGCGCTCGATCCGCTATTCGATGCAGCAGAGCCGCACGCTGGAGGAGCTCCGGGAGAGCAAGGAATTCGCCGAGCGCATCATCAACAGCAACGTGGACGGCATCGTCGCGTTCGACCGCGATTACCGCTTTACCGTGTGGAACCCGGGCATGGAGCGGCTGGCGGGGATCTCCAAGGACGAGGCGATCGGACGCAGCGCGTTCGAGGTGCTGCCGTTTCTGCGGGAGATCGGCGAGGACAAGCTGATCCAGGGGGCGCTGGAAGGCCAGAGCGCTGTCGGCCATGATCGCCCCTACCACATCGAAGCCACCGACAAGCACGGATTTTTCGAGGGGCACTATTCGCCGCTGCGCAACGAGTCCGGCGAGATCATCGGCGGCCTGGGAATCATCCGGGACATCACCGAAAGCAAGCGGCTGGGCGAGCAGCTTCAGCATTCGCAGAAGCTGGAGGCGGTCGGCCGGCTGGCAGGCGGGGTGGCCCACGATTTCAACAACCTGCTTACCGCCATCACCGGCTACAGCGAGATCGCCGGGGCCCGCGCCGGCGACGACCACGAGCTGGGCGAGGCCATTGAGGAAATCCGCAAGGCCGCCCGCCGCGCCGCCGCGCTGACCGGCCAGCTTCTCACCCTCAGCCGCCGCCACGTGGTGCAGCCCAAGGTGCTGGATCTGAATGCGGTGGTGGCGGATGTCGAAAAGATGCTTGGCCGGATTATCGGCGAGGACGTCGATCTGCTCACCATCATCGAGCCGAATCTGGGGCGCATCCGCGCTGACCGCGGCCAGCTCGAGCAGGTGATCATGAACCTGGCGGTGAACGCCCGCGATGCCATGCCCAAGGGCGGATCGCTGACGATCGAAACCGCCAACCTGTGCCTGTCGGATTGCGATCAGCATGTGGGAGAAGGCACAAAGGCACAAAGGCACGAAGGCACGCAGGAACGCGGAAATATTCACTTCGTGCCTTCGTGCCTCTTGCCTCCATGCCTTCCTCATGCCCATGTCGTGCCGCCGGGGGCATACGTCGTGCTGTCGGTGCGCGACATCGGCGTGGGCATGGACGCGCAGACTCGGTCGCGCATCTTCGAGCCGTTCTTCACCACCAAAGGCCCCGACAAGGGCACCGGCCTGGGTCTGTCCACGGTCTACGGAATCATCCGCCAGAGCAACGGGCATATCTTCGTGGACAGCGAGGTCGGCAAGGGAACTACCTTTACGATTTATCTTCCGAAGGTGGAAGGCGCGATCGCCCCCCTGGCCTCCCCTAGCCCTCCCACCCCCGGTGCGGGCCGCGGGGCGAGGGGGAACTCCAGCGAGACGTTGCTGCTGGTGGAGGACCAGGATGTGGTGCGCCGGCTGATCTGCAGAATTCTCCGCCAGCAGGGGTATAGCGTGCTCGAGGCCAGCCATGGCCACGAGGCGATCGACCTCTCCAGCCGCCACGGCGGCGAGATTCAACTGATGATCACGGATGTCATCATGCCCGAAATGTCCGGCGGCGAACTGGCCCGGCGGCTCTCCCCGATCCGTCCGGGCATGAAGGTGTTGTACGTCTCCGGCTACGCCGACAGCCAGGTGCTGCAGCAAGGCGTGGACGATCTGGAGAACTTCCTGCAGAAGCCGTTTACCATGGATGATCTCACCGGCAAGGTGCGCGAAATCCTCGACGCGCAAAAGCCGGCCAAAGCGTGATATTTTCCCAAAAGCGGCGGCTTGAAGAACTGCGCGGAAATGCCTGAATAAACGCGAAAACCCTCGGCACATGCGAGGGTTTCGGCATTGGGCAGGGCCGGGATCGAACCGGCGACACATGGATTTTCAGTCCATTGCTCTACCAACTGAGCTACCTGCCCGGACATTTTGAGAGGATAATATTAGGATGGCCGGGCGGTTTTGCAAGGGCGGGATATTCCGGCGGCGCGGTTCGTTTCGGTTAGACGGCGCCGCCGGTACACCGTGGTTTTTCCCCGGTGGAGTTTTTCGATTGAACCGCGTACCGGGCTTGGCGTAAACTCTGCTTACCGGCCGGAGAGCGGCCAGACATATCCGCCCAGCATCGAAAGGAAAGTATGGTCTGCTCAGGAGGCACTGGTTCCGCACGCGGCGACAAGGCGCGGCGGGTCGCGCCCGGTTTTCGATTCGTTCGCGCCATCGGTTTTACCCTGGTGGAGCTGCTGGTGGTGATCGCGATCATCGGAGTGCTGGTCGCCATGCTTCTGCCATCGCTGCGGCGGGCGCGGGAGTCGGCGAAGGACGTCAATTGCGCCGCGATCATGCGCCAGGGGCTGATGGCGGTGCAGATGTACAACCAGGACTGGCGGCAGAAGCTGCAGAATTACCGGGTGGACTGCCCGTATTGGGGCATGCCTTTCTGGGATGAGCGCGGCAACTTCACCGTCCACTATTCCTACGCCATGTCCGACCCCAACTTGATGTATCAGCACGTCTTCGGCGAAGGACGAAGCTGGTACAGCAATTGGCGCGGATATCTCATCACCGGCAACTACGCCAAGAGCAACGTATTGGGCTGCCCGGCCACCGATTTCACCGACGACCTGTTTTATTACTCTTACAACAATCTCGGCGGCAACTTTGCCGAGCCCGATGGGCGCTCGGCCGACTTCCGCAAGAATCCCGCGTTCGTCTGGTACGGCCCGGCCGCGTTTGAATGGTACAACGTCGCGGTCTATGCCGGCGGCAACATCGGCAGCAACCGCCGCACCACCTATCGCACGCGCGGGCCGCTGCTCACCTGCCCGCAGGTGTGGATCTCCTATCCCGGCGCCGTGAAGTGGTTTCAACCGTCGCACCGCCCGCGCTGGGCAACGGCGGCCGCCGGCACGCTCGAAGTGCTGCCGTATGCGGAAAACGTCGGCTTCACCGACGGCAGCGTGCTGTTCTATCAAAACCGCCGCGGCGGCACGTTCGTGCCGTAGAGCACGATTTCGGCGGTGATTCGCGATGCACCTTTTTGCTTGACACCGTTGCCGCTTCCGGTCAGGCTGCGCTTCGCGTGCGCCGGATCCCTTCTATCTTGCTGCTGATCTGTTTCGTCGCCTGGGGGAGCGGGCTGCTGGAATACGCCCACAATGCCGAGCATCTGCGCGAAGACGCCGCCCGTGGGCAATGGGTCAGTTTGAAATTTCCGGGTGCCACAGGTCGCGGTACTCCGAGA
>DAIOHQ010000121.1:0-13754 GCA_036744635.1 Tepidisphaeraceae bacterium | reverse complement strand
GAAGAGCATTATGCTCTCCTTCCGGCGCGCCCACCATTTGTGGGGAAGGTCATACACTCCTGCTTAATAAGTTGGAATGTCCCCCTTAACAGCCCGCGCCGAACCGATGCTCACCAACTCCTTCCTCATCTTGAACCGCTCAAACTCCACCCCACGATACAATGAGCGCTCAACTTCGCTTACCACATATCCCCTTTTCAAGAAGAACGGCCGGCTGATCCGGCTGGCCTCGGTGTGGATGCCCGCCACTCCCTGCGCACGCGCCTGCTCCTCCAGTACATCATACAATCGTGACGCAATCCCCCGCCGCGCATACCCGCCTGCGGTATAGAGCAGCGCCAGATGGTCCACCGGCTCAAATTGTCCAAACGCGATCGGCCGCCCCTCCTCCTCAGCCACCATCGTCAGACCGTGCGATAGCCGCTCGCGAAACTCATCCATGCTCTGCGGATAGCTCGCCCATGCCTCACAAACAACTTACATCCATTCAATGTCCCACAATGTCGCAGAATGTCCCACATTTCAAAATCGCCTTTCGCCCTTTCGCGGTGTCGCCAATCCGCACTCATCATTTCCCATCCACCCCCGCCGTCGTGTGCGCCTTCAGCCCGTGGCCGATGGCCAGGTAGTAGCGGTGGTTGGGGGGGTTGGAGGTTTGGATGGGGGCGGGGAGAATCTCGATGGTGTCGAAGCTGGCGGCCAGGGCGTTGGTTTTGATCGGACCGGAATCGACGTAGATGCAGTCGGCCCCGTGCCAGTCGCGGTAAATCCAATAGGGAAACGCCAGGGCGTCGGCGGGAGAATACTGCTGGTTGAGGATCCACCTGCCGGTGGTGGTGTGGATGGGAGAGTTGATTGCGGTATGGAGCAGCGGCCTGCCATCGCCCGCGGAAGTTTCCGCCTGCTCGAAGATTTCATCGCGATAGAAGGCGAGGATCGCGGCGAGATGAAACTTGTCGGCGGTGATGACCAAGGGAGTGCGGCCGGTTTCCTTCTCCAGCTTCCACACCTGCGCCTCCACCGTTGCCGCCAGGGGACGCCAGGGGCCGAGCATGTTGGCCAGCAACGGGAGATGAGGCTGCAGGGTGAGGGCGTAGAGCACAAAGGCGATGTTGCACAGAATGCAGACAATGGCGGTGATGAAGATCGCCGGCCGCCAGTGAAAGCCATCAATGCGCCGGCGGCGCAGGCGAGCGTGAGCGAGGAAGAGATGGGCGGCGGCGGGGAGGATGCTGAGATAGGCCGGGGCGGTCCAATTGATGTGGATTTCGTGCAGGGATTTGAGAGTCAACGCGCCCAACAGAGGAAGGCTGAAGGCGAGAGCGAAAAAATAGCGGGGTCGGAGAAAACGAGGGCGGCGTCTTGCAGAGGACGGCGCGGCCGCGCCCTTTCGAGCCAGGAGACGGGCGAGGATGGCGAGCAAGGCGACGAGCAGCGTGGGAGTGAGCACGGCCAACTGCAGGGCGAGGAATTCCCCGAAACTCGCGGCGTTTGCGGGGCGGCCGCCGCCGCGCTGCAGGAACTGGAAGCGGAAGCTGATCCAGTCGTGCCGGCGGTTCCAGATCAATACCGGCGAAAAGATCGCCAGCGCCAGCAGCAGCGCGAGATAGGGATGGGGAGAAAGAAGTTGCCTGCGGAACGGGCGGTCGATGAGCAGGACCAGCAGCACGCCCAGGGGAAGGAAGATGGCGGTGTACTTGCTGAGCAAGGTCAGGCCGAGGAAGAGGCCGGCGAAGTACCAGGGGAGGATGGCAGGGCCCCCGTTGTCCGTTGTCCGTGGTCCGTTGTCGGTTGCAGATGTCTGCCCTTGGCGACTATGCACTGCCGCGGAGATGGCCCACAGCGTTGCGCACCAGAACAGCAGCAGGGCAGCGTCCATGGTGGCGAGCAGGCCGATGCCGAAGTAGACGGGGAGAATCTGGATGGCGGCGGCGGCCAGCAGGGCAGCGCCGCGGGAGAACCAGATTCGGCCGAAGCGATAGAGGGCGAAGCTGGCGGCGAAGCTCAAGAGCATGTTGACCGCCCGCACGCCCAAGGCGCTGTCGCCAAAGAGAAATGTGCCCAGGCGGATGATCCACGCGACCATGGGAGGATGGTCGAAATAGCTGGGCGCGGGATGTTTCGCGTAGAGCCAGTAATAGGCCTCCTCGGGAATGAGCGGCAGCAGGAACATCGCCAGCAGGCGCAGGATGAGCGAAAGCAGGAGCAGGCGAATGAGAAGGCGCAGCTCCCGCGATCGTCCCGAGGGGGCGAAAGTGGCGGAAGACTCTTTGGCAATGGCGGCCATGGGTGGTGAAGAAAAACGAGCTTACCAGTCGAGCGTGCCGCGCCAGGCGCGGGTGAGGTCTTCGATCGACAACTCGCACGAATCCTTTCTGGTGTACGCGTTGAATTGCGGTGCGGGACTGCCATCGCCGATGATTTTCACCTCGGCCTGGCCGGCGGCGCGGTCGAGGACGTCTTTTACATCCCTGCGATGGACGCTGAGGATATAGGCGCCCAGCAGCTCGGCAAATGGATCAATTCCTGCCGGGAGAGTTGAGAGCGGCAGTGTGGCGCCAAAGCCCGAAGCGATGCTCATTTCGGCGATGGCTACGAGAATGCCGCCATCGCTGACATCATGACAGGCGCGGACGAGTCCGGCGGCGATCAGCGCAGCGACCGCGCGATGGGCGCGGGCTAGATCGGCGAGCGTAGTTCCCTGCGGGCGCACGAGAACGAGTCTTTCCCATTCCTCTTTCATGTCCATGGTGATGCATTTGCGGACGTCTTCCAGGACGGCGATGGCGCTGATGAGGAGGGTGTTGGGGATGCGCAGGACTTCGCCGGTTTCGTGGTTGGTGAACTGGTTGTGCAGGCTGTCTTTGCCGCTGATGAAGGGGATGCCGTAGGCCTTGGCGGCGTCGTAGCAGGCTTCGCAGGCGCGGACGAGCGTGCCCATGGTCTGCTCATCATCGACGCTGGGCCAGCAGAAGTTGTCGAGGATGGCGATGCGGGCGGGATCGGCCCCGACGGCGACGACGTTGCGGATGGCCTCGTCGATGGAGGCGATGGCCATGTCGTAGGGATCGGCGATGTGCGGGGCCATGCCGCAGCCGATGGCGATGCCGCGATAGCTGTCGAGCTTGGGGCGGATGACGGCGGCGTCGGAGGGGCCGATCTGTAGGGGGCCGATCAGCGGCTTGATCACCGAGCCCCCCTGCACTTCGTGGTCGTACTGGCGGATGATCCAGTGCTTGGAGGCGATGTTGGGATCGGAGAGGAGGGAGAGGAGGCGGGTGCGGAGAGAGGGAGAAGAATGCTGAATGCTGAATGCGGAATGCTGAATCGTGTCCGTTGTCCGTTGTCCGTTGTCCGCTGTACGTTGTTCTGCATTTTGCGTTTTGAGTTCTGCATTCATCATTCCGCATTCAGCATTCAGCATTTCCCCTTCTGCACTTTGCACTTTGCACTTTGCACTCTGCACCACCGCCTTGCGCTTGGGCTTGGGAATGCCGTGGTGGAGGAAGTGCATGGCGATGCGGCCAACCTCGGTTTCGCCGAAGAGGAGGATGAGTTGGGCATCATCGGTGCCGAATTGGCCGATGACGGTGGATTCCACATCCTCGCCGGCGCTGAGGGCGAGCAGCTCGGCGACCTTGTCTTGCGGAACCGACAGAACCATGCGCTCCTGGGCCTCGGAGATCCAGATCTCATCGTAGCGCAGGCCGGCGTATTTGAGGGGGACTTTGTCGAGCTCAACGCGGGCGCCGATCTTCTCTCCCATCTCGCCGACCGCGCTGGAGAGGCCGCCGGCGCCGCAGTCGGTGACGGCAGTAAACAGGCCGCGGTCGCGGGCCTGCAGAATGACGTCGGCCATCTTCTTTTCGGTGATGGCATTGCCGATTTGCACGGCGTGGGAAAACTCATCGGCGTGGGTGTCGGTCAGCTCGGCCGAGGAGAAGGTGGCGCCGTGAATGCCATCGCGCCCGGTGCGCCCGCCCATGACCACGATGGCGTCGCCGGGCATGGCCTCCTTGGCGATCTGGCTGCACGGGATCAGGCCCACACAGCCGCAGAAGACGAGTGGATTGCCGAGGTAGCGGTTGTCGAAGTAGACGGCGCCGTTGACGGTGGGGATGCCCATGCGGTTGCCGTAGTCGCGCACCCCGGCCACGACCTGCTGGAGGATGCGCTTGGGGTGGATGATTCCGTGGGGAAGCGACGAAGCGACGGAGCGACGAAGCGACGAAGGGGGGGAAGCAGAGGATTCGGCGGTGGAGATGGCATCTTGCATTTTACCTTCGTCGCTTCGTCGCTTCGTCGCTTCGTCGCTCAGTGAGAAAGGATATGCCACGCAAAACACATTCGTGTTGGCAATCGGCTTGGCCCCCAGTCCCGTGCCGAGAATGTCGCGGATGACGCCGCCGATGCCGGTGGCGCTGCCGCCGTAGGGTTCGATCGCGCTGGGATGGTTGTGGGTCTCAACTTTGAAGCAGACGGCGTCGGTTTCGTCAAAGGCGATCACTCCGGCGTTGTCGGCGAAGACGGAGAGACAGAAGTCGGGAGAAAGCGACGGAGCGACGAAGCCACGAAGCGACGTAGGGGGGGAGGAAGAAGAGGATTCGGCGCTGGAGACGGCATCTTGAATTTTCCCTTCGTCGCTTCGTCGCTCCGTCGCTCCGTCGCTTCTCCCCATCAGCTCCATCGTGCTCTTGAAGATCGTCTCCTTGATGAGGTTGTCGTAATGGCGGGTGGAGGTGACTTTTCCTGATTCATCGCGCACCTCCACGTCGACGGCGCTCTTGAGGGTCTTGTGGACGCAGTGTTCCGACCAGGTCTGGGCGACGGTTTCCAGCTCGATGTCGCTGGGCTCGCGGTCCTGCTCCGTGAAGTATTTCTGGATCGCCTTCATCTCCGCCAACGACAGAAACAGATGTCCATCGCGGCTGAGGCGGGTGAGCTGCTCATCGCTCAGGCCGCGCAGGCGAATATGCTTGAGATGGAACTGGTAATCCTGGCCGGCGGCGAATTTTTCTGGGATGAAGGGCTCGAAGTGGATGGACTCGATGACGCCATTGGCCAGCACCCGGCCGGCGATGCGCGCAAGCTCTTCGCGGGCGACGTGGCTATGAATGTGGTAGGCCCGGCCGGTGCGGACTTCCTTGACGGCCAGCCCCATGTCGCGGATGGCCATCTCGGTGGACGAAGCTACGGGGTCCATGACGCCCGGTTTGAGATGAATTTCGATCAGGCTGATGGGGGAAAGCGACGGAGCGACGGAGCGCCAGAGCGCAGCGAAGAGCGACGAAGGGGAAAGAACCTCGGCGGATTCGACGATGGGATCGGCCAGGAGCTCATTGGCGATGCGCTGGACGTCGGCCTGGGAAGCGTCGCTGTCGATGAGGAAAATGCGCGTGGTGTCGATCGGGCCGACGGCGGCGCCGAATTCGGCGATCTGCTGGCGCAGGGCCTCGCCGACAGGATCGACGGCGGCGTGTCCATCGCGAGGGAGAGGATTGGTGCGAACGTCGATGCGGTAGATCATAAGGGGCGCGATTGTAGCGGCGGCGGCGGAGAAATCATCATGGCGTGGTAATGTCAGCATCGGCAAGTTGACACAACCGAAACATCCACCACACTACCCAGCTCTCAACTGCAAAACTTTCGGCGGAGAAAATCCAGACCATGAACCAGATCAGCTTCATCACGGCGAATTACGTTGCCCGGGCGACCAGTTACGATGGGGACGAAGATTGGGGCAAGCAGGAGCGGGCGACGTATGCGGCCGATTCATCCGCATATTTCACGGCGATGGCGAAGGACATCGCCGCCGCCGGGTTTGAGGCGATGGACATCTGGGGGGCGCATTGCCACTTCCACCAGCACGCCGCCGGCGATTATCTCGAGCAGATCAAAGGCATCTGCTCACAGTTTGACCTGGCCATCAGCAGCTATGCCGGCTGGGTGTCGCTGCAATCGCCGGCAGACCTGGAGCAGCCATTCAAGTTTATCAAGCAGCTCGGAACCGACATCATGGCCGGCGGAATCATGGGCCTGCCGCCGGAGCAGCTTCATCCCGCCGTCGAACAGGCGGCCGGGAAATATGGCGTGCGCTGGGCGTTTGAGAACCACTCCGAGAAGACGCCGCGGGATATCTTTGAAAAAATCGGCCAGGGCAAGTTCAAGCACATCGGCGTCGCCCTGGATACCGGCTGGTGCGGCACGCAGGGCATGGATGCCCTGGAGGCCGCCAAGCGCTTGCGCGATCACCTGATGATTCTACACCTCAAGGATGTAAAAGCCGCCGGCAGACACGACACCTGCGCCGCCGGCGACGGCGTCGTCGCCTGCGAACAAGTCGTCCGCTACCTCAAGCAAACCGCCTGGCAAGGCACGATCTGCATAGAACACGAGCCCTACGACCGCGATCCCATGCCGGAGTGCAAGATGAGTTTGCAGCGCGTGCGGGAGTGGTTGAAATGAAGGGTGTTAATTGTCAATTGTTTGGTCCGTTGTCCGTTGCAGTAGAGGTTCGGCTTCCAACTGCAACGGACAACGGACAACGGACAACGGACCAATTTTACTTCCTCATCGCCGCGGAAGCCTTCCCCGCGTGCAGGCCGGCCACTTTTTCGCCGATCAGATCCTTGGTCTCGCCATACCCGCAATGCCCGAAGCCGTAGGCGTTGAACTGCTCCGTGCGGCCTTTGGCGCGGGGAACGTCGTTGACCACCGTGCCCACGATATTCGCACCCACGCTGGCCAGTCCTTCGCGGGCGTGCAGCCCGGCCGCCCGGGTGGTCTTGGCGGCGCGGACCACCAGCAGGGTCACATCGCACATCGCCCCCAGAATGCGGGCATCGGTCACCGGCATCACCGGCGGCGAATCCACCAGCACGTGGTCATATTTCATCCGCAGATTTTCCAGCACGTCGGCGAACGCCTGGCTGTTCAGAATTTCCGCCGGGTTCAGCGGCACCGGCCCGGCCGGCAGCACGTCCAGGCCCTTGATGCTCGTGCGCTGGATCACCTGGTCGATGGTGCGCTTTCCGGCCAGCACGCTCGACAATCCGATGGAATCCTCCGCCTGAAAAATCTTGTGTTGCGTGGGCATGCGGAAGTCGGCGTCGAGGATCAGCGTGCGCTGCCCGGCCTGCGCCATCGCGATCGCCAGGTTGCTCACCAGCGTCGATTTGCCGTCGCCCTGCGATGGCGAGGTGATCAACAGCGTCTTGCTCTCGGCATCCGGCAGGCCGAAGTAAAGCGAGGTGCGCACGGTGCGATAGGCTTCGGCGATGTCGGAAGTCGGATCGAGATGCACCTTCTTGCCGCACACTGACGGGCTGAGATTGCCGTTGGTATGGGGAACCGTTCCCAGAATCGGCAGCCCCAATGCGCTGGTAATCTCGGCCGCCGAACGCAGGCGGCGGTCGAGGAACGTCAGCCCGATTCCGATCAGGGCGCCGGCCAGGATTCCTTCCAGCAACACGGTTTTCTGGTGTGGTTTGATCGCCATCGTGGGCGCGGTCGCCGCTTCAACCACTTCGACCGTCATCGCCGGCGTGTTGTCGACGGCGCTGAGGTCCTTGATCTTCGCGTTCAACTGGGTGACGTAATCATCCGCCTGCTTGAGATCCTGCTGCAGCCAGGAAAGCTCCTCGGCCTTGCCGGACATCTCCACCGCCGCCTTCTGCTGATTTTCCAGCGCGGTCTGCAGGCTTTCCTCCTTGGTCCGGGCGGCATCGTAGCGCTGCTTGATGTTCAGGTAATACGAAAGCGTGATGGCATCGACGTGCGCCTGCGCCGTCTGCACCGATGGATGCTGCGGGCCATAGCGCGCCTTCAGTTCCTTGAGGCTCTGCTCGGACTTGTACAGCTCATTGCGCACCTCCCGCTCGTCGGCCGGCGCCACCGCAACGCCGTCGGCGGCGCTCAGGGCGGCGAGCTGCTTCTGCTTGGCCGGATCGTCGGCGATCGCCTTGGAAAGCTCGTTGAATGCCGTCTCGGCGCTGATCACTTCCACCCGGGCGTCGATCACCGACTGCTGCAGCGCGTTCAAGCGCTGATCCTCCAGTGACCCCTTGCCGCTCTCGATCGCCACCGACGCGTGCGCCTTGCGAAAGTCCTGAATCTTGGTCTGCAATTCCTTGCGCTGGCCAACCGCCTTCTCCTTTTCCTGCTGCAATCCCGCCAGCAGCTTCTCGGCCGTCCCCTGCGCATGCTTGGAATTGAAATCGACGTACGCCTTCACCAGCGCGTTGGCGATGGGGGCGACTTCGTCGCGGTACGGGCCTTCAAACGCGACGCTCAGCGTGCCATCGCGGGCGACGGTGGCGCTGGCGCCCTGGCGCATCTTCGCCAGCCGTTCGCCGTCGGCAAAGGTGCGCAGGTTGTCATCCTTCATCTCCGCCATCGCCATCACCAGCAGCGGCGTGGACTTGATGACTTCGCACTCTTTGTACAGGTAGCCGAACTGTCCGCTGCTCTGGCTGTCGGCGATGGCGCGCTGCGGGGATGTGGAACTGACGTAAATCTGCGACGCGCTGGAGTAAATGCGCGTGGCGGAAAGCAGATAAAGCCCCGCGACGGCGGCGCAGGCGGCGATGCTGGCCAATACGATCACCTTGCGCCGCCAGACCACTTGCAACGCGCTGCGCCGAGAGACATCCGGGCGCGGCGTGGCGACGCCGGGCGCAGTTTCCGCGTTATTCTCGTGTGCATCCATCATCTCAACCCTCTCACTTTACGGCACCCACGGGGCGCACTATCAGGCTGTGCAGGATGTGGCAGAACCGCGCAAAAGTACGCGCGCTCTGCGCGCCTGTCAAGTTTTTTTCGGCCGGCGACGAACCGGGGGTGCGTGACACTTTAGGCGGCTTTACCCTGCTTTGGTGGGGCAGACATTCCTGTCTGTCATGGCTGGATGAGTGGTAGGGTGTACTCCACCTGCCCGAATCCAGCCATATTTTCCCAATCCGCCTAAAATGTCACGCACCCACGAACCGGAAATCCGCTACTTCCCTCATCATCGTCGCAAGGTGAACACTGATTTAGCACCGGAATGTAAACGTCGCATCTGCACGGAAATCAGCCGCCTTTTATCGGGCTTTTGCGGTTTCGTGCCCTCGCGCAATTGGCAAAACCCCGGTAGTCGTGTATATACCCCGCAGGGCGCAGCGCGTTGCGCTCCGGGGCATATCCAGCAATTGCGGAGCGATTCATGGCCATGGTCACGGTTCAGGTTTGGGATGCCACCGGCAACAAGCGGCAGGATGTCGAGATGCCAGATGATGCGCCGGTGAAGCGCCTGCTGGCGCTGCTGCTGGACAAGATGAAGTTTCCCCAATACGCGCCGGACGGGCAGTTGCTGAGCTACAAGTTCCATCACAAGTCATCCGGCAAACAGTTGCTGGATGAGCAGTGTCTGCGCGATGTGGGAGTGAAAGACGGCGATATCCTTCGCCTGCACCCGGAGATTACCGCCGGAGCGCTGATCGGACCAAAATAATCACGGAGGACATACAAGACACAGAGACAAGAAATGCAGATTGAAAATTGAAAATTGCAAATTGCAAAATGAAAATTTCAAATTGAATAAAAACGTGGCAACCGCATGGCCGCCGCCGAAAATTTGAAATTTGAAATTTTCATTTTTCATTTTGCAATTGCTCTAGCTCAATCCCGTCTCCGTGGCTCCGTGTCTCCGTGTTTCTTCCGCCATCCTCCCTGAGAGACATTGATGACGAGTCAGACCGACATCCTCCAGATCACCCCCCGCGACGCAACCGCCGCCGAGGAGGATCGTTTCCATCGCTTCTCCCTGATCGGCTGGTGGGACCAGAAGAAGCTCGCCGCCGCCAAGGTCCTGGTGATCGGGGCCGGCGCCCTGGGCAATGAGATTGTCAAAAACCTGGCGCTGCTGGGCGTGGGGAACGTGCTGATCGCCGACATGGACCGGATCGAAAACTCGAATTTGTCCCGGTCGGTCCTCTATCGCGCCCAGGACAACGGCCGGCCTAAAGCAGAAGTGGCGGCCGAAGCCGCCCGCGACATTTACCCCGCCATCAAAGCCCACCACTTCAACGGCAACGTGGTCTATGACCTGGGCCTCGGCGTTTTCCGCTGGGCGGATGTCGTGATCGGCGGCCTGGACAACCGCGAGGCGCGGCTCGCCATCAATCGGGCCTGCTGGAAGGTCAATCGGCCCTGGATCGATGGGGCAATCGAGACGATTCAGGGCGCCGCCAAGGTGTTCGACCCGCGCGGCAGGGGGGGCGATGGACCGTGCTATGAATGCACCATGTCGGAAATGGACTGGAAGCTGCTGCAGAATCGCCGCTCCTGCAATCTGCTGAGCAAGACCGAGATGGAACGCGGCAAGACCCCGACCACGCCGACCATCAGCTCGATCATCGCCGGCGTGCAATGCCAGGAGGCGGTGAAGATCCTGCACGGAATGGAATCCATCGCGGGCAAAGGCTTTGTCTTCGACGGCCTCAGCGCCGATTCCTACCTGGTGGAATATCAGCGCAAGGAAGAGTGCTACAGCCATGATACCCTGCAGCAGATTACTTCACTGGATGCGGGCGTGCAGACGATGACGGTGGCCGATTTGCTCGCCGAAGCCCGGTGGCGGCTGGGGCCGAAGGCGGAGCTCGAACTAGGCCGCGATGTGCTGGAAAAGCTGATCTGTCCCTCCTGCCGCAAAGAGGAAGTGTTATTCGCCTCCCTTGGCCGGATCGCGGCCGAGAAGGCGTTCTGCCCCGACTGCAAGACCACGCGGCGGGAAGTCGTCACCTTCTCGAAAATAAGGGGTCAGGAGTCATTTCTCTCGCGCACGCTCGCGGAGATTGGCGTGCCGCCATTCGATATCGTGATTGCCCGCACCGCCGACGCCGCGATCGGCTTGGAATTGAGCGGCGACGCGGGGAATGTGCTGGGCGAGGTCGCCGCAGAGGGACATCGCGAAGCGGGAGGGCTGGAACTGATATGACCACGACGGCCGAACATCCTCTCGATCTGGAGCGCGACATCGCGCGCATCGACTACTCACAGTGGCCGGCGGGGACGTTCCCCCAGGCGCGCGGCCAGCGCCGCCCCGGCTATCAGGTCGTCATCGCCCAGTCGGTTCTCAACGCGATGTACAAGCACGGCCACTCGATGCCCCAGACCGAAATCTGCGGCGTGCTGGTCGGGCGCGGTATGCAGGATGAGCTCGGGCCGTTTCTGCTCGTCGATGCTTCGATTGAAGGCGACCATGCCGAGGGCCATGCCGCGCAGGTGACGTTCACGGCCGACACCTGGCTGCACATCCAGGAGGTGATGGACCGCGAGCACGCCGATCGGCGGATCGTCGGCTGGTATCACACCCATCCCGGCTTCGGAATTTTCCTGTCGGGAATGGACCTGTTCATCCAGGACAACTTTTTCAACCTGCCCTGGCAGTTCGCCTTCGTGTATGACCCGGTGAACGACGAGCAGGGGCTGTTCGCATGGAAAGAAGGCCGGGCCGCGCGGAGCGATTTTCTGGTAATGGAGGATGAGCCGCCGACGCATTCGCCAAATTCGCCGAGCGAACTGGAGAAGAAGCCGCCGGAGGAATCGCCCGCGATGCGGTTTGCCGCCGGCGCGCTCGATGCTCCGCCGGCGTCCGATCCGCCCAAGACGCTCGAAGAGGCCATCGAGCGAATCGGCCTGCTGGAGCGGCGGCAGAAATGGCTGCAATCGGAGCTGGAGGATCGCATCGCGGCCTCCGAGAGGCGGTTGAAACTGATCGTGATTCTGGTCGGATTCCTCGCCAGCTTCACCGTGGCCTGGGCACTGGTGTTTTATTCATCGGTCTCAGATAAGCCCGGCGCCGCCACCCGCCCGACGACTTCCGCGGCGGACGTCCAGGCGGTGGACCAGCCGTTACCGCCGGCACACAGCGCCGGGGCAGCCGATGAGTCGATCAAGCAGTAACTGAAGCACATGCAAAAGCAGAAGATCACACTTTCGTTCGAGGAGCTCAACAGCCCCGCGGTCAACGCCAAGCTCGAGCAGCAGGATGCTTCCCAGCGCACCCGTGAGCACTTCGAGCGCCGGGCCAGCGTCTTCACCCCCGGCCGCAGAGTCAAAACCAGCATCTGGTACAACACCCTGTTCTACATGGCATTCTTTGGCCTGCTCGGCGGCGTCCTCGGCTGGGCGGGCGGGGCTATCCTGCAGAACCAACTCAAAGGCCAGGCGGATTTGCGCGATGAGGCGGGCCACCTGCTCAAGGCACAGGCGGATTCGCGCGCCCGCCAGATGATGGGCGAGCTGTCCGAGGCGGATGCCAACAGGCAAATCCGCCAGCTCGACATCCTCGGCGAAAGCAACGTCTACTACCGGATTCTCAAGGATGACTCGCTGAGCCCCGAGCAGAAAGAGGCCCGGCGCAAGGAAGAGGAGGCCAACGACGCCAACAAGAAATTCATCGCCAACGTCCTCTCCTATGGCCTGTGCGGTGTGATGATCGCGGTCTGCCTGGCGATGGCCGAGCACATCGTCAGCCGCAACCTCGCCGGCGCGGTTGTCTACGGGTCGGTCGGAGCCGTCCTTGGCCTGATCGGGGGCATCGCGGTCTCGCTGTTCATCGAGAACGTCTACACCTATCTGCACGGCAGCGGCGTACCCGACATGCCTCACCAACTATTGGCGCGGGCGGTGACCTGGGGCGTGCTCGGCCTCTTTCTGGCCATGGCGCCGGGGCTGGTCATGCGCAACTTCAAGAAGCTCTCCATCGGCGTGGTGGGCGGGCTGCTGGGCGGCATCGTCGGCGGGCTGCTGTTCGATCCGGTGGACCATTTCACCCACAATGTTCTGCTGGCCCGACTGGTCGGCACGACGACGATCGGCCTGGTGATCGGCCTGTCGACCGGGTTGATCGAGTCCGTAGCCAAGAGCGGCTGGCTGAAGGTGATCGAGGGGCTGATCGCGGGCAAGCAGTTTATTCTCTACCGCAATCCCACCTACATCGGCTCTGCGCCGAACTGCGACATCTACCTGTTCAAGGACCACCAGGTCGGCCGGCGGCACGCGGCCATTCACGTCGTCCCCGGCGGCTTTGACCTGGAGAACCTGCCGCTCGGATCGGCCACGCTGGTGAATTCGCAGCCCATCGCCCGCGCCCGGCTTAAGCACGGGGACCAGATCCAGATCGGCAACACCGTCTTCACCTTCCAGGAAAAAGCGCGGGCGAAGCAGCGGGCGTGAAGCTCTCCGCCTGCCTGTTACCCAACCATTTCCGCATTACTCCGGCGGGCAATAGGCCCCTAACTCACTGAGAAATTCGTGCAGTGCCGATGCGCTGTTTTGATTCGGATCATCCGAGTGGTGCAGCAGGGTTATGTTCCGCCGGTTCGCGGTCCGCGCCAGCTCCTGCAGGGCGGCGCGGTAGGGGGAGCGGCCAAGGTGCTCGTGGTACTTGCCTCGGAAGTATTCGTAGCCGTCGGGGTGCTCCTCGAACCATTCCCAAAGCTGGCGGGGCGGGCCGAAGTGGCTGAGCACTTCGAGCTGGCACCACTCGCGCAGTTCCCTCGTCACACCAATCGGCTCAACCCAGAGGCGCTGGCCATCATCCGGCTCAACAGTGTCGAGAAAATGCTTTACCTTGATCATCGCAACCTCCATTCTTCCACCATGAATAAGACGTTGCAGAGATTGTGAAGTTGTGAACAAACGGCGATTTCCGGCAATGGGTCAGTTTGAAATTTCCGGTGCCACAGGTCGCGGTACTCCGAGACCTGTGC
>DAIOHQ010000120.1:0-13847 GCA_036744635.1 Tepidisphaeraceae bacterium | reverse complement strand
AGACACAGGTCTGCGAGTACGCCGACCTGTGGCACCCAAACTGACCCACTACCCATTCTTGCCTGTCCATTGGTCACCTCGATTTTCAAAATGGGTGGGCAGCTACTTCACCGCGAAGCGAATCCAGGTCACCTCATCGCAGACCGGCAAGGCGATGGTCGTCCAGCCATCGCCGCGTTCGACGATCTCCGCCTGGGCTGGAGCGTCAGCCGTGAGCCGCTGCAGCTTCACGTCGTCGGCGATGCGCTGATCGATCCGCAGCGTCATCTTTACCGGCGTCAGTGGCTGGCCGATGTTTGGCGTCACCACGTATGCCGCGACCACGTAGGTCTGCTCATCGACCTGAAACGGCAGCAGCGCTACCGCGTCGCTGGCCGCGAGAGCAGGTCCGGCCGGTTCGCCGGCGGACTCCTGCGTGGTCGCCGCCTTGCGCGATGGTCCGATCAGCACCGGGTCTGATTCCAGCGCGAATTGAAAGCTCAGGTTCCGCAGCTTCGCCACCGGCCTGGCATTGGCCCCGCCCAGAAAGTCGCAGATCCGCCGCAGCATCACCAACCTCGGCGAATCCTGGTAGCGAAACGCGGCGGCGTCCACTTGCGCACCTTCCGTCCCGCCGGTAAGCGAGGCGCGATCCAGCATCGATTGCGAGATCATGAAACTCACCCCCTGATTCAGCCAGAACGCCATCATCCGCGGCAGGCCGATCATCTTGACATCCAAATCCTTCTGCCGGCCGGGGGCGGCGTCGGGAATCTTCCCCGGCGGCACCAGCGAGGTGATGCCCACCTTGTGCTTCGTGCGCATCAGCACATCGATCAGGGATTCATGGCGGGAGCGGTCGGCGATCCAGCCTTCCGGCCGGGCCAGAATCATGTCCGGCGGCGTGCCCTCGCGAAAACTCAGCGGCGGATAGAGCGGCGAATCCCCGCCCCACCCTTTTTGCTGCGGGACATCATACATCCCCTGCGGATCGATCTCCCGGGCGCGCTGCGGCCAGCGGTCGGCCACCTTCTCAAACCATTCATCGATCCTCGCCGGCATCCCCTGCGACCAGAACGAAAAGTTCCACCCCGCCGCCTCCGGGGCCACTTCCTCATCGGGCATCTCATCGAACATGTGGTGGGTCTGGCCCATCCAGAAGGTCGGCTCGATGAATCCATCATCCCGCGCCTTTTTCATCATGCCGTGCTCGAACTCATAGATCCGCCCGCCCGGGCGCAGCGCGGTCAGGTCGGTGCTGGGCAGCGGCTTGTTCCGCGCCGGCCCGCCCCACCAGAGCCCCTGGCCAAGCTCCAGGTCGTAGGCTTGCTTGTCCGTGAACCCCGCCGTCCGCGCCGCGTCGAGAACGAATTTGAGCGAGTCATACTGCTTGTCCAGATAGGCCTTGAACTTTTCCGAGCCCACCTCCCCCACCGGCATCAGCTCGGTGTTCCAACCCATCTCGCGCCAGCTCTGGGTTTTCTCATCCCAGTCCAGATGCCACCAGTGCAGCAACTCATCGCTATCCGCCTTGCCCATCGGCGGGATGTGGTCGAAGCCGACGCACGGCCTGATGCCGGCGGCCTTGCAGGCGCCAAAGAAGGTGCGCATCGCCGCGAGATCCTGCTCCGGCGGCGACTTCCAGTCCTTGGTGATGTAAGTTGGATAATTGAAGCCGATGCGCAGCCGCTTCACCCCGGCCAGCGCCAACTGCTTCATGATGGCGGTATGCTGCTCGAGCGTCATGGTGCCGATGCCGTTGTAGGATGCGGCGACGCCCTGCAGGGCGTCGTAAGCGGAAATGGTGCGGGCATTGGCCCGCCAGGGAACGGCGTAGAGCGACGCCTCGGTGGAGCGCAGCTTGTCGGCCGCGTGCGGGCGGAGGTAATCCTGCAGGGGGGGCAGGGGCGTCTGGGCGCGGGCGAACTTCCCGGCGCAGATTGCCGCCAGCAGTGTCAATCTGAAGGCGAGACGGTTGAGGGCACACAAAGCTCGATGCGTTCGATCCATCGCTGTGATTACCGCCTGGGAGCGGCCGGCGTTGCAAAACCCCCGTCGAGTGGGGAAATCCGAGTGTAACTTTTCCTGTTGGCTAGCGGCCTCTGGTCCCCTCTCTCGGTACTCCGGGAGAGGGTCAGGGTGAGGGCGCATTTCGCTAGGGGTTGAAGAAAATGCGCCCTCACCCCAGCCCTCTCCCGGAGTACCAGGAGAGGGGGAAAGAGCATGGCCGCCAGAATGGATCGCGACAAGCGGAAAACCTTCGTGGCCTCTTTTCGCCTGTACTGACATCGCTTGGGGGATGACAATGGCGCGGTCGATGATCACGCTGATGGGTGGCGCGGGTGGCCGATGGAACATGATGCTGAGCAACTTCGGGTATCGCGGCCGCCGGCGGATCGGCCGGTGTTGGTTTACGATGGCGAGTGCGGGTTCTGCAAGCGCTGGGTGGCGCGCTGGAAGGGAATGACGCTGGGGCGGGTGGATTATGAGCCGTTTCAGCAGGCGGCGGAGCGCTTTGCGGAAGTGCCGCTGGAGCGTTTTGAGCATGGGGTGCAGTTGATCTTTCCCGATGGAAGAGTGGTGAGCGGGGCGCATGCGGTTTTTAACCTGTATGCGATTGCCGGCGTGCGGCGCTGGCCATTGTGGATGTACGAGCATGCGCCAGGATTTGAGCAAGTGACCGAGGCGGCGTATGCATTCGTTGGCCGGCATCGCGGCGGATTTGCCACGCTGGACCGATTGGCCTTCGGCAAGCACCCGGTTCGCTCCACCTATCACTTTTCCGAATGGCTGTTTCTGCGCCTGCTGGGAGTGATCTATCTGATCGCTTTTCTGTCGCTGGGGGTGCAGATGGATGGGCTGATCGGCAGCAAGGGAATTCTGCCGGCGGCGGAGTTCATCGGGACATTTCAGCGCGGCTATGGCAATGCCCTGTTCTGGCGGGTGCCGACGCTGTGCTGGTTCAACTGCAGTGATGGATTTCTGCACCTGCTGTGCTGGGGCGGGGCGGCGCTGGCGGTGCTGTTGATCGCGGGAATCGCCCCGGCTGTCACCACGGCGCTGCTGTGGATCTGTTATTTGTCGCTGGTACACGTGGGGCAGGTCTTCCTGGGATATCAGTGGGATGCACTGCTGCTGGAGACGGGATTTCTGGCGATCTTCTTTGCGCCCTGGGTGTGGTGGTCGCGGCCGGGGCATCAGCCGCGCACCTCGCGCACGATCTTCCTGCTGCAACGCCTGCTGCTGTTTCGGCTGATGTTTTTCTCGGGCATGGCAAAGCTGCTCAGTGGCGACGCAACCTGGCGGCAGTGGAGGGCGCTGGATTATCACTATCAGACCCAGCCGCTGCCGACCTGGGTCGGCTGGTATGCCCACCAACTGCCGGCGGGCATCCACCAGCTTTCGGTGGGGATCATGTTCGTGATCGAGCTGATCATCCCGTTTCTGTATTTCATGCCGCGGCGGCTGCGCATGGCGGGATTCTGGTGGACGATGACGCTGCAGGTGTTGATCGCGCTGACCGGCAACTACGGATTTTTCAACCTGCTGGCGATCGTGCTGTGCGTGCCGCTGCTGGATGATGCATTTTGGCCGAGATGGCTGCGCGAGCGCATCACATGTTGGCGCGAGAGTTGTTTGCAAAAGCAATGGTGGCGGTGGCCGGGATGGATCATCGCGCCGCTGGCGGCGGCGATCCTGCTGGTGACCTGGGTGCGGTTTGATGAGCTGCTGGGGAGGGGGGGGAGAGGGATCGGCTCGCACGCTCCCTTTGCGCTGCTGGCGCCGCTGCGCGAGCGGGCGGATGAATTTGAGCTGGTGAATTCGTACGGGCTGTTCGCGATGATGACCACCGAGCGGCCGGAGATCATCATCGAGGGGAGCGACGATGGGGTGGAGTGGAAGGAGTATGGGTTCAAGTGGAAGCCGGGGGATGTGATGCGCCGGCCGGGATTTGTGATAGGGCACATGCCGCGGCTGGACTGGCAGATGTGGTTCGCGGCGGTGGATGTGTATTACGCCGGCCGGGGCGATGAGTGGATGCGGCCGTTCCTGGGGAAGCTGCTGGAGAATTCGCCGGAGGTGCTGGGATTGATGGGGGAGAATCCGTTTGCGGGGAGGCCGCCGAAATATGTGCGGGCGACGGTGTATGACTATCGGTTCACCGATGGGGAGACGAAGAGGCGGACGGGGGCATGGTGGGAGCGGAGGCGGTTGGGGAGGGTGGAAGGGATGACGAGAGGAGAAGCTGAGGCCCCCCCTGGGGTGACAAGGTGAAGGGAGGATTGACGCGGCGACACGGGGACGCGGCGATGCGGCGAGGGGGGAGGGGAGGCCGGGGAAGCGATTTTGAAATGTGGGACATTTGGGGACATTTTGGGACATGGGGTTGACGTAAAATGCTGTTGCTGCTGCGGTTGTGGATTTGTGGGCACTTGGGACATTTGTGGGCAAGTGGGACATTGGAAGGATGAATGATGAGTGCTGAATGATGAATGGGCGGCGCGGAGTGGGCGGGATGGGGCGACTCTGGAAAACTCGGTCTGTCGGCAGCGGCATTGGAAACCCCCTTTGGTTTGAATGGCCGAGGATGTTTATCTTCGCGGTGTATGTTAGGGTTTTGTTTGAGGATTGTCAAGAAAAATCCGGCCGGAATATTTGCGTGCGGGAATCGACGCAATGGCGCTGGGAAAAGGTGTTTTGGCGCGGGGGCTGGGCGGGGTTATTGCATCGCGATGCAGGGCGCGGCGGTGTATTGGGACAGGCTTGCGTTCGCTGTTGAAAGGGATGGCGGGAAAATGCACGGCGGCGCGGGGACGATGCATTTTCCTCCAATCGCTTGGGCTTTCCGTGGGCTTGGTTTGGACTTTGCCCACATCTGCTCGCCGGTCCCTTGCGAGTCCAGCAATCAACGCACTCCCGCGTCGTTGGCGAATGAAACTTCGAGTGATACACCGCGTCAGAGGAATATGATTCAAGAGCTACCACGATGGGCGACATGGGCCGTTGGCTGTGCATGCGCAGGGCTGACGGCCGCGGCCGGATGCAACAACAAGCCGATTCAAGCGAACCCCGCTCCCGTCGAAGCAGGTCGCAGCCCCACGACAGCGGCGCTGCCGACAACGCAGGAATCATCGCTGTGGGCAGTGGCAGAGGTACGTATTGTCAACGATCATACGGTGCGGCTGCGTAGCGGCGGTCCGCAGATCAGGGACATGAAAGGTGCCAAAGCCAACGAGATTTCCCTGGCAATTGGTGAGAGTTGCTCGCTTGGCAGGGGCGGTCCGCCAGCCGGGGGGGACGGAGTGCTCTGGATGAAATTGACTTTGCTGGGCATCGAGAACGACCGGGCCGTGTTCCACCGGGAACAGCTATGGTTTTCGGAGCGAAAAATGGAGGACCGGGTGGAGGTGCCGGCGTACCGCCGATAGAGCGACTTTAAACAAGGTGAAGCGGGTCAAATCATGTAGCTGATATTGGAAGCTCTTGCAAATTCGTGTGCTGATCGGATCGGACAAACTTGGTAGTTGATTCGCGGCAAAATCGCGCTGCGATTATCAGGGCGGATTCTGTCGTGGTCCCTTATTCGATGCTTGTCGCGGTGGGACCACTCTTCACATGTTGTCGGAATTGGTACAATCGTGAGTGACTAAAGACTGGAGAATCTCGCATGGCAGCCAATCTGAAAACGCGGGTTGCGGCACTGGAGCAGCAAGTGGCGCGGTTGCAGCAACAGCAGACGTCTCGTGTCCCTAACGGCCGGGAGTGGATCGACGACCTCTACGGAAAGTTCGCCGGGGATTCGGTGTTTGCAGAGGCGATGAGGTTGGGGAGGAAGTATCGGCGGTCGCTCCGTCCGCGCACCCGCAAGGGAAAGTCCGGACGATGATTTACGTTCTGGACACGGACATCTTGAGCCTTCTGGCGCACAGGGATTCACCGGAAGCACCGCGCATCCGACGGCGAATTGCTGAACTGCCGATGGAAGATGCCGTCGTTACCACCATCATCAATTACGAAGAGCAAATCCGCGGGTGGATGGCCGTGCTGAGCCGTGCAAGAACATCCAAGGCGGAAGTTGAAGCATATGACCGCCTTCTCCAGCATTTGTTGACGTTTCGACAGGTGGCCGTCTTGCCTTACAACGACGCGGCGGCGGCGGTATTGCAGCGCTTGAGAAAACTGCGCATCGGCAGGATGGATCTGAGAATAGCATCGATTGTCCTGGCTCATGATGCCGTGCTCGTCACGCGGAATGTTGTGGATTTTGGAAAGGTCGGGGGATTACGGGTAGAGAATTGGACGATTGAAGCTGAAACCGACGCGTCGTAACGGGGCGAAAGGAACCGGCATGTGTTGGAAATTTGTGATGAACGTGTTGATAGTTGCGGCGACGGTGGGAGGCATGATGAGCGTGGCGATGGCGGATGAGGCGGTGACACGGGAGGTGGTGGAGAAGGTGCGGCCGGAGGTGTATCGGCGGACGGTTTTTATTGGGGATTCGATTACGGATGGGAATACGTATCCAGCGCTGGTGCGGACGGCGCTGGAGGATGGCAAGCGGCCGGGGATGGTGTCGATCTGTGCGGGGATTGGGGGGGATACGGCGGCGGGGATGCGAAAGAGGTTGGTGCGGGATTGTTTGAGCTATCGGCCGACGCTGGTGACGTTTAATGCGGGGGCGAACGATGCCATTCACGGCGTCGGCCCCGAGGCGTATGAGAAGGATGTGCGGGCGGTGGCCGAGGCGCTGAAGGAGGCGAAGATTCCGCTGATCCTGCTCACCACCAACATCGTGGGGGAGAAGAACGCGCGGGTGCGGCCGCGGCTGGCGGAGTTTGACGCGATCCTGCGGCGGATTGCGAAGGATTATGGGCTGGCGGTGGCGGAGGTGAACCAGCGGCAGAATGAGGCGCTGAAGGCGGGGACGGCGCAGCTTTCGGAAGATGATCTGCATCCCAACTATGAGGGGCAGCGCTCGATCGCGCGGGCGGTGCTGGATGCGATGGGATACGCCGACCTGGCGGTGCCGAAGCAGGCGCGCAACGAGCTGTTGCCGGGGGTGTTGACGCAGTGGAAGGCGCGGGAGCGGAACAAGAGAGAGGACATTTCTGAGAAGACGATTGGGGATGTGAAGGTGGATGAGACCTGGACGGCGGTTGAGCTGCCGGACAAGACGGCGGCGGCGCAGGATTGGCTGGATGATGTGCGGGCGCAGGGGGCGTGCACATCGCTGCAGAAGAAGATGCCCAAGGGAATTCTGGCGGTGACGGTGGTGCGGGCGGAGAAGGCGAAGAAGGTTTTCATGAACGTGGGGGCGGAGGATGACAAGATTTTCCTGAACGGGAAGGAGATTTACCATCACACCCTGGCGGACTGGTATGGGTGGCATCTGGCCAAGCAGGCGGTGCCGATCGAATTGAAGGAGGGGGAGAATACGTTTGTGATGCAGGCGGGCGGGGTGTTTTTTCTGAGCCTGACCGATGAGCCGATCTATGACGTGATTCAGAAGGAGCAGGATGCGGGGGAGAAGGCGGAGTGATCGGCGTTCGGGCCTAGGGTAGATTATCCGGTGGCAGACAAGAATGTCTGCCCCACCAAGAGAGTACATTGTCCGTGGCAGAACTGAATGTTTGCTCCACCAGTGGAGGCAATATCGAGGCAGACAAGAATGTCTGCCCCACCGAAGCGGATTTCTGAAATAGTCGCTTAGTCATTCAACGAGAGGGCATGGTGAGCAAAGCACTGGCTGTGGCCATTTTGGGTTTTGGCGGGCGGGCGGAGGGGTTTGCGCAGTATGCGCTGGACCATCCGAACGATGCGCGGGTGGCGGCGGTGGCCGATCCGAGTCCGCAGCGGCAGCGGCGGGCGCGGGAGATGCTGGGGGACGTGCGCATGTTTGACAGCGGGGAATCATTCTATGACAGCGGGATGGCGGTGGATGGGGTGTGGGTGATCAGTCAGGAGCGCACGCACGCGGACCTGGCGGTGCCGGCGCTGGAGCGCGGGCTGCCGCTGATCAGTGAGAAGCCGCTGGCCACCACGGCGCGGGATGCCTATCGCATCGTGGACGCCTATGAGCGCAACACCGTGCCGTTCGTGATCCCGCACAGCCTGCGCTATCTGCCGGTGTATCGGAAGGTGAAGGAGATCGTGGATTCCGGGCAGCTTGGCCGCATCCTGCACATTCATGCCTTTGAGCAGATCGACGATGGGCATACGGTGGGGTATTACCGGCGCGGGCCGGGGATGTATCGGGCGAATACGACGTTTCTGCTGGCCAAGTGCAGCCACGACATCGACATCATCAACTGGATGATGTCAGGGGTGAAGGCGAAGTCGGTGGCGTGTTTCGGCGGGGCGGATTACTTCAAGCCGCGGGCGGAAGTGCCGGGGCGCTGCACGGACGATTGTGTTGAGTTAAGCACGTGCGCCTTCGCTCCCCCACCCGAGCAGCGCGCGACCGCGGACGTCGACGCCAGCACCAAGGCGGTGCTCGACTGGCACCGTTGTGCGTGGAACTCCGGCGCCGAGCAGGTGGACCACCAGACGATCATCATTCAGTTTGAGAATGGAACGACCGCGGATTTCACGCTGAAGTGTTTCGGGGACAACCGGCGGCCGATTCAGATCACCGGCAGCCATGGCACGGTGTACGCGGAGTTGTACAGCAATGAGGTGAAGCTGATGCTGTATCACCCGCAGAAGGTGCAGACCTGGGGGAAGGAGGAGCTGAGGATTGGCAATGATGGGCCGCACGGGGGCGGGGATTGGGCGCTGATCGCGGATTGGATCAACGCGGTGCGCACGGGGGCTCCGACACGCAGCGCCAGCGTGCAGGAGAGCGCTGAGGCGGTGGCGGTCTGCATCGCGGCGGACCGGGCGATGCTCGAGCACCGCATCGTGGAGATGGAGGAGATTCGGGGGGAGCGGTAAGCGACTGCTCTATGTGATGGGCCAGATGACAGGCAGGAATGCCTGTCATACGGCAGACAAGAATGTCTGCCCCACCAGATTCACATGCTTGGTCTGCAGCACACAAGGATGCCTGCTCTGCTGGCGGGGATGCAGACGGCAAGGCAGACAGGAATGTCTGCCCGACCCGATTCAGATAGACGCGCTATAGGATTCCGCCGTTCCCAAACGCGTTGGCCGCGCTACAATGCGCCGCATGAGCGATCTGCAGACGCTGTGCGCCCTTGGCCAGCAAAAGCTTATGGAGATGGAGTATCTGGAGGCCGAGGCGTTGCTGGCCGAGGCGGAGCACGAGGCGTGGGTGGGGCGCGATTTCGATTCGCTGTCGCGCCTGTACATGCCGCTGCAGGAGGCGCGGCGGCAGCGGCGGCAGCGCTGCGGGGAGGGGATTGTGCGGCTGGATCTGATCGCCGATGGCCCGGACGACCGCATGGAGGCCCGGCACGTCGCGGAGAATTTTCCGCATGGGCAATTGCTGGTGGCGGGGTGGAAGAGCATCCGGCCGGCGGCGGAACTGCGGGCTTTGCAGAAACTGCACGGGCTTTATCTGGAAACGTTTCTGGCGGCGGCCTATCCCGTCGGGGAGCGGCGGGCGGTCGTGATCGTGCCGCTGGAGGATGTGAGCCTGCCGGAAGAGGATCCGGCCAGCATTGACGAGCTTCTGGCCGGGCTGCCGGCGCATTGCATCGTTTTTTCCGATAGTGAACTGCCGCAGGGGCCGCGGCGCGGGGATACGGGCACATTTGCCGAGATCATGGCGCTTTGGGAACGCCTGCACCTGCCGTTCCTGGCGGGGGCGGATATGATGGTTGACCCGATGCAGAAGATGGAAGGGTATCGCAAGACGATCCGCGTGGATTACGCATGCGAGTTGGCGCATCAGAAGCTGTCGGATGTGGCGAAGGAGATGGCGCGAAAAGCATCATGAGCAGTCGCCCAGCGTGGAAATCCGTTACGTATTCGACCGTGGACGCCATACTAAAGGCGCTGCTGTCATTCTGAGGTACGCCGAAGAATCTGCGTGGATCTTCATTCCAAGCCAGATCCTTCGGAGTACCTCAGGATGACAGCTGAACTGCGGCAGCGAAACGGAATCTACGTCGCCGCTCGGCCGGCGGCGAGGAGGGTCAGGGGTTCGGAGCGGGCGACGTGGAGGGCGGGGGCGATGCTGGCGGCGAGGGCGATGAACATCACCACGCCCATGCCGACCGACACGATGCCCCACGGCACCACCGTCGGGGGGTTGTAGCCGAGCATGGCGGCGCTGAGGGCCTTGGCGTCCAGGACGATCTCAAAGCCGGCGGCCAGGCCCAGGGCGCACCCGACGATTCCCAACAGCACCGCCTCGACCAGCACGAAGCGCAGCAGTTGGTCGCGGGTGACGCCGATGGAGCGGAGAATGCCGAACTGCCAGCGCCGGGTGCGGATGGAGGCCATGATGGTGTTGGTCACGCCCAGCGAGGCCACCGCCATGGCGGCGAAGGCGACGGTGCTCATCATCAGCAGCAGGCGATGAAACGCGGTCTCGATGTCATGCTTGATCTGGCGCACGTCGTAGGCCTGCACCAGCGACATTCCCCCCACCATCGCCTGCAGATCATCCTTGAGCTTGTCGCGCGGAATTCCACCCTGCAGGTTGGCGCCGAACAGCCAGATGTCTTCAACGCCGAAATCGCGTTTGGCATCGTCGATGGTGCCAAAGACGCTGGCGGCGGTGCGCTGATTGAACTGCTGGCCCATGTCGAAGCGGCTTTCGATCACGTCCAGCCCCGGCGACCAGACGATTCCCGCGATGGTGTAATCCACCATCCCGTGCCGCGTCTTCAGCGGAAACTTGTCACCCACCTTCAATCCCTTGAGCTGGCGGAATTCATCGGTGATCAGGATGTGCCGGCCCTGGCGCATCAGCTCATAGGACTGTTTGGCCAGCCGTTTTTGTTCGTCGGGACTGACCGGCTTGCCATTGTCGTCGCGATATTCCAGCTCCATCATCCGCTCGCCGATTTCCGGATCGACGCCGAAAAACATCGTCGCGTTGGGCATCAGCGACATGCCGGCGATGGCGATCATGTTGCTGCCCAGCTCCGGCGATGTCACCGCGATGGCCATCAGCTCGCCGCCGATGCGCTGGCCGGTCTTGGGATCGTTGATCGGCTTGACGGCCGGCAGCATGGAGATTTTTCGCTGCAGATCCGATTTGATGCCATTGGTAAAGAGATAGTTGATGGTGATGAAGATGTCGGGGAACTTGTCGGGCAGGCGCCAGGATGAGAGCGCGGAATTGCCCTGCGTCTGCATCACCACCAGCGTCGCCAGGCCGACCATGAGGGCAGCGCAGGTTCCCGCCGCCCGCCAGACGCCGCTGGAAAGCTGCTGGCGCACCAATGCTGGCCGCAAGAAAAACAACACCGCCACCGGCGGAGCCAGCAGGCGTTCGATGACAGTGACGAACAGCGGCGCCAGCAGGAAAAACCCGACCATCAGCGCCGGCATCCCCACGACAAAATGCCCATAGAACTGCATTCCCTTGGTCACTTCCGGCGCAAACCCCAAGCGGAGCATGGCCGGGCGGAATGGGCCGTAGAACAGAAACGGGTCCACCGCAATCAGCACTAATCCGGCCAGGGCGCAGCCGATCGACACACCCCGCCGCGGCGGAGCGGATGCATCGGTCATCGCCTCCAGCGGGCTGACCCGCATGGCGCTGTAGGCCGGCAGCAGACTCGCCAGCAGCGCCGCCGTCAGCGATCCGATCGCTCCGAACATCACGCCGCCCCAGCTCACCAACACGCCGGCGGTGAATACTTCCTTATAGCGCAATGCCAGCAAACCCACCCACATCAGGCCCAGCGGGATGCCGACTATGACGCCCGCCAGCGACAGCAGCATCCCCTCGACGACCACCAGCTTGGCCACCTGCGAGCGAAACGCCCCGATCGCCCGCATCATCGCCAGCGTGCGCGAGCGCTCGGCCACCCCCATGCTCAGCGTGCTGAAGACGATGAACGTGGCCGCCAGCATCGAAATCGTTCCGCCCAGGTAACTCAGGATATGCACCGCCTGCAGGTTCTTGTCCACCTCGCTCTTGTTGTCGCGAGCCAGCTTGATCTTCAGCGCTGGATCGACGCCGCCCAGCCGCTGCTGCCACTCGGCCGCGAAAGCCGGGGCGTCCACGCCTTCGTGCAATTCCAGCATCACCCGGGAAACCTGCCTGGGCTCGCCGGCCATCACGAATTCCTGCAGCGTGCGCAGCGGCACGTAGATCGTCTGTGATGCATGCGCCAGGAATCCCGGCTTCAGCGCGATTCCCACCACCGTCAGCTTGAGCTTATCTTCGGCCATTCCCGGCAGATAAAAATCATCCCCGATCTTCGCCCCCAACTGCTCGGATGCCACCTGATCGATCACCGCGACATTGCCCTCATCACCGTCAAACCACTTCCCCGCCTGCAGGTTGAGCGAATCCACCAGCTTGTCTTCCGGCCGGCGCACCCCCACCACCCGGCCGGGAAATTTCCCGACGGTCTGGCCGGCCGCGTTCATCGGCCGGGCCGGCATTTCCAGCCGCCCCAGCACACCCTTCACCCGGTGATCGGCGCGCAGATCATCGAGCAGCGTCTCGGGCACCCCGCCGCGCCCGCCGCGCGACTGCCGCACAATCGTGGCGTCGGTGCTGCCCATGAAGCGGTTCATGAACACGTGGACCGCACCCAGCAACGACGCATATCCGCTCGTCACCCCCACCACCAGGCTCACCGAAAACGCAATCGCCGCCACCGTCAGCGCCGTCCGCATCCGCCGGGTTCTGAATTGGGAGATGGCTAGTTTGCGTAAGATCATGGAAAGAAGTTGCCAGTTGTTAGTTGTTAGTTGCCAGTACCGAGGAAAGACAATGGCAATTCACTGGCAACTGGCAACTAACAACTGGCAACTATCTCAAACATTCCTGATAGCGCATCGCCAGTTCCTGGCTGGCCTCCGGCCCGGCGGTGGGGAAGCGCTGCACCAGCCGGCCATCTTTCAGGACCGCCACTTCCTGCGCGTAGGCGGCCACGCTGGGCTCGTGGGTGACCATCACGATGGTCTTGTTATGAATGGCGGAGAGGTCGCGCAAGAGCTCGCAGACCGATCGGGAGTTGGCCGAGTCCAGATTTCCCGTCGGCTCATCGGCGAGGATCACCGCGGCATCGGTCACCAGCGCCCGGCCGATGGCCACGCGCTGCTGTTCGCCCCCGCTCATCGCATCGGGCCGATGGCCGCGCCGGCGGGTCAGCCCCAGCGTCTCCATCAACTCGGCCACCTTCTCGTTTGTTTCCTTTCCAGCTTTTCCTTCCAGCATCAGCGGCAGCGCGATGTTTTCCTCCGCGCTGAGCGTTGGCACCAGATTGAATGACTGAAACACCAGCCCGACGTGCCGCCGCCGAAACAACGTGAGCTGGCGGTCGCTCATCTGCCCGAGATCGCTGCCGTTGATCAGGATGCGGCCGGAATCGGCCTGGGCCAGTCCGGCGGTCAGGTGCAGCAGGGTGCTCTTGCCGGAGCCGCTGGCGCCCATGATTGCCAGGAATTGCCCCTGGTTCACCTCCAGGCTGATCCCGGCCAGGGCAGTCACCTCCGACTGTCCCTGCCGGAAATGCTTCACCACGTTGTCCACGACCAACGGAACCATGCGCTCCTCTGCACTCCCTCCTTGAACCCCGGCGAACTATAGCCCGCCAGCGCGCGAGTCACAACGTGTGGATGTAGCACGGGTTTCCAGCAGTTTCCAGCCCGTGCCAAACATGTTCCGATCCCAAAGGAGTGTGAGCATGGCGCATCGTCTGGCACGGGTTAATGAAAACCCGTGCTACGGCAGAGCGCTGCGCTTCTTGCGCACGGGCTGGTAGCCCCGTGCC
>DAIOHQ010000119.1:0-13965 GCA_036744635.1 Tepidisphaeraceae bacterium | reverse complement strand
CCGGCCACATTGTCGCGAGATATGGCTGGATTCGGACAGGTGAGTACACCTGCCACTCATCCAGCCATTGCAGACAAGAATGTCCGCACCACCAATTATGTCACGACTCCCTGACACGTATCAAAGCAGTTACAGTTTGCCTTTCCGCCGCCGTCGCGGCATCATAGGCGGCTGAAATTTTCATCAGATTCCATACATGAAGACCAGCTCCCCGGAATTTTCCACTCCCCTTCCGGCCGCCGCCTCGGTGCGCGAGCCATCCCCGCCGCCATGGGTGAAACGACTGCTCGACGTCCCGAGCCATCCCTTCGCGACACCTAATCGCGCGCTGGCTGCGCGAGAGTGTATTTCCAGTTCCCTGGCCCTCATCAGCGTGCGCATCTCGGATGCAGACGCATTGCCGGCAGATGACCTCCAGCGCATCACCACCGAAGCCTACGGCATCATTCGCCGGCGTCTGCAGTCCATAGGCCGGCCACATCCGATCCGGTTCTGGAACCACATCCCCGACATCAATGCCCGCATCGACGAAGCGATCGACCGCTACATGGTCTTCAACGCCGGCCGTTTCGCGGCCTTCCGCGACTGGTTCGGCGAACCGGCCAGCGCCTTTCCCCGCGCCGTCGCCACCGCATCCGGCGTCGGCCATCACGGCAAGGATCTGGTGATCCACTGCCTCGCCGCCGACACCCCCGGCGCCGCCGTCGACAACCCGCGCCAGGTGGCGCCCTACCATTATTCAAAACGCTACGGCCCGCTGCCCCCCTGCTTCGCCCGCGCCACCCGCATCACCCACGACCACCGGCAACTGGTGCTCGTCGGCGGCACCGCCAGCGTTCGCGGCGAAGCATCGGTCCACGCCGGAGACCTGCACGCCCAGTGCATGGAGACTTTCCACAATCTCGCAAGCCTGATTTCGGCTGCCCGCTGTGGGACAGACGCAGATCCATCGGATGGGGCGCTTCCTGAAATCCTGCGCGGCTTCCATGACCTGCGCGTCTATTACGTGCTCGCGAAAGATCGCGCCGCCATCGCACAATTGATCGCCGACCATTTTCCGTCGCTCGATCATCTGGAATTAATGCAGGCCAATCTCTGCCGCCCCGAGCTTCTGGTGGAAATCGAAGGCCTCGCGACCCTGACAGCCGACTGACCACGCTTGTAAACAGGATCTATCCAAGAATGTCCGATTCCTCCCATTTCGACGCGATCATCATCGGTGGCGGTCCGGCCGGCGCCACCGCCGGCCTGGTCCTCGCCCGCGCCGGCCTGCGCGTCGTCATTCTCGAAAAGGCCGTCTTCCCCCGCTTCCACATCGGCGAGTCCTTTCTGCCCGTCAACTACAAGCTCATTGGGGACCTTGGCCTCGGCGAGCAACTGAAACAGCTTCCCCACGTGCTCAAGTACGGCGCAGAGTTTGGCATGGGAAATGACCTGAAAACCCAGCGCTTTAACTTCGACGGCGGCCTGCTCAAAGGCACCACCGTCACCTTCAACATCGAACGCGCCTGCTTCGACAAGATGCTGCTGGATGAGGCCTGCAAAGCCGGCGCCGAGGTCCGCCAGGACACCACAGTGAAGGAAATCCTGAAGCTCACCGATGGCGATGTCCGCGTGACCACCTCTTGCGGAGAGCTGACCGCCCCCTGGCTGCTCGATGCCAGCGGGCAATCCTCCATAGTTGGCCGCCATCTCAACACCCGCAAGGCATTCAGCGAATCGTATCTGCAAAAGGTCGCCTACTTCGGCCACTTTGAAAAAGTCACCCGCCTGCCCGGCAGGGAAGAAGGCCACCCGCTCATCGCCATCTGTGATGAAGGATGGTTCTGGCTGATCCCCATCGACGACAAACGCACCAGCATCGGCCTGGTGATGGACCACGCAACAGCGAAATCGGTGGGCCTGCCGGCGAGCGAGATGCTGGAATGGGGCATCGAACGCTGCCCGCTGATGAAGCAGCGCACCGCCGAGGCGATTTTTCCCACCACCCACCACGTCGTCGCGGACTTCAGCTACACCTGCAAGCCCTACGCCGGCGACGGCTATTTTCTCCTGGGCGACGCCGCGGTCTTTCTCGACCCGATTTTCTCCACCGGCGTGTGCCTCGGCATGATGGGCGCTGTCCGGGCCTGCAATCACATTCTTGCCATCCGACAGAACAAGATGACCGCCGCCGCCGCGCGCAAGGACTACATCCGCTACATCGAGCGCTCCAGCGGCGTCTTCTTCCGTCTCATCCAGCAGTATTACACCCACCCGTTCCGCGAGCTGTTCCTCAACGGCGTAGGGCCGTGGAAGATGCACCGCGCCCTGTTTTCCATCCTGGCCGGCAACGTCTTCCCCAGGCCGGTCTGGGCCCTTCGCTGGCGCCTGCGCGCCTTTGAGCTTTCCCTCTACCTCCAGCGCTTTTTCCCCATGGTTCCGCACAAGAAACCGTTCTCCCTCATCCACCAACCCGACTGTCCCGAGCTCGCGAACTCATAAAGCTCCCCGTCGCACTTGCAGGAGTTTTTCGGCTCATTCGTTCCTGGCCGTATCGTCCACGCGTTGTAGTTCGATCGCATCCACATCTCTGAACTGAAGCAATTGCAGAATTCGATATTTGTCCGGCGGCACTTCCGCCGCCGAGAACGCGGTGTCGGTGAGGATCAGCCACAGATGCCGCGGCCGGTCACTGGCGCCCAGCAGGCCTCCCGGAAAATCGCTGCCGTCGAAGCGCAGATCCTGCCGCTCCGTGTAATACTTGATCAGCGGCATCGCGTACGCGGTGCTCACGAAAACCAGGTCTCCCGGCTCGGCCTCGCGGCTGACCACGGCCATCGCCTCCCGCACCTGGGCTTTGTGAATCCGGCCCACCGGAAATGCCAGCAGCGCGCACGCCAGCAGCACAGCGAGCGTGCCGCCGCGCCATTCCCACGGCAGCGCCCGCGCCCCGGCCGCCGCCAGCAGAATAATTCCCGCCATCGCCGCAATCCCGTAGCGCGGCGCAAAGAACGGTGACGTGAAGATTGCCATCGCCACCGGCACCATCACGCAGCAGACAACCCACAACACCGCCAGCCAGACACCCATCCGCCGCCAGTTTCGCACAATCGCCAATACTGCCAGACCCGCCAGCAATGCCGCAAGCAGCCGCACCGCCCATAGGTTGATCGCCCCCGCCTGCGGATTTTGCCCACCTCCCGCGTAGCGCAGCAGCGCATTCAGAATGTCCTGGCTATGCTGTTCCTGAATCCAGAACCACCCGTTGGTGACCACCTTCAGCCAGTTGAACAGCACGATGTTCACCCACGGCCCAAACAGCACCGCCACCCCCGCCTGCAGCGTGATCCACTGCCGAAACTTCATCCCCGGCGTCCCCCCGCGCCACCAGAGCAGCAGGTACATTACGTTGTGCAGCAGAACCGTGAAGACGCCAAACAGATGGGTGTAGAGCATGATCGCCGCCAGCGCCACATACACCGCGCGCAGCCACGCCTGCCGTTCGCGCAGCATCCGCACGAAGAGATACGTCGTCGTCACCGCCAGGAAAAACATCATCCCGTTGGCCCGCGCCTCCTGGCTGTAGCTGATGTGATAAATCGAAACCGCCAGCAGCCCGGCCGCGACCAATCCCGTCCCCACATCAAACAGCAGCCGCCCCAGCAGAAACAGCACCCACACCGCCCCCACCCCCATCAGCACCGACGGCATGCGCAGTGATAACTCGGAGTCGCCAAAAACCGCCACCCACCCGTGCAGCACCAGTTGATAGGCTGGGGGCGTCTGCTCGATGTCGATAATCTTGCGCAGCAGTCCCTTCATCGGCGTGCGCACCAGAAGAATGGTGGCCCCCTCGTCCAACCACATGCTCTCCGCCGTCACCTTCCAAAGCCGCAACCCCAGCGCCGCCAGTAGAATCGCCGCCAGCGCGAGCTTCACGGGCAGCGACATGCGCGTCACCGCGCATCCCCCCGCCACCTCATCCTCGCGCAGGTCCTGCATGTTGCTCCAGGCGCTGCCGGTCGCGATTAGCTTTGCGCAGATCAAACGCTTCGTCGCCGTCGAGCGTGCCCTCTTCCGCGATGCTCTTCTCCCCCTCGGCCAGCAGCGCATCCAGTTCCCCCGCCTCAAATTCCCCCAGCCGCTCCTGCTGATCCAAGTTGACGATCGCGGCGGCGACAACGTCCTCGGGCGTGGCGTAGGTGCCACTCTTCAGTCGCTGATCGATAAGCTTCACCAGTTCTTGTTTTAATGAAACGTTCATCGCAAGTCCTCCGTCATACTGTATCACGGCGGCCAGCACCGAACCACGCAATTCCTGGCAATGAGTCAGTTTGAAATTTATGGGTGCCACAGGTCGCGGTACTCCGAGACCTGTGCGTAGCGACAGTAAGACACAGGTCTGCGAGTACGCCGACCTGTGGCACCCAAACTAACCCACTACTACCCAATTCCTCGGCTATTTCGTGCTGATGCCGAGTTTTCCCGACGCATGATACGCTTCAATCCCCTTCCGTAAGTCGAACTGTGGCTCATATCCAAGCGCCTTCCGCGCTTTGGTCAGGTCCGCTTCCGTCCAATCCTGCGTGAAGCTGTAGGGATTGTCGAAATAATCCGGCTCGAGGTTTGTCCTCAGCACCCGATTGAGCTCGGCCACGACCTGGTTGAACGTAAACGCCCGGCCACACCCGACGTTAAACACGCCGCTTTCCCGCGCCTGCAGCGCCTTGAGATTCGCCTGCACCACGTCATCAACATAGACAAAATCGCGCTTCTGCTCCCCCGGCCGGAAAATTCGCGGCCGCTTCCCTTCGCGCATCTGCTTGGCGAGCTGATGCACCATGCTCGCCAGCTTTCCCTTGTGATCCTCGCCGGGGCCATACGCGTTGGTGTAGCGCAACCCAATAATCGGATGCGCCAGCTTCGCTGCATAGCGCAGAGCCATCCGCTCCATCGTCAGCTTGCTGAAGGCGTAAATATTCAGCGGGTCCGGCGGCTGCGACTCCTTCATCGGCACCGGCCCGCGTCCATACACGCTGCAACTGCTGGCCCAGACCACCCGCGCCTTGGTCATCGCCGCCCAGTCCAGGATGCGCCGAAACATCTCCACGTTGTTGCGCATCATCAGCCGTTGGTCGGAAAAATTTTCCCCGCTCGCCCCCACCACACCGGTGATGCTGGCCTGATGGAAAATGGCATCAAACGAACCCTGTGCAATCATCGACTCGACGTCTTCGTGATCCCGCAGAGTCAGCATGTCGCCGCCGAACTCAACCAGATTGGAAAAATGGGCCGACAGGAACGAATCCGCCGCCACCACCTCGTGCCCCTGCCGATCCAGCCCTCTGGCCAGATTTGATCCGATGAACCCCGCCCCGCCGCTGACTAAAATGCGCATCTGTTCAGTCTCCTGAAGGTCAGACTATAACCGGATTCGCCGTGCCGGTAGAGGGGCGGGGTAATTCCGTACGCAAACCGGCCATTTTAGCCCGCCTGTCGCGACAAATCGGCCAATCTGTCGGAGAAAAACGCGCCGTCCGTGCCTCCGTCCATGCAATGCGATTTTTCCGACCGATGCATAAGAACTTACCAGTACGATTGTTGCGCTATCAATGCTCGCGACGCGTCGCAGTGGCTCCAAATCTGGCACCGACCCTGCTAATACCCTTTGCAGTCCCACTATGGTTATGCGTGGCGGGATTATAACTTAGCCCATTCTTTCCCCCGATGTGAAGGATTCTTTTTTCTCCCACAACCCGAAGAATCCTTCATCAGCCCCATTCGAAGCCGTCCTTGCCCGGGACGGCTTTTTTATGCGCGCTATGCGCCACGTCGCTGATCGGCGCAAGCTTCCAACTGTTCAAGCTCCGACAGATAGCACCGCATGTACATGTGGTGCTTCGGACGCGCTCACAGGGCGGATGTGGGCAATGTGTCAGTTTGAAATTTCTGGGTGCCACAGGTCGCGGTACTCCGAGACCTGTGCCGCGTAGCGACGCGGTAAGACACAGGTCTGCGAGTACGCCGACCCGTGGGCACCCAAACTGACCCACTACCCGGATGAGCAATCCTTGCCATTGCGCACGCGCACTCGATAATCCCCGCCATGGCCGCAGATAGAGTCATCACCCGCTTCGCCCCCTCCCCCACCGGCTACCTCCACGTCGGCGGCGCCCGCACCGCCCTCTTCAACTGGCTGCTGGCCCGCCACACCGGCGGGCAATTCCTGTTGCGGATCGAAGACACCGACCTGGCAAGATCGACCGAAGCATCGGCCAACCAGCTTCTCGAAGACCTCAAATGGCTAGGCCTGCAATGGGATAACCCGCAGCTCGTCTATCAGTCCAAACGCCTGCAAGTCTACGACAAGATCATCGCCGATCTCATCTCCCGCGGCCTCGCCTACGAAGCCTTCGAAACCCGCGAAGAACTGGAAGCCCTCAGCAAACAAGCAGAAAAAGAAAAACGCACCTACCTCTACAAGCGCCCCCCGGCCGACGTCGAAGGGCGCTGCCGCGCCCAAGGCCGGCCATCGGTGGTCCGTTTCGCCACCCCCATCAAAGAATATCGTTTCCGCGATGTCATCCTCGCCAAGGACATCGTGCTCGCCGCCAATCAGATCCAGGATTTCGTGATTCGCAAGACCGATGGCATGCCTACCTTTCACTTCGCCGTGGTCGTCGACGACGCCGAGATGGGCATCACCCACGTCCTGCGCGGCCAGGAGCACATGCTCAACACCATCAACCACATCGCCCTGCAGGAGGCGCTTGGCTATCCGCGCCCGACCTACGGCCATCTGCCGGTTATTCTCGCTCCCGAATCCGGCGAGAAACTCTCCAAGCGCGACCGCGACCGCCGCATCCGCCAGCGCGCCAATGAGTGGATCAAGAACAAAAAAATCACCGCCGCCGATCTCGCCGCCAAGTCCGGCCTAACTGAGGCGCGCATCCATGAATGGCTCGCCGAGCCCACCAAGCAGCTCGATCTCTCCGAGCAGCCGCGGATCATGCAATCCGTCGGCCTGAAGGAATCAGACCTTCCCGAAATCATGATCCACGACTTCCGCAAGAACGGCTATCTCCCGGAGGTGCTGAACAATTTTCTCGCCCTGCTCGGCTGGAATCCCGGCGGCGACCGCGAACGCATGAGCATGGCCGAATTGACCGAGCTGTTCACTCTGGAAAACGTCGGCCGCTCCAACGCCAAGTTCAATCGCGAGAAGCTGCTGGCCTTCAATACCGAAGCCATCGCCGCGGCGCCCATTGAGCACCTCGTGCGCGCCATGCGCGACTTCCTGGCCGCCAATCCGGATTCTCCCCTGAACCGCGGGACGGATGAGCATCTCGCGCAGCTCATCCGCATGGCCCCCGGCGCCCGCACCCTGCGCGAGCTGCATGACAAGTCACGATTCCTCTTTCAAAGCGATGACGAGATCGAATACGCCCCCGACGCGGTAGAAAAGATCCTGCGCAAAAACGATGGCGAAGGCGTAAAAGTCCTCCGCGATTTGCGGCCGCTTCTCGCTGCAGTAACCCACTGGAATCACACGACACTCGAAGCCGCCGTCACCAAATACGGCGAACAGAAACAGCTCGGCCTCAACAAACTCGCCCAACCCCTGCGCGTCGCCCTCTCCGGCGGCACCATCAGCCCCCCCATCTTCCAAAGCCTGGAATTCCTCGGAAAATCCCCCACCCTCGCCCGCGTCGACCGCTGCTTCGCCAAGTTCGGTTAACGGACTGTTTCAATAATTCTCTTCGGTGGGGCAGACATTCCTGTCTGCCACGGGACAATGTACTCATTGGCCCGTCCTCCGCCGATTTTTGAAAGCACCCTACACGAGCCCGCGCACCCGTCCGTCCCCATGTCCTGAAGCCTTCCCCCAAATCCCCGGCAGCCCCTTCCCGCAATCCGGGCACAGTCCATTCTCCCCCACCCGGTTCTCCGTCACCAAGAATCCATAACGCCGGATGACCGTCGCATTGCAGTGATGGCAGCGCGTGTTTTCCCCCTCCCCCACCTGTCCCGGCAGATTTCCCGGATACAGGTATTTGATCCCCGCCTGCCTGCCATACTCCACGATCTTCAGCAGGTCCTCGACCGTCGTGCTGCGATACCCATCGGTCATCTTGTAATCGGGATGAAACGCCGTCATGTGCCATGGCATCAGCGGATCAACCGAGGCCAGAAAATCCGCCATGCGCTTCAGATCATCCGCATCGTCGCTGAACCCCGGCACCACCAGCGTCACGATGTCCACCCAGAATCCGCGCTCCTTCAACATGCGGATCGTGCTGGTGACATTCTCCAACACCCCGCCAAGCTGGCGATAATTTTTCGGATTGAACGTCTTCAGGTCGACCTTGTACGCATCCACGTGCGGCCGAATGTAGTCAAGCACCTGCGGCGTGCCGTTGCCGTTGGAAATGTACGCGCAGCGCAGCCCGCGCGACCTGGCTTCCTTGAAAACCTCCACCGCCCACTCACTGGTGATCAGCGGCTCGTTGTAGCTCGACGCCACCACCGGCGCGCGATGCTGTATCGCCAGATCGACCAGTTCCTTCGGCGTCGTCCGCTTTGGCCGGGCCACCGCATCCGGATCCCGCAGCATCTGACTCGTCACCCAGTTCTGGCAATATCCGCAGTGAAAATCGCACCCCAACATGCCAAACGTCAGCGCATCGCTCCCCGGCAGCACGTGCCAGAACGGCTTCTTTTCAATCGGATCGCACGCCAGCGCCCCCACATATCCGCGCGGCACCAGCAGCTTGCCATCTTCGTTAAAGCGCACCCGGCACACCCCATCCCGCCCCGGCTTCACCAGACAGCGATGCCCGCAGGCAAAGCACTGCACGTCTCCGTTGTCCTTGCGCTCGATGAGCTCTTCGGCCGCCTCGCCGCTGAACTGGTGCAGCATCTCCTTGAGCGAATTCAGCCGCTGCTTTTCTTCCAGAATTTCCAGTGGCATGGCTAACTCCCCGTATCGTGGTTAAACCCAAATAGTTTATACGACCGCGAAGGCCCGGGGTTTTGTATTCCATCCTGACTCGCGCGCAATTGTATGCGCGCACTGTCATCATGAGGTACTCCGAAGGATCTGGCCTCGACCGCCAGTCCATCCAGATTCTTCGGAGTACCTCAGAATGACATTGAAAGCGCTGTCGAAGCTGGGTCACTTCCAAGCTATGTGAGGCGTGCTGGACGCTGCCCCCGCCGCATGTTTCAATTGCCCCCATGAGCGACAACGCAACCTGCCACGACTTGATTAAAGAACTGCGGGAAATCTCCCTGCTCTCCTCGGTCTCCTCTCTCCTGCACTGGGATGAGCAGACGCAACTGCCGCCGCGCGGCTCTGAACACCGCGCCGATCAAATCTCTCTCCTCGCCCGCATGAGCCACGAGCGCTTTACCTCGCCGCGCATCGGCGCCTGGCTCGGCGAGTTGGAAACCTCCGACCTCGCCCGCGATCCCCACAGCGATCTGGCCGTCAACGTCCGCGAAACCCGCCGCCAGTACGATCGCGCCACCAGGCTCCCCTCCGCCCTGGTCGAAGTAATGGCCAGGACCGGAGTTCTCGCCCAGCACGCCTGGGTGGATGCCCGCAAGAAATCCAACTATTCCCTCTTTGCGCCCTGGCTCACCAAGACCCTCGACCTCAAACGCCAGGAGGCCAACTGCGTCGGCTTCCGCACCACCGCCTACGACGCCCTGCTGGATGAATTCGAACCGGGCGAAACCGCGGCCAATCTCGTCAACGTCTTCAATTCCCTCCGCGCCCCGCTCGTGGAGTTGATCGGCCAGATCAAAGACTCCGGCCGCAAGCCACCCGCCGAAATTCTCGAGCGCTCCTATCCCCCCGCCGCCCAGGAAGACCTCGCCCGCGCCGCCGCCAGCGCAGTCGGCTTTGACTTCGATTCCGGCCGCCTCGACGTCAGCGTCCACCCCTTTTGCTCCGGCCTGGGCCCGGGCGACACCCGCATGACCACGCGCTACGATGAGCGCTACTTCCCCGACGCCTTCTTCGGCGTCCTCCACGAGACCGGCCACGGCCTCTACAACCAGGGCCTCCCCGCCGAACACTGGGGCATCCCGCGCGGCGAATACGTCTCCCTCGGCATTCACGAATCCCAGTCGCGCCTCTGGGAAAATTTCGTCGGCCGCAGCCGCCCGTTCTGGAAATTCTTTCTTCCCAAAGCCAGATCCGCTTTCCCGAGCGCCCTGCGCGATGTTTCCGAAGACCAGTGGTACGCCGCCGTCAACGAAGTCCGCCCCTCGCTCATCCGCACCGAATCGGATGAGGCCACCTACAACATCCACATTCTCCTGCGCTTTGAACTGGAACAGGCCCTGCTGTCCGGGGACCTCCCCGTCGCCGATCTCCCCTCAACCTGGAATCAGCGCATGAAGGCCTATCTCGGCGTCGACGTCCCCGACGATGCCCGCGGCTGCCTGCAGGACATCCACTGGAGCGGCGGCGCCATCGGCTACTTCCCCACCTACACCCTCGGCAATCTCTACGCCGCCCAGTTCTTCGAGCAGGCCCAGCACGATCTCGGCCAACTCGACCAACAGTTCGCCCGCGGCCAATTCACCCCCCTGCTCGCCTGGCTCCGCGAAAAAATCCACCGCCACGGCAAAACCTTCCGCGCCGGCGCGCTCGTCCAGCGCATCACCGGCAAACCCCTCAGCGCCGATCCCCTTCTCCGCCACCTGCGCCGCAAAGCCGCCGAAGTGTACGGAGTCTGATCAGCAGGCGGAATATTCCGCGCTACACCCGATCATTCACCACCAAGTCACGGGTGATTGCCGAGGAAAAGTGCTGAACGCGAAACTCCAACTGCACCTTGCTCTTCATGTTTGACATTTCACGTTTCTCCTCCCTCTTCTCTGCGTTCTCTGCGTCTCCGCGGTGAACCTGCATTTTCCCCTCAATGCTCCGCCTTCGGATCCCGCGTCATCAAATCCGTCAGCGCATCAATCGGATCTTTCCCCCCAAACAGCACCGAATAGACCGCCTCGGTGATCGGCATCTCGACATGATTGCGCCGGGCCAACTCCACCACCGCCTTGGTGGTCGGCACGCCCTCGGCCACGCTCTCCATCGTTCCCAGCACCTCGTTCAATTTCTTCCCCTTGCCGATCTGCTCCCCCACCCGCCGATTGCGCCCCTCGGGACTGACGCAGGTCGTGATCAGATCGCCCAATCCCGCCAGCCCGCCAAACGTCTCTTCCCGCGCCCCCATCGCCACCCCCAGCCGGGTGATCTCCACCAGCCCGCGCGTCACCAGCGCCGCCTTGGCGTTGTTCCCCGCCGACAATCCATCCAAAATCCCCGCGGCCAGCGCGATCACATTCTTCGTCGCCCCCGCCAGCTCGACTCCAGTGACATCCGTATTCGTGTACACCCGAAACCACTGCGTTGAAAACGCCTCCTGCACCCGCCTGGACAACTCCTCGCTGGCCGATGCCGCCACCGCCGTCGCCGGCAGATACCGCGCCAATTCCGCGGCGATGTTCGGCCCGCTCAGCGCTGCCACCGTCCATTCCCGCTCCTTCATCTTCGCGGCGCCATTGCCAAACCCGGTCCCCACCAGCACGTCCTCGATGATCTGCGTTGGCCGCAGCAGCGTGTCGTTCTCAATCCCCTTGGCCACGCTGACGATCGCCGCCCCCTTCGGCAGATGCGCCTTCAGCCGCTCCCACACCCCGCGCATATACTGCGTGGGCACGGCCGACAGCACCAGCGTCGCCCCGTCGAAACAGCTCGCATCGTTGGCCGTCAGTTTCACCCGTTCCGGCACCCGCACCCCCGGCAGCAGCCGCTGGTTCTCCCGGTTCTGAATCAGCCGCTCGATCGACTCCTCAAACGCCCCCCACATCGTCACCTCATGCCCCCCCGTAGCCAACAGAATCGAGCAAACCGTAGCCATCGCCCCATCGCCCAAAATCGTCACACGCTCTTTCATATGCGAGTTGATTCTAATGCCCCCACCCTCACTTGCGTAGACCACAACCCCGCGTTGCCCATCCGGCCTTCGCCGATTACCTTCCTCGTGATGACGAAAACGGCGGACGACACTCAGGCCTGCCTGAACTTCACGCGCCCGCGCCGCGTGCAGCATATCCGCGCTTGGAGAACCATATGGCACTGACGCTGGTTCGCCGCGCCGGTGTGGACACGCTTGCGAAGCTGCAAGCGGCGGCTCCGCTTCGATTTCGTGAAGCGCGGACACTGCACGCTCAAGGTGAACATCTGGGCGCGATCTACCTTTATGGCTATTCCATCGAAATCCGCCTGAAGGTGGCTTACTACCGCACGATTGGTCTGGTCCCAGGTACAATCATTGACGCGAAACTTCACCGCAAACCAGCGGAAAGCGCCATTGATGGCATGAAGCTCTTACCTCGGCATACGACACCACCCGGCCCATCCGCGGGTCATCATGTGGTGGGTTGGGCTCGCCTGCTCGAACAGGCCCGCACAATGCCGGGGCGGACGCCAATGGATCCTGCGATGGCCAATCAGATGAAGTGGCACGCAGACAACGTTTTTTCCTGCTGGGTTGAGTTCCTTCGCTATCGCGCCAACAGGCCCTATGATAATGAATTGCGGGCCGTGATCGACGCCGCAACCTAGTTTCGCGCTCACACGACGCGCCTCTGGAGATAGTTCATGGCGACTCAAACGCTGATAGACCGCACGAAGAGTAAGCTTGTCGACGAACTTGCCAAACGCGTCAAAGCGCCAGAAGCGCTCGACGAGCCCTTCGTTCTCCAGGATCGCATTCCTCAGACCCGCACCCGTCACGTCGTGGTCATCTGGGATCGATGGTCCGAGATGGACCGGGCCGAGCGATCGAACGTCATTCTCGACGCTTATTGCAAAGCGGGAGTCCTTGGCAAGGATTCGATCACAGTTGCGATGGGACTGACTCAGCAGGAGGCGATGCAAATGGGCTATCTCCCTTACAGCATCGTCGCCATGAGAAAACCTTCTGATCCCGTCACTCTCGAGCGTCTCAAGCAAGCCATGGAGAGCGCCGGCGGCGTCCACGTGCGCACCGGGTCTCTGCTGCAATTGAGGTTCCCCTCCCTTGATCTTGCACAGGAAGCCTACCGGCAACTCATACAGGGAGTTCCCGGCCCATACTGGGCCATCCAACATGAAACGACCACGTCGGATACCCGTTAGTTTGCGCTGCACTTTGAATGTGTAGAAGGTGACACGAAGCCAACTCACCGCCTTAATGGAGATTGAGTAAGTAAGAGGGGAGTAAGTAAGAGGGAGTAAGTAAGAGGGACACTGCAGCTTATGAAAACCCGCCGCCGGGACGAGTAAGTAAGGGAGGCGAAAAGGTGACGGAGGCGAAAAGGTGACGCACGTCGAAATCGGCAAGCTCACCCCCAACAGAGTAAATAAGAGGGACACCGCAGCTTGCGAAAACCTGCCACGATGACACACAGGTAACTCTTTGATGGACGTGAATGGCACGGCAGTCGCCACCTCGATTGGGATGGCCCATGCCCTTGCTCCTTCCAAGCCATCCGTGCAACGAATGCCCCCCGCGAAATGCCGCACACCCTGCGGAAAAGTCGATAACCAAGCCGGAAAAACGCACAGCTAAGGTGTCGCGCACGAATAACCTATGCAGACGACGCGAGTGATCGACGGAAAAATCCGAGCGGCGACGAGAAAATTGCACAAGTTATTCGTGCGCGCCGCCTAAGCGAAGAAAATGCATTTTGCCGAGTCGGCAATACATTTCCAACCCAACAACATGCATTGCCACAAGAGGAACAGTCAGTCGCATTGCCGTACTGTGGATAATGCCGGTCCGATACTGCTGTGAACCCCCGCGAAAATGTCCATTGCCGGAGGCGTCCTACCGATTCCTCACATCGCTGCCGATGGCGCTCCCTTCAACCAAGGGGCCAACAACTTCGCTAGACCGCTTCCTCCGCCCGCCAGGCAATCACCGC
>DAIOHQ010000118.1:0-14042 GCA_036744635.1 Tepidisphaeraceae bacterium | reverse complement strand
AGATAGCGCGAATTTGAAACACCCTGGCGCGCAATCGTGTGAAGCGGACCCTACATAAGGAAGATCGCTATTTTCCTTGTACAATGATTACCATGCCCGCCGCCGATCCTACTCCTCCGCGCCGCCGCCCGGCGCTGATGATCCTGCTGCTTCTCCTGCTGGCGGGAATGCTCATCTGCGCGCCGTTGCTCTTTCCGCGCTGGAATCTCAACAAATATTTTGTCGCCCTCGGGCTGCTCCTGGCCTGCGCGGGAATCAGCCTGCTGCTTCAGGCCATGTTCGATCTTCTCACCCGTTCGCGCAACCAGCGCCCGGCAACAACTAATAAGAACCCAGAGCGGCCTCTATGATGCAGCGCAGTCTGGCATCTTCTTGCTATAGGTGGGTGGCGCTGTTTCTCACCCTCCTGGCGTCACCGGCCGGCGCCGACATTCGCCTTTCCTCTGCGGTTGCGGGATATGCTCGCATCGGCAAATTTACCCCGGTGCTGCTCCGCGCCAGCGGAGAAGATGTTGGGCGCGGCCAGGTGATTTCCCTCACCGCCGACGGCCTGACGTCGACAACCATCTCTCCGCCCGCCGGCAGCGACATCACCATCCCACTCCTGCTGCTCACCCGCGCCGAGCGCGCCCGCTGGTCGCTCAAGGGCCGCAGCGGCAACAGCGAATTTCCCTGGCGCATTCTGGCAGATGACCAGCGCCTCATTGCCTTCACCTCCCCGGCCGACAACGCCCTGGCGACCTCGCTTTTTCCCGAGCAATCGCCCGTGATCGTGACCGTGGACGTCGCCGATGTTCTCGCCGGTTCTCCGCAGGCGTGGCAGATTCTCGATGCGCTGGTGCTCGACGCCGCCGGTTTCCAGACCATCAGGCCGCGGCTCGCGGAATTTCTGGCCAACAACACCACCCTCATCGTGCGCACGGATGCCCGCCCGGACCAAAACTGGCCTTGGACGCAGCAGCGCGAAGGATATTGGATCCTTGCTCCCAATCTCGCCGGCCCGCTGTCGGCCGAGTTCAATGAGGATCCGTATCTGCCCACTTATTCCTGGGTTCCCAGTTGGCCGGCCGCCTTTCGCCTGCACATCATATTTGGCGCGGTCGCGTTTTCGATTCTTGCCCTGCTGCTGTCGCTATGGCGCAGCCGATTTGCCGCCGTCGCTCTGGCGGTGCTCTGTGCCCTCGCGGTGGGAAGGACTCTGCTTTGGCGCAACGGCCACGCCCCGGTGATGCAAAGCGGCGGGGCGGTATTAGTTCAACACCCCGGAATGACGCAACTCGATCATTGGTCCTATCAAACCTCGCCCGACAAAGTCGCCGGTGGCCTGCCAGTCGTCCAACCGACCTGGCCAATGCTTTTTTCGCGCGCCCAGGCGGAGTCTCTGAAGCTGTCGCTGGTGTGTGACGATTCCGGCAAGCCAATCCGTTATGTCTATGAACTGCCCGAGCGTATGCGGCTGGCATTTCTCCGGCGGGAGGTATCGACAGGGCGGCCCGACTACCGGCCCCTGCCAATCCGTTCGCCGATGCGGGCACTGGCTGAAGAGGCCTACGCTACTCCGGGCTGCTCAATTGTCGGGGAGAGAGGCGCGCAGTCGGCGGAGGACTGGCCTACCGTAATCTTAGAGTTAAAATAGGTAATATACATAATCACTGTATTATCAGGTGTTTATCTCTAAACATGCACATCCTGCGCGTTAATATGGGTAAAGTAAAAAGAATGAGCTGCCGATAGAACAACTGTCATATGTTATCCAGTTTAACATATGACGGCAAAAATCGGCGGCACGGATGCCTCCCAATGTTAACCTGGACAGACGCCGCAGAGGAACTCGGCCACGTCCGAAAGGCATCCATGAACACTGTCACCCCCGCACACCTGATCAAGAACTACCTCGAACCGCTCATCGCCGGCGACCGCATCGCCTGCCGCAAGCTGATCGAATCCGCCATCGCCGGCGGCACCGAAGTCCGCGACCTGCTCAATGAACTGGTCTGGCCGACCATGGAACTGCTGCAGTCGCTCCACCGTGAAGATCGCATCAGCATCTCCAGCCTTAACCTCGCCACCCGTTTGAACCGAACCATCACCGACCAGCTTACCGCCAAGCTGTCGGCCAAACCGTCGAACGGCAAGAACGTGTTGATTTTCTGCGGCAACGCCGAGCCGGAAGAACTGGGTGGCCAGATCTGCGCCGATTTGTTTGAGGCCGATGGGTATACCGTCCGCTTTGCCGGCGGTGGGGTGCCCGAAGATGAAGTATTGAAGCTGATCGGCGATCTGCGGCCGGACCTGCTGGTGATGTTCGGCACGCTGCCGGCCGGCGTCCCCGCGGTCCGCAAGCTGATCGACTATCTCCGCGAGGTCAACAGTTGCCCGCAGATGCAGGTGATGTGCTGCGGCGGGATCTACAAGCGCGCCGAGGGGCTGGCCGAGGAGATCGGGGCGGATCTCTATGCACCGGACGCCTCGACGGCCGTGCAGGTGGCCAATGAAAACCCAACCCGCAAGGCGACCGTGGACCAGCAGACGGTCGGGCGCAGCCGCCGCAGTCGCAAAGCCGCCGCCCGCAAGGTCGAGCGCGTCACGCCGGTGATGCAGTCGGTGGATGCCGAAGAAGCCCCCGAGATTGGTGACTTTGACGACGCCTCGGTCATCGCCGCATAAGTTTCATTCCACAGTCATGGAAGCCGCGGCCGGGCACTCGAAGGATCGAGCGCCCGGCCGCTTGCCATTGAGGGGAAGCATGAAACGTGAAACGTGAAGAGGCGCCGGTGCGCCGCCCTCTTCACGTTTCACGTTTCAATTTTCCCTGCCTCAGCAGCAGCAGCGGCGCCAGCAAAAAGAACGCCGCGAACACACAGGCGACGATACCCACCGCCACGGTCAGCCCCAGCGATCGAATGGCCGGGACGCTGGTGAAATAAAGCGAGCCAAAGCCAAGGAACGTGGCGATGGCGCACATCAAAATGGCGTGGGAACTGGAGGCCAGGCGGGTAAGCAGGGTGGCAGCGCTGTCGCGCTGCAGGCGGTGTACCCGCGCCAGGCTGACCAGGAAAATCCCATAGTCAATGTCGATGCCGATCAGCAGGGGGATCGACAGAAGGTTGGCCATGTTCAGCTTCTGGTCGATCAGCCGCGCCAGCGCCAACCGGCAGAGCAGCGAAAAGATCGTGGGAATCAGCGTGAGCAGGGCATCGCTGAGGTTGCGAAAGTGAAACAGCAGATACAGCGCCACCAACGCCACGGCGATGAAAAACAGCTTGGGGAGGTCGCGGCGGACAGCGATTTCGGCATCCGCGCCGACCACACTCAGGCCGGTCAGCGTGGCGCCGGGGAGATCGGCCAGCAGCCCGCGCACACCATTGATAACACGGCTGCGCTCCGCCCGCTGGTTCATCGCGTTGTCGACGAACACCAGGGTCATCGCTTCGGTCGGCGGAGGCGCGGCGGGAGCGAATGCACTTCGAGGCAGGAACAGTTTGGCAATCCCAGGATTCTGGATCAGGTCCTGAGCGTCCGGTGGCTTCCTCCGCGTCAGCAAAATCCGCAGGAACTCGGCATATTTTTGATAGGCGGATTCGTCAAAGATGCTGTCGGCAATGATGGATTGAAAGTTGGCGACAACCGCTTCCGCGTCAATGGACTGCATCTGCTTCAGGCGTTCTGGCGTCCTGGCGGGATCAGGCAGCAGGGTGGCCAGCCCGACGCTGCGCTCGACGCTGGCAGCACGAGCTGAAGGAGTGGAAAGCCGTTCATTGACTCGATGAGCCAGTGACACCAGCGCCTCCGGCGAATCGGCGTGGAGATAAACGATCAGCGGCTCGGGGGAAAATCCCAGCCGGCGGGCCAGCTCATTCTGGGCATCGATTGCGGGATTCGGGCGCGGGTGCATCACGGTGAGGTCCGACTCCAACGGCATGATCTCGCCGGGCATAAGAGTGATGCCGCAGGCGATGACAAACAGCACGATCACCAGCGCTGCGAACAGCTTCGCCCGCCCCAGCACGAACGCCAACAGCGGTTCCAGCGTGAAGCGCAGCCGCACTGTGGTGGGGCAGACATTCCTGTCTGCCTGGTCTCCGGTGGGGCAGACATTCTTGTCTGCCATTGTCGATGGTGCCGTGCGCCTGCGGTCGGTCAACACCAGCACCGCCGGCAAAATCGTGATGGCGGCGAAGAATGCCCCGGCCAGCCCGAGCGTGCCGACCACCGCGAAATCGCGCAGCGCCGGAACCGTCGAGCCGACGATGGCGAGGAAGCCGATGGTGGAGGTAATGAACGCCGCCGTCAACGCCCCGCCGGTGCGCCCCAACGTGGCGCTGGCAGCGCGATCGGCAGGCAATCCGGCCGAGCGCTCGGTTTCATACAGCGACAGATACTGGATCGTGTAATCGATCCCCATGCCGGCCAGCAGTGCGCCGATGACCGCCGTCAGCGGCGTCAACTCCGGCGAGAACAGTGCATGCACGCCGAATCCGATCAGGATGCCCATCGCCACCGGCGCGAACGCCAGGGCGAAGCGGAAGGGGTTGCGGTAGGCCAGCAAAAAAAGAATCTGCATCAGGATCACCGAGGAGACGACGCTGGCGGTGGTATCGTGCCGGATCGACCGTTCGCTGGCGGCGGCGATGGCGTAGGCGCCGGTGAGTTTCACTTCAAGATGATCAGAATTCGCCGACTCAGCCGCGGTTTCGATGGCGCTGGTGAGCTGCTTGGCGAACTCCAATTCGCTGGGCGGCTGGCGGCCAAGCACGCGAATCAACAAACTCCGGCCATCCGCGGAAATGAACGCATCGGAGCCTTTATACGTGTCGAACGGCTTCTGCGCGGCGATGCGTTGAATCACGAATTCGCGCAGGCGCAGCGGATCCTGCAGCACCACCTGCGCCAGCGCCCCCGCCGCCGGCCCGGGCGTGGCCAGCATCTCCTCATCCTGCTCGATCTGCCGCTTCATCCCCTGCTTGGTGAGCCGCTGGCGGACGAGCTCCACCTGCTTGTCGTCGAGATAAAAAAAGCCGTTGGGAACCAGGACGTTCTGGAAAAATTGCCGGGTCTGGTCATCAGCGCGATAGACGATGCCATCGACAAGCGCAGCGGTGCCGGGAGATGCGTGTACCGCCGCCTGCAAGCGCCCGGCGAAGGCGATGAGCCGCTCGGCATCCGGGCCGGAATGATCGGCGGGCGAATTGACCAGGATGAGCAGGTCGCTGGCGACCGAAAAGTCGTTGAGCACGCGCACCAGCGACTGCCCGGCCCGGTCCTGGGTGGAGAACATCGACTCCAGCGATGCGTGAAATTTGCTGCGCGATACCGCGAAGAACGATGCGACCGCCAGCAGTGTGCTGAAGATCAGCGTCAGCAGCGGGCGGTGGATGGGAATGTCAAACAGGCCACGGAAAAGCCGCCCGCCGCCAGCGCTCATGGCTGCTTCTCCGCGCGGCGCGGGGGAGTAAACGTGTTGGGCGCCAGCTCGGCATTGATCGAAAGATCGAAAAAATCGGCGGTGAATTTCCCGCCTTCGCCGGCGGCGATGATCTCCATCGGCCAGACCAGCGTGCTGTTCTTGGCGAGGCGTCTGTAGTCGTTGAGATCGAGCGTGAAGCGCTCTTTCCCCTGCGGATCGAAAAGATGATAGCGCCGCGCCGTGAGCGTCTTGCGATCGACTTCGCAGGTAATCACCCGGTCATCTTCCAGCACCTGCTTGATCGTGAAACGCGGGCCGGCGGTGTCGAATGCCACGATCTCGGCGTCTTTGAAGATGTTGCCGTTGAGCAGCGACCAGACCTTGGCAAGCTCGCCAGCGCTGACCTTCTGACTAAGCCGCGGATCGCGTTTGCCGGCCTGCTCGCCGGCCATGATCCACAACCCCTGCGGGGTCAGGGTAAGGTCAAAGACGGCCGTCCCCAGCTTCCAGGCCCGCAGGCGCAGGGAATCGGGAAGCCTGGTTGCGAACGCGCCATCGAGGCGAATGGAATTGCCGTCAGGGCGCTCAAAAATAAGCTCGGCCTGCGCCGTCACCGTCCTGATCTGGCTGTCGCGGGCAACGATCGTCTTGATGGCCGTGTCATGATCCACCCATTCATAAGTCGGCAGCCGTGCCGCGCATCCGGAGATTGCCAATAGGAGCAGGATGAGTAGGTATTGGCGATACATGGGAGCAGGTGACCAAGCGGCCGCGGATTAAGTTGTCGGCCCTGCAGTTATCGCGAGGGTAACGCCGGAGCGGACCGATGCATCTCGGCCCTCATTTGGCTGCTGCCTTCTCATACAAGAGTACTGGATCTCCCGCCTGCACGACGGCATCAATGATGAACAGCTGATCGGAATAGTGATAAACACCCCTGATCCTAAACGTGCCCGCCTTGGCATCTGCCGGAGTGATACTGACCGTGCCATTCTCCTGTCGGTCAACGGAACCGGGGGTATAACCATATTTTACACCGTCGAACAACACCGTCAGAAGCTTCTGCCCCTTCCAGCCCACGCGGATCGGCGTCTCGCCGAGAGCAACATCGTAGGTGTAGCGTCTCACGCCCTCGAACCGCGGACGGTCTTGTGCTTCTCGAAGGTAATCGAAAGCCACAACTAGTTTCGCCTGGTTGCCGTCTACGTCAAACTTTAGTGCTAGCCCAGGACGTCCAACCAGCTCATCAGCCGCGTGTAGAACCACCGCATTGCCCAAGACGATCAATCCTAGCAAAATGCCAAATCGTCGCGACATATTCGTCTCCTCTCCAATGTGTACGCGTGACCAGCGCTTTAGGAGCCGCATACAAAACTGTTCAGTGGCCAGCCTGCGCCAAGCGACCCTCGATTCACTATAACCATTGTGCCGCACCTGTACATCCCCGTGTTTGGTTATGCAGCCGCCGGTTGGTTGAATAGCCGCGCGTCACAGCCTCTCAGGATGACATTGTCTGCTTGCCGAGTACGGTGTAGTAAGGTGGGTTGGCGGCATGCATTGAAGCGGGTGCTGCTATTTAGAGCAAGTGCCTTAGGACTTTGCCTGCCGCCGATCGCGGCAGCGACGGGCGCATCTCAAACACGCGCGGAACCTTGTAGGATGCCAGATTCTGCCGCGCAAATTGGCGCAGCTCCGCCTCGGAAACTTCACCTTCGCGCACCACCACGATCGCCTTCAGTCGCGAGACGGTCTGGGTGATCTCGATGGGAACGACGACGCACTCGGCGATCTTCGGGTGGCGGGCCAGCACTTCCTCCACTTCCAGCGGATTCACCTTCAACCCACCGACGTCGATCAGCAGCTTGGTTCGGCCGGTGATGGTCAGCGCGCCGCTCTCGTTCACCCGCCCCAGATCCCCTGTCAAAAAATGCCCATCCTGCAAATGCACCGCCTCGCCACCGACATATTCGCTCAGCATCGAATCGGCCGCGATTGCGACATGCCCGTCCGTTCCGGGCAGTTGCGGCGTCATCGCATCGTCAAGTATGCGGATGGAAACGCCGCGCATTGGCAGGCCAACGGTGGTTGGATCAAACTCGGCCGAGGATGGATCGTTAAACGTCACCGAGCCGATTTCGGTGGCGCCGTAAACCTGTCCGATGCGGATATCAAAGCGGTGCTGGATGACTTCCGCCACCGTCGCCGGCAGCCGGCCGCCGGCGGAATAAACCTTGTGCAGCTTGGTCGCCGGCACGTCATCCACCAGTTGGCAAAGCATTTCCAGCATGAACGGAACGGCCGGGAAGAGGGTGATTTGCTCTTGCGACAGTGCCCGCTGCACCACCGATAGCTCAAAGCCGCGGCAGAGATGAATGCACGATCCCGCGAAGATGGGCGCCAGCAGGCCATGTTCCACGCCATAGGAATGGCACAGCGGCACGCAGGCCAGCACGTGATCGGAAGGGCGAAAGCCCACCGCCTCCACCATTGCCTCCGAAACCGCGTCCAGCGCCGCCGCGCCGCGGCGCACGATCTTGGGCTGGCCAGTCGTGCCCGAGGATTGCAGCAGCATGGCGGCGGCGCTCGATCCCATCCTCGATGGGCGCTGTGCGCCCAGCGCCGACCTGATCACATCATCCAGCGGAATGCGAAGAAGCGCGTCGAGATTAGATTTATCCAGCAATTGCAGCAGAGCGCTGGGCGCGAGAATTCCCGCCGCACCCGACCGCTCAGCGGCCGTGGCAATTTCAACGACAGTAAGCTCCGGCGAAATCGGAAACACCGCCGCACCTGTGGAAACGATCGCCAGATACGCGACGATGTATTCCGCTTGGTTGGGGCAGCACAGCAAGAGTGTGCCGCCATCCGCAATCACTTGCCGCAGATGCCCGGCCAGTGCGCCCACGTCCGCGTGCAATTCCTTCCATGTCAGCGGCCGCCACCCCGGCGCATCCGCCTGCACAATGGCGATCGCCCCCGGCCGATCGACCGCATGTAGCCGCAGGCGCTCAAGCAATCGCAGGGTCACGGAAATCACTCCTTCGGCAACGGCATGGCCGGCGGCTTGGTAAAACTCGCCTCTCCGCGCAGCCGCCGGGCGATGTCCGCCAGAATGCGGCTGTCGTCAAACGCCCCGGCGTGGGCATTTTCCAGCGGCTGATTGGGCACCCACCACGGCGTCATTCCCGGCGGAGCAGCATTGGCCGCGCCGACGATATTGTCGCCCAGGCGCACGTACGGAATGATCTCATAATCGAGCGGCGTAGCGTTCAGGGCGGTCAGGAACGGCGAGCCGGGCCGCATGTCCTTGTGCATCGAGTTGAACGTCGGGAACGACGCCAGCACCGCCCCGCGATGCGGCGACGAGATGGTAAACAGACGGCGGATGCGCAGGCGGCGCGTATCTTGGGCGGGCCGAGTAGTTGCAGTAGGCGCCGCCGCATGGCGCGCCACCAGCCCCCCCATTGACACCGCGATGACGTCCACTTCGGTCGTCTGCTCTGGGTCGTCGGTGGGGAACCTGGCATCCACCGCCTTGATCAGCTTCTCCCGCGCCGCGTCGAAGCTGGTGGAAAAGGCGAACGAGAGCCCGAGCATGCGATCATCACCGCTAAGCTTTTCGAAGCGCGGCTTCAGCACGCCCGACGCCACGCCCGGATCGGCAAAGCCGCTGATGATAATCAAAGGGTGCTGCAGCGGCTTGGGATTCCGCCGCATCTGCTGGAGGGCGCGCTGGCCATCCGGTACCGATAGGTTGAAGGATGGATTGCTTGGCGCCGAACAACCGGCAGCGAGGAACAGCAGCGGGACAAGATAGCGGATGGATGCATTCATTGAATTCTTAACGGCGCGCATCACCGTGAAGCGGTGGTCGACGCGGCAGGCGTTTTTTCGTAGACGTAACGGTAGTACGGCATCATGCGCTGCCAGGACCAGTGATCCCAGATGGGGAAGGCGTTCTTGTGGACCAGGCGCCAGCCGGCGGGAAACGTGTTGAGGTAGGGGTCCTTGTCCTTGGCGCGGTCGGTGTCGCCGACGTTTTCCCAGATGATCACCTGGCGCAGCTTCGAGCTTGAGACCTGATTCTTGAGCTGCCGGGGGTTCATTGCCTCGGCGATGAACGGGAAATGTTCGACCGAGCCACGATGGCGGAACTGGTCGGGCGTCATCGGCAGGTGGTCATACTGCAGCAGAAAATAGGTGCCGCAGGCGCTGGTGATGCCGGCCTGTCCGGGGGCGGGGCCGTTCATGCCCAGATGGATCGAAGTGAAGGTTTCGCCGTTGGAGGTATGGGCTTGCCACAAGTCGGCCGCCTGGCGGTCGAGCGGCGGCTCGGGGCTGACGTACATCCTGGCAATGGCCTGGGCGAGGTTGACCGACAGCAGCACGCCGATCGCCAGCCCGCGCAGCGTGCGCGTGGGCAGGCGCATGAACAATGCGGCAATGGCGATTGCAATGGCCGGCCAGATCACGCCAAGATAGCGCGGCATCCAGATTGCCTGCCAGTGGCGGTCCCAGAGTGGATGCCAGTCGACGCCGGGATTCTTGCTGAGAACCGCGGCAATGAAGACCTGCTTGGAATGCGCCCAGAACGCGTAGGCCGCGAAACACAGGCCAAAGACAATGGCGACGACGAACAGCAGCAGGCCGAGTTTATTGATCCGCTCGCGGAGCGTGTGGCCGGAGTAATACCAGACGAACGGGACCAGCAGCACGATGCCGCCGGCGGTGAGCCACTGGAAGGAGAGGGCGCGGATGGCGCGCTCGTATTGCATCGCGCCGGGATTGGGCTGGGCCGGTTCGGTGAGGAGCACGATGGCGACAAAACCCGCGGCCAGGGCGATCAATATGGCGACGGGAACCAGATGGTGCGGCCGCCACAAGAGCAATGCCACGCAGATGGCAAGCATGATCTCGGCCGCCCAGATCCATTGCGCGCCATTCAGCGGCGAGGCGAAAAATTCCAGCCAGGCCACCGGCGAGGAAAAGTCGCTTACCGAACGACAATAAAAAAAGCCGTAAGCAGGGATGATGATCCACATTCCCAGCCACAGGGCGTTGCGCCACCAGGGCTGGGGGTTGTGATTGGGATCGATGATGCCGCGCACCGGGTGCGGCCAGGGAAGCATGCCCAGCACCATGAAACCGCTCAGCATCGCCAGCGCTCCGGTGCCGGCGGCGACGATCCAGACGGGAATCACCGGGTTGCCGTGAAAGTCCTTGCTGAGCTTTTCCGTCTCCTTCGGCCACTCCCAACTGAACAGATAGGCGCTGAAGGAATTCAGCGCCATTTCGATATCGGATCGCCCCGACTGATAGGCCTCGACCCAGCTCACGCCCGAGGTGCCCCAATTCGCTTCGGCCTCGCCCTTTTCGGGGGCCTCGGGCACCAGCCCGCCGCTGCGCTGCCGCCACTCGTTAAAGCCCAGGTAATATCCCGCCGGGCCCGATCCGATCATTACCATGCCGATCAGCAGCAGCGCCAGCATCTTCCAGTTTTTCCGCCGCTTCCCATCCGGCCCGTCGACCGGCTCGGCCAGAAACATCAAAATGAGTTGCACCAGCGTCAACCCGCCCCAGATGTAATAGACCAGCGGGGTTGCGTGCAGCATAGTCGCCAGCAGCAGGCAAATGGCCGTGGGCAGCAGCAGCGACCAGTGAGGACGGATGCGCGTAATCAGGAAAAGCGGCTGCAGGCCGAGGATGATCATGCCCGGCGCGTGCAGGCCGACCATGGCCAGGCCGCTGGCCACCCAGCAGAGCCAGGCGACTCGCCGGCGGGACTGAAACCACCACATCAGACAGCCGACGTTGAGCGTCACGAACAGCCAGAGCTGCATGTACATCTTGGCGTCGTGCGAATAGACCATCATGTAAGCGCTGACGGCCGTGAAGGCCGCCGCCAGCAGGGCGGTGCGACGGCTGACGAGGAATTGCGCCAGGAAATAGATGGCCGGGATCATCAGCGTGCCGGCGGCAGCGGGAATCGAGCGCATGACCCGCGGCGTCAGATAGGTGAAGCGCGAAACCGCCCAGTACATCGAATAGTGCAGCGGGACGAAGCCGTCTTTCTGAATGACGTCGAGAAATTCGCGATAGGTGCCGCAGACGCGCGAGAAGGTCATGATCTCATCGCCCCACAGGCACGGGCGGGTGAGCCAGGCGAAGCGGAAGAAGCCCCCGGCCGCCGTCAGCGCCAGCAAGGCCAGCAGGTGCCAATGCCGGCGCAGCAGATCCGAGGCGCGCCGCCCCAGCGGCGGCACTCGAGGCGCGGACTCGGCGCTTTCGGGCATCTCCATGACGGGAAATTGTTCGACGACAACGCTGCTCACTTCAACCTTCCTATACGGCTATGTGGCGGGGAAGTTGCAGGGACGAAACGGCGAAACGGCGAGTGGGCGAAACGGCGAACGCGCTCTCCTCTCCGATTCTCCGATTCCCCCATTCTGCTCCCCTTCAATCCCAGCGGAAGACGCCCTTCCCCCAGGCGTAGAAATAGGCCACCAACAGGATGGCGATGAAGATCAGCATCTCCATCAGCAGCAGGGTGCTGATCTGCATGCCGAACAGCGAAACCCCCGACGTCACCGCCTGCGGAAACAGCGTGGCCCAGGGATAAAAGAAGACGATCTCGACGTCGAACACCAGGAAGATCATCGCGACGATGTAAAAGCGCACGTTGAAGCGCTTGTGGGCGTCGCCGACTGGCACCATGCCGGACTCGTAGGTTGCTTCCTTGCCCGCGCCGGTGCGATGCGGGCCGATGACGATGGAGAGGATGAGATTGCCGACGGCAAAGCCGACGCCGATCACAATCAACAGCACCACCGGCGCCCAGGCAGTGGGGGCGTCGCCCAGGGTCTCGGCAAGAACAGAAAAGGCGTTCATGATGGCACCGTTATAGCAGACAAACCAATCGTGCGGCAAGGCGAAGGTGTCGTGTTCCATCAGCGCGTGGTGCGCGCCCGGAGCGGCGGTGATATTATTCAAGTAATGACTGCGCTGGAGAGCATCTTCGATGAGGAGCTGGGCTTTGATCCGGGCGGGGATTTTGCGGCGTTTTTGAAGGGGGCGCCGGCGAAGTGGGCGGTGTATCTGATGGCGGACGCTGAGGGGCGGCCGGTGCAGCTTTTGTGCGTGAAGAACCTGCGCTACAGCCTCCAGCGGCGGCTGGGGACGCAGACCGAGGAGCCGCGCAGCAAGCGGGTGGATTATCGCGAATTGGTGCGGCGGGTGTACTGGCGGCGGGTGGACAGCGCCCTGGAGGCGGACTGGATTTATCTGGAGGCGGCGCGGCGAATCTTTCCGCAGACCTATCGGGGCATGGTGGGGTATCGGCCGGCGTGGTTCGTGCATGTCGATGCGGAGGCGGCGTTCCCGCGCTATACCAAGACCATCGACATCGCCGACAAGCGCGGGCTGGTGATTGGGCCGGTGGAAGACAAGCACGCGGCGGCCCGGCTGATCGCGCTGGCCGAGGATGCCTTTGATTTGTGCCGGTATTACAACATCCTGCTGGAGGCGCCGCGGGGAAAGGCGTGCGCCTACAAGGAGATGGGCAAGTGCCCGGCGCCGTGCGATGGGTCGATTGGGATGGAGCAGTATCGGCGGATGATCGAGTGGAGCGCGGCGACGATCGTCGAGCCAGGGGAGATGCTGCGCGAGCAGAAGCAGCGCATGGCCGGGGCGGCGGGGGAACTGCGCTTCGAGGCGGCCGCAAAAATCAAGGCGTTCGTCGATCAGCTTGGGCAGCTTGGCAAGGGGGATTTTCGGCACGTGCGGCGGCTGGAGGATTTTGCCTACGTGGCGGTGCAGAAGGGGAGCCGCAAGCACCTGGCGAAGGTGTTTGTGGTGACGGCCGGGGAGATCGAGCACATCGCCGACTTGCTGGAGGAGCCGAAGGTGGCGGCCGAGTTGCTGCAGACGATTGGGCGCCGGGCGGAGCGGGGCAAGGGCCGGCCGCTGGAGGAGGCGGGGATCGAGCGGATTGGGGTGGTGGCGAATCATCTGTTCTCGGCCAAAACGCGCGGGGTGATTTTGCCGCTGGCGCAGGTGGATGAGAAGGCGCTCGCGAAGGCGTATCGGGAGATCGTGAGGCAGAAGGCGGCGGAAGAGGTCGAGGGAGAGGGGGTGATGAAGGAGTTGCAGGCGATGTGAGGGGGCGGGGAAGCGAAAATGAGATGTGGGACATTCTGCGACATTGTGGGACATGGGTTTGTCATTAGTCCTTTGTCCTTCGTTACTTATGAAGAAGATGGCGTGGGAGACGTTTTCTCGGCAGTTGGACATTTGGAGGGACGGGGAGGAGTGGATTGCAAATTGAAAAATGAAAATTTCAAATTGAAAAATGGGGGAGGGGGCGCTGACGGTGGATGGTTGGTTGGCGAACATCACGGCCTCCTTTGAAAGAAAATTTGGTCTCTCTATAGAGGGGCGGAGTTGCGCGGGCGGCGCGCCGGGCGCGCAACACCTGGAAGAGGGTTTGGCCACAGATGGGGCACAGATTTTCACAGATGGTTGTGGGGGAAGGATTTAACGGCGAGGGCGCGATGGGGCGAAGAGTGCAAAAAAACTTTATTCTGGGGATTTTGTGGTTTTTAGGCGTTGCGCTGGCGGCGCGGGAAATGCGCAATCC
>DAIOHQ010000117.1:8834-14120 GCA_036744635.1 Tepidisphaeraceae bacterium | reverse complement strand
CCCCAACCCTCCCCCGGAGTACCGGGAGAGGGGGTAAAAGGTGGGGCGGCCACAAACAAGCGTTACACCCTCGATGGGGCGGGGTGGAGAATCATGAGATTGATAGGCTGAAATTGGGTGGCGGCCGCTGGAAGAGACGTGGCGGCGGCATTTGGGGTATCGGGGCGAGCTTGAAAGAAATCGCCATCATTCGTTTGGCAAAACGACAATACGAAGAGGTTTTCGAGTATGGTGGGGCGATGCGAACGACAAGCGTGGAAATCAGCCAACTGGTTCTTGATCAACTTTCTCGTGGCGAGATGCGGTTACTCGTCCTGGTCGTCGGCGTCCGCAAGGCGCTTGATGTCAAGAAATATTTCAAGGGCGATCTCTCGGCGGCGGTCAGCACTGCTTTGCGAAAGCTGGTGCTGCTCAAGTCCGTGGTGGACGACGATGGGGCCTTCTCGCTGGCCCCGGCGCGATGATGTTTCATTCCAGGAGAACGACGATGATCTTCAGCCGATTTGGGACCAAACTCACGCTGATCGACACGGACTGGGACGCGGGTGGAAACGTGCGCATCCGTGCGACGACCGAAGGATCGACCGACATGCGGGAATATCGCCGCGGTGATCTGGTGGCGGATGACGGGATGCCGGAGATCGATGCGGCACTCGCCAAGCTGCCGTCGCGGAAGGCCAGACACTAATGCAGGTGAGGCAAGGGGGAGACTCCAACTGGTTAAGCAGGAGTGTCCCGCTTAGCTCATCGCGCTTAGCTCATCTCATTTAAGCAGGAGTGTCCCGCTTAGCTCATCCGTTCCTTAGCTCATTCCCCCTTAGCTCATGCAGGCAAAAAAATTTCAACGACACTGGGGGGCGGGGCGGCATTGCGCGGTATCATGAATTTTGCGGGAGCGGATTGGGGCGGGTGGATTTCCGCCGGCGGCTTTTGGGAGCGACGATGAACGCACGGGCACGGATGGTGGTGGGAATTGGGGTCTCGGCGGCGTTGCTGATAGGGGCGGGGATCACGGCATGGTGGCAGTGGCGGGAATATGCGATGTCGGGGAATCCGCGGGTGTTGGTGGTGGCGCCGGCGGTTGAGGAAAGTGTGCAGCCGACGCCGGTGGCGGTGACGCCGCCGATACGTCGGCCGCAGCAAGCCAAGGCGCCGGAGATCGTCAAGGCGCCGGAGGTTGTGAAGGCGCCGGAGGTTGTGAAGGCGCCGGAGATCGTAAAGGCGCCAGTGGTCGTGAAGGCGCCGGCGGTGGTCGTTGCGCCGGCGCCGGTCATTGCGCCCGCGCCGCCGGTGGAGCCGGAGTTTACGGACTACAAGGCGCTGGCGCCGGAGCGGGCGGTGGTGATCAATCTGGACCGGACCTGGTACGTGATGCGCTGGGCGGATGCGCCGGTGCAGCAGGCCGAATCGATCGCGCAGGAGTACGTGAAGGACCGCATGGTTTTCACGGTGAACAATCCCGAGCGCATGATGCTGTGGGGAACGAACCTGAACTTGCCGGTGGATATGGGGCGGTATTCGACGGTGGCGATTCGCTACAAGTCGGATGCGAACATGGCTCGGCGGCCGTGGTATCACGTGTGGATCGACAATGGCACCGGGCCGGCGGGCGGGGGATTTACGCCCTGGGGGCTTCCGGATGTGAAGGGGGATGACAAGGAACACGAGGCGCGCTTTGACATCGCCAAGATAAAAAAACAGGGCATCTGCACCAACTTCCGGGTGTCGACCTGTCCGGCGGGGAAGGCGGGGAAGTATGAGCTGATCGCGATGTGGTTTGAGACGCCGGCCGACGCCAAGGCGGAGGCGCTGGGGGATGATAAGCCGGCAATGTTCACCGTTACCGATCGGCAGGGCGCGGCGGTGGAAGGGGCCACCGTCACGGTGGACGGTGAGCGGGTGAATTTTGCCCGCTCGAAAAAGACCGATGCCGAGGGAAATGTGACGATCACGCCGCTGATGAACGAGGCGCATCGGCACTTCGTGGAAGTCGATGCGGAGGGATATGGCAAGCTGCCGCCGGCGCCGTTTCAGGCCGGGCTGGACCGGCCGATGGCGCTGAAGATCAGCCACGCTGCGCCGTACGGCGGGGTGGTGTTGAACGAAGAGGGCAAGCCGATCGAAAAGGCGCAGATCGACTTCATCGGATATGCCGGGGAGGGCGTCGAGCGGCTGGCGCTGTTCACGGATGGGGAAGGGCGCTGGAAGACGCCGCCGCTGCCGCGACTTGACCATGTCTACATGCGGTTCATGCACGCTGATTATGTCAGCGACACGGATTTCGGGCAGACGGCCACGCCGGAACTGGGGGAGCTGCGGAACTTGACGGCCAAGACGGTGATGTACCGAGGGGTGGACGTGAGCGGGCGGGTGGTCGATCCGGCGGACAAGCCGGTGGCGGATGCGGCGCTGTTTTTGGGGCACGTGCATCCCGACGCGGGAAAGGATTTGACGCCGGGGGCGATTGTGATGGACGTGGTCATACGGCCGGGGAAGATTGTGCCGGTTGGAAAGACGGATGCGGAGGGGAAATTCGCGATCAAGAACACGCGGTCGGGCGAGGCGCAGATTTACGTGGAGGCGAAGGGATTTGCGCCGCGCGGGGAGGCGCTGCAATTCGCCAGCAAGATGGGAGAGGTGGAGATCAAGCTGCAGACTCCGCGGGTGCTGCGGCTGCGGGCGGTGGATGTGGAAGGGAAGGGGCTGGCGGGGGCGGATGTGTCGGTGCAGTCGCCGGAGTTCGCCCGGCCGTATCGCGGCAAGGCCGATGATGAGGGGCATTTCAGTTGGGATGGGGCGCCGCCGTCGAAGGTGAGGGTGATGATCGCACACAAGCGGCTGATGATGTATTCCGATGTTTTCATGCCGGGCGAGGAGGAGCGGGAGGCGAAGCTGCTGCCGCTTTGGCACATTCAGGTGAAGGTGACGGATGCGGCGACGGGAAAGGCGATCACAACGGCGATGGTGTATATGGGAAACGTGCTGACCAATGGGGAGATACAATGGGTCCCGTGCGCATCGCAGACGCTGGCGAAGACGGGGGAGATGGATTTTTCGGCGATTCCGGCCGACGCGGCGCATATCCGGGTGGAGGCGCCGGGGTATCAGCACGTCGATTCCACGGTGGCGCACGAAAGCAACGAGCAGGATTTTGAAGTGAAGCTGAAGAAGCAGTAACTGCGGATTGCAACCATCTTCTTTCCGCCACGAAATTCCGCATTCGCGCTGCGCTTCTTGCGCACGGGCGGGTAGCCGCCGGTAGCCCGTGTCACCAGTGGGACGCCGCATTCGAGGGCTACACCTCCGTTCAATTTGCGGCTTGGTTCCCATCCTTCCCCCGCATGACGGCCGGGGATACAATGAAGCTCTCGTTTTCCCTGGAGCAACATGAACCGTGAGAAGACTGCGTGGCTGGTGAGCGTGGTATTGCTGGCGCTGCTGGCGTTTAATCTGCAGGGGTCGATGGCGCAGCGTGACGACGACTATTCGTTCGTGCGCACGCTGGTCGACATTCACCGCCAGGTGGCCAACAACTACGTCGAGCCGGTCGATGAGCAGAAGCTGCGCGAAGGGGCGATCGACGGGATGCTGGGGCAGCTCGATCCGTTCAGCGTCTACATCCCGGCCGCCAAGCAGGAGGATTTCGACCGCATGCTCGAGGGGAGCTTCAAGGGCGTGGGGATTCAGCTCAACCAGACCGACAACGGGCAGGTCGAGGTGGTGACGCCGATCGACGGCAGCCCGGCGTTCAAGGCCGGCGTGATGGCCGGCGACATCATTTTGAAAGTCAACGGCGAGTCGATCGAAGGGCTGAAGCTGCCGGAGGTGATCAAGAAAGTGGGCGGGAAGCTGGGCTCGGAGGTGACGCTGACGGTGAAGCACGCCACCGGCGAAGAGGCCGAGCTGAAGATGAAGCGGGAAGAGATCGTCGTGCCGACGGTCAAGGGATACGGCCGGACCAAGGAGAATAGCTGGGATTACTACTGTTGCGATGATCCGAAGATTGCCTACATGCGCATCACCCAGTTCACGCCCGACACCGCCGACCGGGTCAAAGATGTGCTGGTCGGCAGCAAGGAGGCCGGGGCTGGGCTGATGGAGCAGGGGATGAACGGGCTGATCCTCGATCTGCGCTTCAATCCCGGCGGGCGGCTGGATCAGGCGGTGGCGCTGATCGACATGTTCATCGACAAAGGCGTGATCGTCAGCACCAAGGGGCGCAACCGGCCGGAGCACATCGAAACCGCGACGGCGGCGGGCACCCTGCCCTATTTCCCGATGATCGTGCTGGTCAACGAGCACTCGGCCAGCGCCTCGGAAATCGTGGCCGGCAGCTTGATGGACAACCATCGCGCGGTGGTGATCGGCCAGCGCACCTATGGCAAGGGATCGGTGCAGGAGTTGATCGGCCTGGAATCCAAGGGTGGGGAACTGAAGCTGACGGTGGCGTATTACTACCTGCCCAGCGGCCGGCTGGTGCATCGCCGCAAGGATGCCACCGACTGGGGCGTGCTGCCGCAGATCATCGTGCCGATGGATCCCAACCAGGAGCGGATCGCGATGCAGGCACGGTATGAGTCGGAATTGATGCGCCGGCCGCTGCTGCCCAAGGCGACGACGCAGGCGCCCACGACGGTCACGTCAACCCAACCGGCGGCCGCGACCAGCCAGCCGACCGATCCGCAGCTTCAGCGCGCCATCGACACCATGGTGGCGCTGGTGGTGCTGCAGGGAGACCGGAGCAAGCGGGTGGAAACCACGCAGCCGACGCCCGCGGTGACGCAGCCGGCGACAGTGCCAGCGCCCGCGCCGGTTACCCAGCCGAGCACGCAGAAAGCGGAGTGATACGCTTTCCCCCTGATTCGGACATCCCTGCACGCCTGGGTTGAGTCGAGCGCCGACCTCAAAGAGGGTGCAGCGCATGTTTTTGGCAACCGTCTTTTTCCGGCCCCCTCGCCCTCACCCCCACCCTCTTCCACGCGTACGTGGGCGAGGGGACCGGGAGTGGCATCGCCAAAAATGAGCGCTACGCCCCCTCAAAGAGCTCCGCATGTACATGCGGAGACTTGATCATTTCACAAGCGCACGGATGGAGTGGAAGCCGCATCAGTTCCTGGCATAAGCAGATCCCCCGCACAGCGCAAACAAGAAGGAGACCGCGCCGAAGCGCGATCTCCTCTTGGTTGATTGTTAGATTGCGATCAATAACGGCCGCGGCCACCGCCGCCGCCGCCGCCACTGCTGCGGCCACCGCCGCCACCACCGCTGCCGCCGCCGTAGCCGCCG
>DAIOHQ010000117.1:0-8824 GCA_036744635.1 Tepidisphaeraceae bacterium | reverse complement strand
GGCCCCGGCAGCTTTCGCTACCGAGGCCCTTCATAAAGATTTTGCTTAATCTTTTAACGAGCGAAGAAGCTTAGTAGCGTCCGCCGCCGCCGTAGCCGCCGCCACCACCGCCGCCGCCGCCACCGCCGCCGCCACGCGGGCGCTCTTCACGCGGACGGGCTTCGTTCACGGTCAGCGCGCGGCCGCCGTGTTCCTGGCCGTTCAGAGCGGCAATCGCCGCCTGTGCTTCGGCGTCATTGCCCATCTGGACGAATCCAAATCCCTTGCTGCGGCCGGTGTCGCGATCGCTGATGATTTCAGCGCTGCTGACCGTCCCATGCTGGGAAAACAACTGTTCCAAATCCGAGCTGGTCGTATCGTAGCTCAGATTTCCGACATACAACTTCGTGCCCATGTTCAATCTCCTGATACCGGGCCAATGAATCCTCGTTTTACTTTCCGGATCTGAAGAGAAAGAGGCCAACTCTGGCCCAGGTTTTGGTAGGGTGCGATCGAGAGATAGGTGCCAAATAACATGCGTACCGAGCACTCAGTCGAACTTACCGACGGGCAGTGTAGCAGAACCTCCGGCCCAAGTCCACTAAATTTTCCCCACATTCCCAAATTTCTCCAGCGGGCGCAGTTTTTTAGACTTGACAGTCCTGAATCGAGCTCTAGCATGGCTGCGCGTGGAGTTGATCGCACGTCCAACAGCTCCGGATTCAACCGGCCGCGGTTCGTGCCGCGGATGGCGCAGCGATGATTGCTAACTGAATCTGGCCGGGCGTGTCTGCTCCATCAGTCCGATCGGGGAATGGGTGAATCCAATCAGCAACACCTGCATTCCATCGGGGAAATGAATAGCAGCGATCCGCGAGTCGGGCTTGGTGAAAGAGATTCCTATGCATCGATGCGTGCTCTGCGTGCTCATCCTGTTGGCGGTGGCTTCGGCTTGGGCGAATGCACAAACGACACAGTCTTCAGTCGTTTCGGTGGTTGCCGCAGGTATCGGCAAGACTGGGAAAGATGCGGAAAAGGATGCACTATCCAACGCTGTCCGTCAGGCGATCGGGGCATTTGTCTCGGCTGAGACCCTCGTGGAAAACGATGAACTCGTGCGAGATAAGATTCTGACGTTGTCGGACGGCTTCGTCGAGCAGTACCATGTGATCGGCAAGCCTCGATCGACGCCGGAAGGGCTGACAGGCGTGGTCATCAAGGCCCAAGTCCGCCGGGGAAAGCTCGTGGAAACCGTTCGGGCGAATGACATCGCGGTCGTCGAGGTAAACGGACAGGATCTATACGGCCGGGCAGTAACCAAGAAGGAGCAGGCGAAGGATGGAGCAGATGCCGTGCTACAAGCCTTTCGGGATGTCCCCGAGCGGCTGTTGAAGACGGAGATTCTAGGCAAGCCCGCCTACGACGAAAAAACCGGGAAATTCAATGTCGATGTCCAAGTCGCGGTGGATCAGGAGGCTTATTTCATATTCGCCAAGGAATTGATGCGAGGGCTCGACGTTCTGGCACCCGATCCGATAATATTGTCGTCGGTTCGGCATGAGCTTACTAAAGAAGGTGATCACGGCATCAAGGTGTTCCATTTCTCAGGAAAGGAACTGCCGCAGAAATTCTTCGATGAGTCGCCCCACCAAGATCCCAAGTTGGGTTGCATCCTAATGTGCGAACGAATGAACTTGAAGGCACAGTCGAGCAGGTGGCGTTGCTACATATTTGACGTGGACTTGATGAAGCGAATCCTTCGCCAGTCCAACACGCTAAACGTGATAGTGGAACTGCAGGCGGTTGATGGGACCATCATTGACAAACTCTACCGTCCAGTTGGCGGAGAAGATCCAAAGCGGCCTTGGGGTTTTGGGCCCATTACACCTATGAATGCTGTGCGTGGAATGGCGTCATCTGACAAAGACACCACGCTCCTGCTTTGTCCTTTCATGGTGCCTCCCGCTTCCGTTCTCTTTCTGTCCAACGAGCCATTCATTCACATGGGAGAAGAATTCGGCAGGGGCAGGGTCGGAGCCCTCCCCGAATGGCAGTACAAAGCTAATTTCGATCTTAACCCGGATGAGGTGAAGCAGGTCGCTAAGGTCGTTTGCCGACTCGCTCCGTCAGACAATGCCGCGAAGAATCTTGAACTCAACAAACGGAATTGATGAATCTGCCCAAGTGCCAAGAGGATGTCGAACAACAACTAACGCGCGCTGACGTGACGCCATGTACACTCATGGTGCATTTTTGGAACGCGAACCTGGAAAGGACGGTTACCATGATCCGAGCAATTCTTTTGTCGGTGTGTGCATGTACTTTTCCGCTGTGCCATCAAGCGAAGGCCGAAGACAAGGTGCCTATCGAACCACAGCCTAGGCAGGAAAAGGTCGCGCTGGAAGAACCGAAGGCGCCCGACCTGGCCAAGGACCTACACGACCTGCCCGACGGGGTGCTGAAGGTTAAGACAAATCCCAATGGCAGCTTTCGCTCACTGGTGGTAAAGGCAACCGTGGAGATCGAGGACGTTCTAGGCACCGAAAAAGGAAAACGGTTGGGCCGGAAGGAAGCCGAGATCCAATGCAAGCGCGCCTTGGCGCAGTGGATCAGCGAATCCTGTGTGTTCGTCGAGGGGTCGGACAAGACGACAACGATCATTACGAAGGGCGAAAGCAGTAAGGATGCCGCCGGCAATACGGTGAAACTCGTCGGTCAGCAGGGCAAGGAGGTCAAGGTACTCACGGAAAACCACGCGGCGATGGCCGCCGCCTGCCTCCGGGGACTGGTCGTGCTGCATAGCGAGATAACGGATGAAAAGAAACCGCAGTACATCCTCATCCTTGGTTTATCCCAGCAGACTATGGCGCAAGCGATTGCCGTGAAAGACGCCCTCTCCGGCAAGGAAGACACCCAGAAGCCAGCGACGCAGCCGACCGAGGGCGGCCAGCCGGCGCAACCCGGAGGGGATGGGCCCGCGCCGGAACAGAAAACCAGCCCTGACGCAAAAGACTTCATGTGACCATGGATTTCGGATGCGGGATTTGCCAGCGGAGAGCGCCATGCGTTGGGTTGCGGCGGTATTGCTGATCGGCATGGGAGTACCACACCTCTTCGCTGGGGTGCTCTCTCGCGACCCGGAGGTTGAAGCAATCATTCCTCGCTCCGCCTATGAGGGCGTCGGGGCTTGGCCCGTCGAGCAGTACGTCGTCGCTACGGGCCACTCTATTGCAATCACGTCCTTGGGTGAGGGCAAGGAAAAGCGAACGGAGAAGATGTTGGCCGAGGAGGACTGCAGGCGGCAAATCGCCGTCCATGCCGCCGCAGTGAAGGTCAAGGATTTTGACGAAGACTGCTATGACCTGAAAGCAGAAATCTCCGGATTCCGCACGGCAGCGACTTTCAAGCTTGAGGGCCGGGAGGGACTCTTCCTTATTGGTGTGGTCAAAGCGGATCAGATCCAAGTGGAACCGGTGTTCAGCCCGAAGAAGGCGAGGCTGAAGGCATTCGCGCTCTTTGAGGTCGGCCACTACAAGGAGGCAGCGGCGATTCTTGCCTCACTTAGCCAGCTTGGAATTCAAGATGAAGAAACCATCGCCTTTGCCCGCGCCGCCAGTTGGCACGTTAATCTCGACAGCGGCGTGAAGGGGGAAGCTCGGGCTGCGGCGCTGAAAGGGCTCTCGCGATTCTATTACGATCGCCAGCAATACGATGACAGCGTCCACAAAGCGTATCAATTGTATTTGGAAACGGCCGAGCCGGCTCGGGATATGCTGGAACTCCTCGTAGATTTGTGCATGCGGACGCGTCGTGAGGGGTCGGCCAAAAAGTTCCAGCAGGAATTGGACAGGCGATGGCCCACCACTGCCCCGGCGGCGGTGAAGGACGCCGTGATTGAAGAGCCCTTCGCCACGATCCTCGCCCAGCACCCTCTCCTGCTTCAGAGCGCGGGGGCGCGGGTCTTTCGGCATGAGGGCAGTTTATATTTGATCGTCGTGGGGATGACGGAAGCCAAGGGCGAGTCGAGCGCAGAGCGACTGCGGCAAATCAAGGTGGCACGTGTCCAGGCACAGAAAGAGGCGGTGGCGTTCGCAGAGCAAACCAGCGTGGTCGCCACGGATGAGAGGAAGGTACAGACGACGATTACTCAAGAGAGCAACAGCAAGAGCCTCAGCCAGGTGGAGACTCTGAATGAGACTACGGTCGCCAAGGTCCACGGCGTATTGAAGGGGTTACCGGAAGTCGGCACCTGGTACAGTCCTGATGGAACATTGTTTTTCTGCGCCGTGGGCCGCAAGCTGGATTGAATGGATCGCTGGAGATTCAGACTGGTAATCAAACGTCCGAGCGATTGCGCTCCGGGCAAGAATAGCGCTATGTAGACTGGCGACGGTTGGCGTGCTGTTCATGCGGCCGTAGGTGTTCGTCGCTTACCACAGTTTCTTTGCGTTTAACCCAGAGAGGCTCCAACAACATGAATTCCCGCTCACTCAAGATTTACCCGGTTGTCCTTCTTATACTGCTTACCGTCACCTGTATCGCGCGCGGCGAGGAAATAAAGCCGCTGGATAGGGACACCGCTACAAAAATTCTCGGAGCTATGGGATATTCGAAGGTGACGGTTGGCGCGATTGTTGGCGGGGGGGCGCTCGATCCGGGCGCATCTCGCCGCGTTCTCGGAGTTGGCATCCAGTCTGGCAAAGAGGCGAAGATTGAGACGACGTTTTCCTACGATAATGACTTGGGTTGGATCTATTTCGAGTTCAAAATGACCGGCGCTCGCGGGCAAGCCATCGACCCAAATATGCCGCCCGGCTTCGGCGGTGGGGACGCCGCAAAGATCATGTTGCGCATTTGGTCCACTGCGGGTTATAAGGAAATCGTCGTGGGAAAGTGAGGCCACACATCCTTCGCGGCCTCGCGCCTTCGCGGTCACTTTAATTTTTTACTTGACAAAACCCTAACATGCCGCTACAATTCCCCCAGTAAATTCAACCGCGCGCGCCAGTCCGGGGGGACGTTTCCGCAGGCCTTTCAGCCCGCCGCCCCCCCCAGCCCCGCGCACTACCCAAAAGGGGGTTCCAATGTCCCACTCGACCGCAAAAGTCCAATCCTGCGACATTTCCATAAATTCAGCGCTGCAAACAACTAACGCTGCATCAATGTCCCACAATGTCGCAGAATGTCCCACATCGCAAAACGCGCTCCACGCCAACCCCCATTCCGGGCCTCCCGGAATTGGCATTTTATGGGGCATGATGCTTTCAACATCCGTCTACCCTCGACGTCCGTATCTGATCAGGTACGATATATCGCAACTTCACCCGAACACAGGAGCTGCTATGCAACAACATGTTAACTCGTGGCTGGGATTGATATTGGTGGCATTGGTGGCGGCGCCGCTGGCATGTACCAAGTCTTCGAATGTGCGGGCGGCGGATGTGCCAGCGCCGAAGGTGGACTTGCCGGCGCCGGACAAGGATAAGAAAGAGCCGCGCACGCTGGTGCTGGCTGGGGGGTGTTTCTGGTGCGTGGAGGCGGTGTTTGAAAGCCTTGATGGCGTTTCCGATGTCACATCAGGCTACGCGGGGGGGACCAAGGAGGATGCCGATTATCACAAGGTGTCGGCCGGCGAAACCGGACATGCCGAGTCGGTGAAGATCAGCTATGATCCGAACAAGATCTCCTATGGGCAGTTGCTGCAGGTTTTCTTCACCATCTTCGATCCCACCACCAAAGACTACCAGGGGCCGGACCATGGCCACCAGTACCGCACGGCCATTTTCTATGCCGATGATGAGCAGAAGAAGGTGACCGAGGCGTACATTCAGCAGCTCGCTGACGCCAAGGTGTTCGAGAAGCCGATCGTGACCACGCTCGAGCCGCTCAAGGAATTTTACCCGGCCGAGGAGTACCACCAGAACTACGTGAAGAACCACCCGGACGACCCCTATGTGCGGCAGTGGGCCGTGCCCAAGCTCAAGCACGTCGCCGAGGCGTTTCCGAAGCTGATGAAGGGGAAGGAATAGGTCCACGGAGGAAGGCACGAAGGCACAAAGGAGCATTTCCTTCGTGCCTATGTGCCTCTTGCCTTCGTGCCTTCCTGCTCGTTTCACGCCGCGGCGCGGGCTTCTTCCAGGAATTTTTCGTGGATCGCGATGAATTCTTTCTCGATCCGCAGGAATGCCTGCACCACTTCGGGATCGAAGTGCTTGCCGGTTCCCTCGACGATGATTTTCCGGGCGCTTTCGTGGGAGAAGGCGCCTTTGTAGACGCGCTTGGAGCATAAGGCGTCGAAGACGTCGGCGAGGGTGACGATCCGGCCGCACACGGGGATGTCCGCGCCGGACAGGCCGCAGGGATAGCCGGTGCCGTCGAATTTCTCGTGATGGGTGGCGGCGATCTCGCGGGCCATCTTGAGGAATTTTGCCTCGGGATGGGCCGACAGGGCGGCGTCGAGGGTCTGGGCCCCCAGCGTGGTGTGGGTTTTCATGATCGCGAATTCTTCTTCCGTCAGCTTGCCGGGCTTGAGCAGCACGCTGTCGGGAATCGCCACTTTGCCGATGTCGTGCAGCGGGCTGGTGAGATAGATCAGGCGGATGAAATTCGCGTCCACCTCGCCGAAACCCGGCCGCATCGCCAGGTTCTGCGCCAGGGCGCGGGAATAATTCTGCACCCGCTCCAGGTGTGCCCCGGTTTCCGGATCGCGCGATTCGGCCAGCTTGGCCAGGGCGAAGATGGTCAGGTCGCGGGTTTCCAGCGACAGGATGCGCTCGCCGGTGCGCACGCGCACGGTCAGCTCGGCGGGGTTGAACGGCTTGGTCATGAACTCGTCAGCGCCGGCGGTGAGCCCTTCGATGATGTCATCGGAGCGGTCGCGCGAGGTGAGCAGGATGAAATAGACATAGCCGCTGGCATCGCTCTCGCGGACGGCGCGGCAGAGCTGCACGCCGTCCATCTCCGGCATCATCCAATCGGAGATGATCAGGCTGCACGGGTTGCTGCGGAGGAACTGCAGCGCCTCGTGGCCATTGCCCGCGGTGTCGACCTGGTAGCCGGCCTTCTTCAGGGCGTGCTTGAGCATCGCCAGCGACATCGGATCATCATCAACAACAAGAATTCTCATGCGTCTGCTTTCTTCACGAGCCGTTGGTGCGGGATCGCCGCGCGGCCGCCGGGATTGTGCGCCGGCTCATTCCTTATTTCATCGGTGCAGTTGGGGTGCGATATGAGTGGTGATGGAGCGAATCAGCCGGGAATCGCCGCCAGTCCGATAATGCCCTCCCGGTGGCGATGTGGCGGGGTGCAGGTTCAGCCGCCATCCTGCGATTCGTGGGGTTCTTCCCCTTCCGGCAGCGGGGTGTTGCTGATGACCAGCGTGCCGGCGGCCATGTCGCCGATGCGCTGGCGCAGCGGAGAATAGAAAACCAGCAGCAGTGGGAAAAGCAGCCACAGGTCGATGAATCGCAGCAGATTGCGAATGGCCAGGGCCCCCATCGATGGCCGCTGCCCGTTCAGGGCCACGACGCGCAGGCCGAAGATCATCTTCCCGATCGTCCGCGTGAAGATCAGCTCACAGACCAGCGTGTGCAGCAGATAGACGCCCCAGGAGATTGCGATCGGATACAAAACACCGGGGTTGAGAAGTTGCACGGTGGGGTTCTGGCGCGGCTCGATGTGGCGCGAGAGCCAAAGCGCGGAAATGAATGTTGTAATGACCACCGGCAGGGCGTCGGTCAGCCCGGCGAGAAAGCGCAGGCGCAGCGGCGCAAGCGAAATCTTTCCCGCGGCGCGAAGCGATTCCTGAATCGTGCGCCGCCGGCGCATCGTTCCCGCCATCGCCAGCAGCAGGGCGGCGATGGCGGCGTAATTGATCCATTCGTACAACTTCGTATCCGGGGCAACTTCGATCTGCTGCAGAGCCGGTTCGCCGGCGGGCCGGCCGTCCATGCCATAAAGCTGCTCGAAAAGCTGGTGCTTCTTGCCCGCCTCGCGCCCGTACAAGAGGCGAATGCGCTCACCGGCGACGCATATCGCCCGGCTGTTGGCGCCGCTGAGATTGGCCGGGGCGGCGAGATCGGTGGGCTTGGACCATTTGCCGTCGAATTCGTAGAGCGCGCCCGCGCCGGCCGCGCCCGCAATCCAGAGCGTCGGCCGCGGCACCGGGGTGAGCCACCGCACATCAACCGCGGCGGCGGCCGGGATCAACCCCATGTCCTGCCAGGCGTGAGATGCCGAGAATCTGAACGCGCGGACCCCGCCGTCACCGGCGATGGCCGCGATGGCCGGGGCGCCGTCGATCACGCCCAATGCCAGCGTCGTCCCCTCAGACACGTCCAGCTCCTCGGGAAGCTCGGCCTGCTGAATCCACAAGTCTTTGTCCAGCGACAGCAGCACCGCGCGCGGGGCGGGAGCGGTGGTGATGGCCGGCCCGGTGCTTGCAGTGGTGGTAGTAGCTGGGGCAGTAGTAGTCGGGGCGGTAGCGGCACCGGCGCTCTGCGACGCCGGACGGGTGGTGTCCGTCATACCGCCGCGGATCATCGCGATGCCCCACAATGAGTCCTCATCCCCCGCCAGCGCGATCAGCTTTCCAGGCATGCGCAGCGGCGATCCGCCGCGGCTGCCGCCATCCCAGAGCAGCATCCACTCGCCGCCGCCGGTGAGGGCGATCAGGTCGGTGCCGCGCGTGCTCAGGGCGACCACGCGGCTGGAGATCGTCGCCGCGTAGGGTTTCCACTGCTCTCCTTCGACCAGCCGGCGGAAGAGGATATCGGTTTGCTCGCCGGGCTGCTCGGGCTTTTCGCCGGCATGAACCCGCGCCATCCAAAGCTGCTTGCCGCTGCCG
>DAIOHQ010000116.1:0-14298 GCA_036744635.1 Tepidisphaeraceae bacterium | reverse complement strand
GACACAGGTCTGCGAGTACGCCGACCTGTGGCACCCAAACTGACCCACTACCCAATGCCGCGGTTTGATGCGTGCGCTGGCTTCCGTTAAGACAACAACATGCCCGCGTCCGAGACCTCCCCGCCGTACTCCCGCCGGATCGTCCGCGATGACATCGCCTACATCCTGCCGATGGGCGTCTTCATGGCGCTCACCTGGGCGGGCGGGCATTGGGCCGCGTTCTTTCCCGCCAGCTATGTCCTCAAGACGATTCTGGTGGCCGGGCTGCTGATTTATCTCTGGCCCAATTACACGCGCATTCGCTGGAACCATTGGTGGCTTGGCGTTCTCGTCGGGAGCGTCGGCGTCGTGCAGTGGGTGGGAATGGAAAAGCTGATCCTGCACTTCTGGCCGGGCTACCCGAGGATGAGCCTCGACATCTACGATCCCACCCAGCACTTTTCCTCGCCGCAGACGATGTGGGCCTTCATCGCCATCCGCTGGGCCGGCGCCACCCTGCTGGTGCCGGTGATGGAGGAATTGTTCTGGCGCGATTTTGCCTGGCGGACGATCATCGCCCCCAACGACTTCAAGCTGGCCGGCGTGGGCGAATGGGACACCAAGGCCTTCTGGTTCATCTCCCTGATCTTCTGCACCGTCCACATCCAATGGATGACCGCCATCGTCTGGGCCATGATGATCGGCTGGCTGCTGGTCTACACCAAATCACTGGGGGCCTGCATCATCGCGCACGGTGTTACCAACTTTTTGCTGGGGGCGTTCGTGCTCTACAGCCATTTTGTTCTGCATCACCAGGAGTGGTATTTCTGGTGAGCGTGTCAGGGGGCGCGGGACAGATCAGGAAAGTTCCGTTGCAGCAGCTCGATCAATTCCGGCACGTGCACCGTCGCAACGCGCCAGATACGTTCCTGAATGATCGCATTGTATTCGTGTGCAAGGATGTGCCGCTGACTGATGATCGGTCGCCACGGAATTTCGGTGTGGGCTACCTTGACCGCATCGCTCACCTTGTGTGCGGCTTCTCCGATGATTTCAACGAGGCGCTCATTCGCGAGTTGGAGCACGCGCTGATTGTAATATGCCTCCTCGTCTACGCCCGCAACGAGTTGGCGAATTTCCAGCGCTGCATCCAGCATATCCCAGAGAGCACCGGCGTCCGTTTCATCAAGCGGCATAGAGAATTGTCTTGTCTCGAAGGATGCTTGCCCGTCGGAAGGGGTTCCGCAGGCCCTTCTCCTCAATCAAATCAACATTGCGGCCGAAAAGACTCATGAGCTCATCGCGCATATTGGCGAGGTCGTAGAGACTCCATGGCGCCCCCGGCCGGAACGTCACCAGGACGTCAACGTCGCTGTCAGGGCCGAAGTCTTCGCGCACAACCGACCCAAACAGCGAGAACTCCGACACCTGCCACTTCTGGCAGAGTGCGCGAATTTGTTCGAGAGGGACATTAACTGCGATGCGCGGCATGTCAGCATAATATCACAAGTCTGGGTGAAGGTGCGAAAAGAATGTAGCCGGGTTGTTCCGTTCGTAGCCAGCGGGCGTCAAAAGCCCTATTATTCGCTTCGGATTCAGAGGTGGCACGGTCATGAATGCGTCTAATGAAATGGTTTCCCCGCGGCGGTTGTATCTGGACAACGCGGCCACGAGCTTTCCCAAGCCGCGGGGGGTGGTGGAGGCGATGGTGCGCTATGCCACCGAACTCGGGGCCAGCGCCGGGCGCGGAGGGTACAGCGAGGCGGTGGAGGCCGGGCGGTTGATCACCGAATGCCGGCGGCGGCTGAACCGCCTGTTTCATGGGCAGGCGGCCGAGCATTTCGTCTTTACCCTGAACTGTTCCGATGCGCTGAATATCGCCATCAAGGGGCTGGTGGACCCGAACCGCAAGGGCCATGCGATCTGTACCGCCATCGACCATAACTCGATCCTGCGCCCGCTGAATGCCATGCGCGAATATGGCTGGATCGACGTAAGCCGCGTGCCGGTGGATAGCCAAAGCGGGTTGGTCGATCCGCAGGAAATTCGCGCCGCCATTCGACCGGATACGCGGCTGATCGCGCTCACCCACGCCTCCAACGTGACCGGAACGGTGCAGCCGATTCGCGAGGTCGGGGCGATCGCGCGCGAGCATGATATTCCGCTCATCGTCGACGCCGCGCAGTCGGCCGGGCATCTGCCGATTGACCTGCAGGCAGACAACATCGACCTGCTCGCCGCGCCGGGGCACAAGGCACTCATGGGACCGCTGGGGACGGGATTTCTCTACGTTCGGCCGGGCATCGAAAAGCGCCTGCGGCCATTGAAGGAAGGCGGCACCGGCTCGGTGAGCGAGCACGATCGCCAGCCGGATTTTCTCCCGGACAAGTACGAGCCCGGCAGCCACAACGCCATCGGCATCGCCGGGCTTTCCGAGGGCGTGCGCTGGATCGCCGAGCAAACCGTGGAGAAGCTCGCCAGCCAGGACCTGGACCTGGTGCGGGTGTTTCTCGATGGCGTCAGCAACGTCGATGGGTTGACCTATTACGGCCCGCAGGGCGTGCGGAACCGGCTGGGCGTCTTTTCCGTGCGCGTCGACGGGCTGGACCCGCACGAGCTGGCCGCCATTCTGGAAAGCAGCTACGGCATTCTCACCCGCGCTGGCATCCACTGCGCCCCCCATGCCCACGAAACCATCGGCACGACGCAATTTGGCGGAACCACGCGATTCAGCTTCGGGCCATTTCTCTCCAAACAGGATGTGAAGTTCGCCACCGACGCCCTGGCCGAAATCGCCATGACCCACGCCTGCAGCGCCGTCTAGCGCGACGCTTGACGATCAAGAGCGCGGCATTCGTCACGCCACGATCGCATCCGCCTCAATTTCGATCTGAGCATCGCTATCGATCAGCTTGGCGACCTGCAGGATCGAGGTGGCCGGGCGGATATTCGCGAAGACTTCGCCATGCACCTTGGCCACCTCCTGCCAGTTGGAAATATCCATCAGGAACATGCGGGTGCGGATGACCTGTTCCATCGTGCCGCCCAGGGATTCGATGGCCGCGCGGATGATCTCCAACGAGCGCCGGGTCTGGTCGGCCAGCGATGCGGAATAGTTGCCGTCGGCGCCGATCCCGACGGTGCCGGTGACGGCGATGAAATTCCCGCTGCGCACGGCGCGCGAATAGCCCATCAGCGGCTCCCATTTCGAGGCGGTGCTGGCACATTGGCGGCCCTTGCGATCGGTTATGGTGATGTTCACATCTGCCACGGCGTTCTCCTTCTCGGTGGAGCAGACATTCTTATTTGCTGCTCGCACCACACCCCCCTGCATGATAATCCGGCGAGTGCATCCGTCAATTTTGCCCGGTGCATGCTATACTATGCGGCGGTTCACCGAGGCACATCATGCATTCATTCGATAGGCTTTCCCGTCGCGAAATGCTGCGGTTGAGCGCTGGCACGCTGCTGGCCGCGGGGCTTTGGCCGGGCTGGTTGCACGCGGATGACGCTCCCGAAAGCGGCGAGTTTTCCTTCATCGTCATCAATGATCTGCACTATCTCGACGACAAGGGCGATCCCTGGTTTGAGCTGGTCGTGGGCATGATAAAACAGATGAAGCAGTCGCCGGAGCTGTGCCTGCTGGTTGGCGATCTGGCCGACATCGGCACGGCCGGGCAACTGGCGGCCATTCGCGATCATTTCAAGCCGCTGAAGCTGGATGTGCATGTCGTCATCGGCAACCACGACTACATCAAGAACGATAGCCGCGCCACGTTTGACGAGCTGTACAAGGACTCAATCAACTACCGCTTCGACCATCGCGGCTGGCAGTTTGTGGCCCTGGATTCAACCGACGGCTGGCAGGTTCGCGGGACGAAGATTCAGCCGGCGACGCTGCAGTATCTCGATGATGTCGTGCCGAAGCTCGACAAAGAAAAGCCAACGGTGCTGTTTACCCATTTTCCGCTGGGCCCGGACCTGCGCGAGCGGCCGAAGAATGCCGAAGATGTGCTGAACCGCTTCAAACAGCACAACCTGCAGGCGGTTTATAACGGCCATTTCCATGGCTTTACGGAGCACCAAGTCCGCAAGGCCATCGTCACCACCAACAAGTGCTGCTCATTTGCCAAAGGCAATCACGATGGCACAAAAGAGAAAGGCTTCTTTCTCTGCACCGCCAGCGAGGGCAAGATTGCCCGCAAGTCCTTCGAGGTGAAAAGCGCCTGAATATTGTTCCACGTGGAACATTATCGGCCCATCGCAATGGCCCGCCGGGGCATGGACAAAGCGGTCAATTCCAGCGAAAACATGGCAATGCTGCTCGCCGCCTGGCGTTCGTTCTACAACTGGATCACCAGCCACGAATACGTCGTGTTGGTGGCGGTGCTGGCGGTTGTCGTGCTCACCTGGGGATTCATCCAACTGGCCGACGAGGTGAAGGAAGGCAGCACTAAGAAATTCGATGAATGGGCGCTGCGGACGCTGCGCAATCCCAATGACCTCAAGACCCCGATTGGCCCGGCATGGCTGGCGGAGGTAGGGCGCGACATGACGGCGCTGGGCGGCGTCGCGGTGCTGTTTCTGGTGACGATCGCCGTCGTTGGGTTTCTCTACATGAACCGCACCTACGGCGCGATGTGGCTGGTCATTGTCGCCACGGTGGGGGGGCTGATTATCTCAACCTTGCTCAAAGGCATCTTTCATCGCGACCGGCCGGATGTCGTGCCTTATCTGTCACACGTGATCACCACCAGCTTCCCGTCCGGCCATTCGATGCTGTCTGCCACCGTTTATCTGACCCTGGGAACGCTGTTGGCGCGGCTGACGCGGCGCCGGTCGATCAAGATTTATATCCTCGCGGTGGCGCTGCTGGTGACGTTTCTGGTGGGAGTGAGCCGGGTTTTCATGGGCGTACACTATCCGACGGATGTGCTGGCCGGATGGGCGGCCGGGTTGGTCTGGGCCATCCTGTGCTGGCTGGTCGCCCGCTACCTCCAGAGGCGCGGTGCGGTTGAAACCGTCGATGAGCCGCCGCCGGAACCACGCGAGCCGCCAGCCCCTTCGCAACCAACTCAACTGGAGAACCGATGAGAATCCGCAAACGTTTCGGGATGAATCTGGCCGTCCTTGCGCTGTTTGCGTGTGCCGCCAATGGTGTCGCCGCCGAGCCGGTGCCGCCGGCAACCGAACCGGCCTTCGTTCGGCCGGAGACATCCGCCATCCGCGTTCCGGATGGGGCGATTCACGTGGACAATCTGCTGGATGATGAATGGGCGGCCGCCGGCGATGCCCTGAATTCCTGCGCGTTCGTCGTCGACGCCAAAAAGAGCTGGGCCTATCCCGATCCCGAGCGCGGCAAACACGAAGGGCCTGAAGATGCCGGCGTCACGCTGCACTTCGCCCACGACAGCAAGAACCTGTATATCCGCGCGGACGTGCATGACAATTTCCTCGTGAACAACGCCGATGAGAAGCTGCCCAACAACGGCGATGATCTGGAGCTTTTCCTGGACGCCAATCCCGCGGACGCCCGCTTCGGCGACAAGAACAATGAGAACGTGCATCAGATCATGTTCGTTCCCGGAGGCGTCAATCCGCTGTGGGAAAAAGCGTTCATATGGCAGCGAGAGAAAAATCCCGGCGTGGAGGCCGCCTCGCGTCTGCGGCCGTGGGGCTACACCATGCAGATCAAGGTGCCCAAAGAACTGCTGCCCAACTGGAAGGAACATCCCGATCTCGACGCCATCGGCTTTGAGGGATTGATCGGCGACGCGGATGCCCCCGGCGTCGACTGCCACCATCCGGCCCTCAAGGGCGCGTTGTTTTTCGGGACTCCGGCCAGGCATTTTCTCGCGCCGGCGCAGTTCATGTTGCTGAAATTGCCGAAGGAACCAATCAAGTGGGGAGAGGTGCGGCGCGAGCCCAAGCCCAAGGCGGATGAATTTATCGAGTCGCTCAAGAAGCTTGACTGGTTTGTCCCCGAAATGCTGGCACAAACGGCGCTCGATCTGATCGACGATCCGCGCGCGGCCGAGGTGGCGGCGGCGATGATTCGCGTCAATGATCCGGCGATGTGCAAGGCCGGCGCGCAGATCCTGGCGGTCCGGCCTGCGCTCAAGGCGCCGATCGACGAGCTGATCGAGCTGGCCACACCCACCGCCAAGGAGCGGGCGCATTCGCGCGAGATTACCGGGTATGCGATGATGGCATTGGCCGAGCGGCAAAAACTCCCCGCCGAAAAGTTCTTCGACCTCTACGGCAAAAACGATGACCCGCAGCTTCGGCTGACCTATCTCTGGTGCTGCGGCGTGAATCGCGACGCTGCGATCGTGCCCAGGCTGCTCGAAATCCTCCGCAAGGACCCCAGCACCCGCGCCCGCATGATGGCCGCCCTCGCCCTCGGCGAAATCGGCGGCCAGGATACATTGCAGGAGCTGCAGAAATTCGCCGAAAAGGAACCCGGCAGCGACGTAAGAAATCAGGCGTTGAATTCGATCAAGCAGATCCAGGCCGCCGCCACCAAGCCGGTGGAATGAACCAGTGACCGTCATGATTCTGGCATCAGTCCCGCATGGACGTGCGGGGTTCAGGCCGGCGCCAGCACGATATCGAAGTAACCGCGCTCATAGCTTGCGCCGTTCGCCTTCACATCGGCCACCTCAATGATCAGCGACTGCTTGATGAACTCATCGGCGGCGTTGCGCTTGTCGCCATTGAAATAAAGCTGGGTGACCAGCGGCTTATATCCCGCGTGGCGGACCCAGTAGTGAACGTGGCTGGGACGCCAGGTGTCGGGGCCGGTCTTGTAGGCGCCGGGGTGGATTGTCTCGTATTCGTAACAGCCGCTCTCGTCGGTGAAGACGCGGGCGCGGTTCACAAACACTCCTTCGGCGGGCGGATTGTCGGCGTCATCATTGTCGTAACGTCCCTGGGCGTTGGCCTGCCAGATCTCGATGGTGGCTCCGGCCAGCGGCTTGCGCGTGTCATGCCCCCACACCCGGCCGGAGATGAGCAAGACTTTGCCCGGCTCCAGGGGCGGCGTGATCTTGGCGCGGTAGGGGGCGCCCTTGCGATGAAACGGGCCGAGGATGTTGTCTTCGGTGAGGCTGAATTTCTCCGGCACGGCCGGCGCCGTGGGCGCCGGCTCATCCGTGAAATGGTCGGTGTATCCATGCGTGCCGTCGGCCGCCTCGGTGGGCCCAACTCCCGACTTCAGCAGCAATGCCCCAGCGCCGACGGCGGCCAGCGAGAGAGTGCTGCGGCGAAGAAATCTTCTGCGCGATGGATTCATGCGTACTCCAAACAATCCGCCAGCATGGAACGCCGGATAGTTCTGCGGGAAATCATTTCTGAACGACCGCTTATACCACGCCGGCCGCGGCAAGTACCGGTAAATATGGGAGAAAAGGCGCACAACACAGCACCGCCGAAAGGCGCAATTTATTTTCGAGGTGGCGTAACGCATTCGCCGCGATACGTCGCATTTGCCGCTGAAAATTGCGGAATTCGCGGCCGCGGCTATACTGCCGGCAGTCCAATCTTTCAGTGGGAGACATCAGATGGCGGAATGGCATTATATCAAAGATGGCCAGCAGCTTGGTCCGGTTTCGTCGGCGCAATTGCGCGACATGGTCCGTGGCGGCGAGCTTCTGCCGCAGGATTCCATCTGGCGCGAAGGCATGGCCGACTGGGTGCCGGCGCAGCGGGTGAAGGGATTGTTTGACGCTTCCCCCGCCGTCGCTGGGGTTGCAACGGCGGTTGCTCCCGAGCCGGTGGGCGTGCAGAGCGCCCCGAATCCGTTTATCGAACAGGCGCAATATCCCCAGGCCAGCGCCGTGGCGCCGATCGGCTATTACACGCCCGTTGAGGGAATGCCGGCGCGCGCAGCCCGAAGCCTTCAGAAATTTGCCCCTGTCCGCGGTCCGGTGGGCGAATGGCCGCTTGCGGACGAATATCTCCAGGTACTCGCCCAGACCGAGAAATATCGCAAGCCCATTCGAGGTCTGGCGACTTGGTTTAAGATCTGCTTCGTATTCGCCGCACTTGGCGCCTGTGCAACGGTGATCGTGGCAATTGCTCTCACTGGAATCAGCCGGGGTGGGGGCATCGCCATGCCATTGATGTTTTTTGTCACGTCGACGGCATTTTACATCGGTGTGGCCTGCCTCTTCTATGTATGCGGCATTGCCACATACCGATGCAAATTGTGGGGGGCGATCACGATGTTGGTACTACACAGCCTTGGGGCGATCCTCTACTTGGGCATATTTGTTGCCGCGATAACCGGTGCGATGTTCATGCCAGAAGGGTCGTCGTGGACGATGCTCGGTTTCGCCATCGTTCTCGGAATTATCGTGGTCTTTTGCATCCGCGCGATCATCTCGATCAAGAAATTTCTCGCCCAGCCGGTGTGGGCGGTCGAGGCGCTGGCATACTGCAAGCTCTGATTCACATCACTTCGCCAACCCCACTGCCGCGCCCATGCAGGCGGCGGCGCGGGCGGCGGGCTCGTTCATCGAATTCACCCATGCCTCGACGGCCTGCAGGTCGCCGATCGAGGCATGCGCCTCGGCCACATCCCGCGACAGCGCCCGCGATGTCAGCGCCATGCTGTCAAATTTCGGCGCCCCCGTCTTGATCGACGTCATCGTCGCCGCCAGCGCTGACGCCGCGCCGCTGCGCCCTTCGCCGCGCAGGGTCATCGCATACGCTTCTTCGCGCAGCACATCCGATGGCAGCGTCGCATCGGCGACATCGGCATCGTGGAACCACTCCTTCGCGGCCGGCATGTCTCCGGTCGCCCGCAGGCTGGCCAATTCGCTCAGCGCCCGCGCCCGCTGCGATACGTCCGGAACCGCGTCGGCCGTCCCTTTGGCGATTTCAAATGCGCCGGCTTTCGCCTGCTCGATCGCCAGGTTCGCCATCGCGCATCCCTTCCACTGCACCTCGCTCAGCGATTCGACCGTCTGCTTGGCCTTGTTGAAATCCTTCTCCTGCGCCTGCGCCTTGCTCAGCGCGCACAGCGCCTTTCCCTTCTCCGCCCGATGCGATTGATCGTTGCTCCAGGCGCCGCCGCGCTGAAACATGAACTCGGCGTGCTCGATGTCTCCCACCCTGGCGAAACACTCTGTTGCTTCGAAACACGCCGCCGCCCGCCACTGTTCATTTTCGATCAGGTCGGTTGTCGCCCGCGCCCCGGCCAGATCGCGCTGCATCGCCAGGGCACAGGCGATGGCGGAATAGCAGCGCGACTGCTCAAGGCCGCCCGGCGCGGATTTCACCAGCGCCTTGGCCGCATCTGTCTCACCGCTGGCCGCCAGATTCCGGCAAACCGCCGCCAGCGCCGCCGCCTTCTGCCGGCTGTCGCCAATCTTCAGCGCCGCCGCCTGCGCATCCTTCAGCACCAGTTTCGCGGCATCGGCATCGTTTTTCGCAATCTGCGCCTCGGCGATCGCGACCAGCGCCAGCGCCCTGTTTGAGTCATTGCTGATTTCTCCCGCCAGTGCCTGCGCACCGGCAGAATCCCCGGTTTGTGCCATCGCCTCGGCCAGTTCGCGCAACAGGTCCATCCGCAGCCCCTCGCTGCTCACCGCCCGCGCCGCCGCCACGCCCTTTTCCAGCCACGCCGCCGGCGTCGCCGGCACGATCAGCGCCGACACCTTCCGCCGCAGCGCATTCGCCTCGCGCTGATCCGGATCGATCTTGAAGATTTCATCCAGCACCCCCAGAACGGTCTTCGCCTTTTCTTTGTCATCGGCGTTTGCCTTCGCCGTCGCCAGGAGCTGATCGATGCGCTTTTTCTGCTCCGCCGTCAGCTCGGCGACCGCGGGCTTGGGCTTGGCGGCATCGGCCGCGGGGGCCTCCACCGGGCGAGTAGTCGCCACCGGCGGCCGAGACCGTGTCACGTATGCCCACAGCGCCAACCCGCCTTCCCCCGCGAGCAAGACCAGCACCGCCATCGCCAGCATCCGCCGCCGACGCGAGCCTCGGGCCCGTGCAGATTCGTTCATACCACCGGATTCATTCATAGCCTATTCGCCAGATGTTTTGACGACCTCAATTGATTAGCCCTCGGTGGGCCTGATTGTCATTCTGAAGGTACTCCGAAGAATCTGCATGTATCACCATTCGATGCCAGATCCTTCAGAGTACTTCAGGATGACATGCCTTCGTGTAATCACAATCGCCGGCATCATTTGACATCCACGCTCTTCCCCGTCTCGGCGCTCTTGTAGAGCGCCTCGATCATCTGCATCAGCACCACCGCTTCCCGGCCGCCGACCATCGGGGTGGCCGTGCCCAGAATGCACTCGCGAAAATGCCGCAGCATGGCCGCATGGTGTACGACTTTGGGCGGCTTGAGCGGCGTCTGCTTGGCCTCTCCCTTGGGACCGAAATTGCGGAACAGCACCGCCCCGGCCGGCGTGTACACCTCCACCGCCCCATGCGTTCCATACAACCGGCACGCCGTTCCGTTCTGATTGGGCGACTGATTGATCGCCCACGTCGCCGCCAGCTCCAGCGACTTATTCCCCTCGAACTTGATCATGCCGAAGGCCGCATCCTCCACCTCCGCGATCGGCTCGGCCGGCGGCGGCAGCAGATCGCCAAAGCGCCGATGCGTGACGCCAAAGACTGATATCGGCCGGGGCTGGCCAATCAGCGACCAGGCCAGGTCCAGCATGGACGAGCCCAGATCGATCAGCGCCCCGCCGCCCGATTTGGTCTTGTTGGGATACCAGCCAGTGCCGATGGGAATGGCTCGGCTGCGCATCCACGTTGCCCGCGCGTGATAAATATCCCCGGCAAATTGCTTGGCCACCGCCTGCCGCGAGGCCTGCTCGCCGGGACCGAAGCGGCGCTGCGACGCCAGCAGCAGCACCCGTTTTTTCCGCTCGGCGGCCGCCTCCATCTGCCTGGCTTCCCGGCTGCTGAGGGCCGGCGGCATCTCGCATACCACGTGCTTTCCCGCCTTGAACGCGGCCAGAGCCAGCGGCGCGTGCAGATAATTCGGCACGCACAGACTGACGGCGTCGATCTCCTTGTCGGCGATCAACTCCGCCGCGTCGGTGTATTCCGTGGGAATCTGAAATTCCTGCATCATCCCTTTGCGCCGGGCGGGAATCAGGTCCGCCACCGCCACGATGCGAAACCCGCCGGCCGCGCGATAGCCCCGCGCGTGCGCCACCCCCGGCCAACCCGCCCCGATAATCCCAATCCGCGTCGTCTCCGCCATGAAACTCCTCTTCCGTTTGAGCGGCGTGTTATACGGCCTGGGCCAATGCCGCGAAAGCGGCCGGCAAGTCTTTGGTGGGGCGGACTTTCTTTCTGCCGTGGCTGGAGGACAGGTGGATGTATTGTATGGTGGTGGGGCGGACATTCCTGTCTGTCATGGCTGGAGGAGTGGTGGATATACGCATCCATCCGAGTCCGGCCACACTTGGCGAAGATATGCCTGGATTCGGGCAGGTGAGTACACCAGCCACTCATCCAGCCATGACAGACAAGAATGTCTGCCCCACCAAGATACAACGCTCGCGTACCGCGGGCGCCATCGCTATCATGCCCCGCTTTGCTTTTGGGCAGCAGGCGCTGCAGAGTTGGATTCACGCATGGCGTTGGAAGTTGGAATTGTCGGTCTGCCGAATGTCGGGAAGAGCACGATCTTTAACGCGCTGACGGCGGCGGGGGCGCTGGCGGCGAATTATCCCTTCGCCACCATCGAGCCCAACGTCGGCGTCGTCGCCGTCCCCGACGATCGTCTGGAAGTCATCCACAAATTCATGGCCACCGAGAAGATCATCCCCGCCGCCCTGCGCGTGGTCGATATCGCCGGCATCGTGCGCGGGGCATCCACCGGGGAAGGACTCGGCAACAAGTTTCTCAGCCATATCCGCGAAGTCGATGCGATTCTGCACGTCGTCCGCTGCTTCGAAGGCGGCGAGATTCTGCACGTGGAAGGCTCCGTCGATCCCATTCGCGACATCGACACCATCGATACCGAGTTGGCCCTGGCCGATCTGGAAACCGTCGCAAGCTCGCTGGACAAATCCGAGCGCCTTGCCCGCAGCGGCGACAAGGAAGCCACCATCCGCGCCGAGGTGCTGCGCCGCTGCAAGAACCAGCTCAACGAAGCCAAGCCGGTTCGCGGGCTGAGCTTCTCACCCGATGAGCTCAAGACCGTCAAATCCCTTGGCCTGATCACCGCAAAGAAGGTGCTTTACGTCGCCAACGTCGACGAAGGCGATTTGCACGGCGCCGGCCCGTTGGTGCAGAAGGTGCGCGGGCGCGCGGCCATGGAAGCCGGCGCCGTCGTCCCGGTCTGCGGCAAGCTGGAGGCCGAACTTTCCGAGCTGGATGAGAAGGATCGCAAGGAAATGCTCGAGAGCATGGGCCTGGCCGAGCCGGCGCTGGCGGCCCTGGCCCGCGAAGCCTATCGCCTGCTCGGCCTGCAGAGCTATTTCACCGCCGGGCCGAAGGAAATTCGCGCCTGGACCATCCCCATCGGCGCCACCGCTCCCCAGGCCGCCGGCGTCATCCACACCGATTTCGAGCGCGGCTTCATCCGCGCGGAAATCTACACGCTCGATGACCTCAGACAATACAAGACCGAATCCGCCATCAAGGCCGCCGGCAAGATGCGCGCGGAAGGCAAGAGCTATGTGATGAAGGATGGGGATATCACGCACTTCCTCTTCAATGTGTGATTCTCAAAACGATCGGCAAAATGCGATCTTCGTAGCACGGGTTTCCAACCCGTGCCCGACTGGGCTGGTTTCTCACGTGGCTTGAGAGAACAACGTACTTTGGCACGGGTTGGAAACCCGTGCTACGAAAGTCCGCGTTCCAGCATGTCAGGTCCGCGTTCCGCCATTATCCACTTTCGAGAGCTGCGCCGCTTCGATGGGGGCTTCTTCGCCGGTTTGGCGCTGACTGATTTTCCCCGGCGAGCTTTCTTCCTCTTCTTCCCGCTGAACGTCGCCTCATCCTGGTCCCACGCGTCCAGATTCCGCTGATAGATCTGCGTGATGATCTTCTTCACATCCGCGAAATCCCGCCCGCCGGTGCGCGGCAGCATCATCCAGGTCAGCACCAGCGCCTGCCGCATGTGCCCATCCGCCGCATGAGGGAGAAGATTCGCGAAAAAATTCTCCGGCGTCGGCTTCTTGATCGCGCCCCACACCTTCATGTTCCGCTCGAAGACCTCCTGCACATCCTTCTTCACCGCCCCCAGCGTGCGCGTCTTGGCCGGATGCTCGCGCCAGCCGTCGCTCATCATGGCGCGGATCAGCTCATCCACGCCGTGCGGGCCGAGAACGGTCAACAGCTCCGAAGGTGATTTGCTCGTCAAACGCATTGCTTCCCACGACATCGTCTGCTCCTTTCGCGCCCGCCCTTACGTGATGCTGCGCCCGCCGTCGAGGCGGATGATCTGCCCGGTGATGTACGACCCCCCCTCCCCCGCCGTCACCAGAAAATGCACCAACTCCGCGACATCCTCCGGCGTCCCCGCCCGCCCCAGCGGCACGCGGCGAAGATAACGCTCCCGTTCTTCCTTGGGATATCCCGCCGGCCATTCCACCACGCCCGGGGCGATCCCGTTCACCGTCACCTCCGGCGCCAGTGCCCGCGCCAACCCCAAGGTCAAGTTCCACAGCCCCGCCTTGCTGGCGCAATAGGCCAGATATTCCGGCCAGGGGCGCTCCGCCAGCAGATCGACCATGTTCACCACGTGCCCGCGCCGCTCCCGCAACGTCCGCTCGAAACGCTGGCACAGCAGCATTGGCGCAGCCACGTGGATCGACCACAATCTCTGCGCCTGTGCCGCCGACGCCTTCCCCAGTCCGCCGGCCTCATACAGCGATGCGCTGTTCACCAAGACATCCAGCCTGCCGAATCGATCGATCACGCCGTCGTGAATTTTTTGCGATGCCCTCTCCGGATCCAGCAGGTCGGCCTGAATGGCCAACGCCGTATGCTTCTTCCGCTTGAGCGCGCCCACCAACGCCTTCGCCTCCTCGCCGCTTCTCAAATAGGTGAACGCCACGTCAAACCCGCCCGCCGCCAGCCTTTCCACAATCGCGCGCCCCACCCGTTTGGCCCCGCCGGTCACCAATGCCACCCGCCGCTTGCTCGCCATATCCCCAGCATAGCACGAAAGTTACCATCCCGCACCGAAAAACGTACTTCCTGCGCGCACAATGCAGCCGCTGCTACGACCTGAATTTTTTGGTAGTGGGTCAGTTTGGGTGCCTCAGGTCAGCGTACTCGCAGACCTGTGTCTTACTGCGTCGCTACGCGGCACAGGTCTCGGAG
>DAIOHQ010000115.1:0-14315 GCA_036744635.1 Tepidisphaeraceae bacterium | reverse complement strand
TCGTTATCCCCCACCCCATACATGTCGGCCGTGTCCAGAAAGTTCACCCCCAGCTCGATGGCGCGGTGAATGACCGCGGTGGACTGGGCATCATCGCGGGCGCCATAAAATTCCGACATCCCCATGCAGCCCAGGCCAATCGCGGAAACGCTAAGCCCGGATCGGCCGAGGGGACGCTGGGGGAGACTGGTCGTATTCATGATGGGGACTGTAGGAGGAGAGTGGAATTGCGGTCAATACAGGAAAGGCACGGTTTGAAGCGGGTGGCACCGCGTCGGAGTACGTTGTGTCCTTGCAGTTGTGGCTGCCCCCGACCCATCCGTACGGAGGAACGATGATGGCCTGCTACAGCTCCCCGCCGATGGCGAAGTGAAACGATAGCCCAAACATGACAATCAACGCGATCGACAAAACGCTGGCCACGAGCACGGCGAGAATCGTAAGCCCCACGCGGGCAGACGAGTCGGGTCGGCGCAATGTATTGGCAGCGATTAATCCCACCGCCACAGGCGCCAGCAACATTAGCAAGATGAGCCAGTCGAGGTCGTGCGATAACCGCAGCCTCACGCAGATCAGATGAAGCAGGCACCAGAACAGAAAACCGGCCGCACCGCCGCCCACCCCGATGAGCCAGAACCGCAGCGCAATGCGAGGCCGCACTGGCGGGGCGGTGGCATAGTCAAGCGGCATGATACAAGTCCGTCAGAAAAGCGGAAAAGTCGATAGCCAGAATAAACGTCGCGCATCCCATCCGCGCGATCCCGCTCACTTCACCCCAATCTTCCAAATCCCCCAGTCGCCCCCGCGATTCGAGCGGAAATAGATGCTGCTCCCGCTCGGATCCCAGGATGGGCAGTCATCCCAGCTTCCGTTGGTGGTGATCTGCATCGGCCGCTCGGGCTTGGAGAGGTCGATCACCCAGATGTCGAAATTACCCTGCTTTTCCGTGCCGATAGCGCGGTCGGAGACGAAGGCGATCTTGCTGCCATCCGCGCTCCAGACCGGGTCGAATTCATCGGCCTCGGTGGCGTTGGTCAACAGCTCCGGGGCGCCTCCCTTATCCGACATCTTATAGATGTTGCGCTTGCCGCTCTTGCTGTTGATGGAGGTGAAGACCACCGCATCCCCCTTGGGGCTGATGCGCGGCTGGGAGCCGCCGTTGTAGGTCAGGTCAACCCGCTTGGTCGTGCCGATCACGCTCATGTACACCCGCGCGTCTGGCCGGGTATCCACCAGCGCCATGTAGAACAGCCGGGGGTTGGGGTCGGCATCGATGTTCGGCCAGAGGTCGTTGGTATCGCCCACGGTGAGCTGGGTGATCGCCCCTTTGCCATCGGCAGACATCTGCCAGACGTTCTGCCGCCTGCCGCCGCGATTGGACGAGAAGACGATGGTCTTGCCATCGGGCGTGAAGGTGGGATGCAGGTCCAGGGTCTTGCCATCGGTGAGCAATTCCGCGCCCTCCTTGGCATTCGTTTTTATGAGCATCATCTGCGAGCGGAAGTCGGACTTGTCCTTCCCTCCGGCCCCTCCGGCCCCTCCGCCGCCGGCCAGGATGCTGAAGAGGATCTGATCGCCGCTGGGGGATACGCTGAGGGTGTCGATGATCGTTCCCTTGGGCAGGCTGCTGATCAGCTCCGGCGAGCCGCGATTCGGGCCTTCGGTGACATCCTTCATCGCGATGGTGGTGATCTTCTTGGGTAGAAGCTCCCAGCCGCCATCGCTGCGCTGCTGGTCCACCACCACCAGCGGCACGGGGCGGGTGAGGATCTCCTTGAGCGTCACCGAATAGTCACCCTTGCCATCATCCCAGCCGATGGAAATCTTCTGCGGCTCCCATTCGCTGTTCTCGGTCTTCTTGGTGATGGTGGCGGTGTAGGTCTTCAGCGTTCCCTTGTCGTCGATGGGCGGGAACGCCAGCTTGGCGGTGGGGGTGTTGGCCAGGGGGGGGTCGTCGGGGGCGACTTCAGCGCCGTCGATCGTCACCGTCGCCCCCGGCGGGGTGCTGGTGATGTGTACCGTCTTCATTTTCGGAATCAAATCGATGTGATAGTCGGTCTTGCCATCTTCCCAACTGATGACTTTCTCGACCGGATCGAATCCCGGCTTCACCGCCCGCAACTTGTGGCTGAGATATTGCCCGCCGGCCGCATCCACCGCAAAGGCCCGGTCCTTGTCCACCACCGGCGACTTGCCGATCACCTCGCCATCAAAATAAATCGTCGCCCCCGGCGGCGTGGTGGTGATCGCGAGATTCTTGCGCATGGCGTCAAGCTGCAGGGTGTAACTGCTGTCTTTGTCGGTCCAGGCGATGGTTTGTTCGGCATCCTGATATCCGGCGTGGCTGGCCGTCACCGTGTGCGTGGTCCACCGGTTCTGGCCATCCATGGTGAATTCCAGCTCCGTGGAGATCTGCGCGACGGGGTCGGGCGTCACCGGCTTGCCGTCGATGCTCACCACCGCCGGCACCGGCGTGACATTGATCATCACACGCCGGGTGAGCGGCTTCATCTCGATGACGACGTTGTCCTTGTCGTAATCGCGGCTGAGAGAGATGGTCTGGTCCTTGTATCCGGGGCGCAGGCCGCCCACCTTGTGGACATCTTTGTCACCGTTCCACAGGAATGTTTCGGTGATAGGCCCGCGGCCGCGGTCAGTGCCGTCGATGATGATCCTGGTGTCGGCCGGCCGGGCCGACACGGTGATGACTTTCTTGGTCGCGCACCCGGCTGTCCCCGCCGCCAAAACTACCAGAACCGCGAGGTTCGCCAGAGCGATCCACCGAATCCAATTGCTTCGCATGGCTAAAGGATGTACCGCAAACGGCGGTGGGTGTAAACGGTGCTGCTGCCACCGTGTCCACTGCTGCCACCGGATCAACCGGGTGTAGCGCTCATTTTTGGCGATGCCACTCCCGGTCCCCTCGCCCACGTACGCGTGGGAGAGGGTTAGGGTGAGGGATCCCTCACCCCAGCCCTCTCCCGGAGTACCGGGCGAGGGGGCCGGAAAAAGACGGTTGCCAAAAACATGTGCTACACCCGGATCAACCTGAATTCAGGCTTCGCTCTCCCAGTGCAAGAGGGCGCGCAAGCGCACGGCGCAGGCTTTGTAGGAGGGCTGACGGGAATGGGGATCGAAAACCGGGTCGGTCAGCCGGTTGACCGCGTGGTAGTGCATCGGAATGAAAACCTGGCCGCTTTGAACGCAGTGGGTGATGAAGGCTCGGGCCCGGAGGTGGCCGCGCCGCGATTCGACCGCAACCAACTGATTGGGCCGAAATCCCAGACGCCGGGCATCCTCGGGGCTCACTTCCACATAAATGCCTGGCGGATGGAGCTTGCGCAGAACCGGCGAGTTCCGCGTGCGCGTCTGGGTGTGCCACTGCGCGGAGGAACCACGCCCGGTGAGCAGCAGGAAAGGGTATGCGCGATCAGGGGATTCCGGCATGCGCCGCGGCTCTGCAAGATGGAACTGGGCACGCCCGTCCTCGTGAAAGAAACGGCCGTCCGCGAACAGGCGGCGATGGGTGGCGGGGGGGGCCAGGGGGGGCGCCGACTCCTCCGTTTCTTCCTTTCTGTACGGCCACTGGATGCCGCCGCACTGGTCGATCATTTGATAGTCGGTGATGCCGGTGATGTCGCACGGTCGGCCGCGACTGAGGCGCTTGAGGATCTGAAAGACAGCGGCAGGGGATTCCCACTGGCGGAACATCTCTGCGCAGCCCCAGTAATGGGCGATGAGCTTGAAGATGGCGAAATCATCCAGCGCCTGCCCCGGGGCGCGGGCCACCTTTCGCACCAGGCCGATCCGTCGCTCCGAGTTGATGAAGGTGCCCTCCTTCTCCCCCCAGGCGGCGGCGGGGAGGACAAGGTGGGCGCGGGCGGCGGTTTCGGTGGTGTGATACATCTCCTGCACGACCAGGAACTCCAGCTTGTCCAGCATGCGATTGAAATCGTTCTGCCCGATCCACGAGTGGGACGGGTTGGTGCCGATCACCCACAGCCCCTTGATTCGGCCGGAGGCGACGCCATCGACGATCTGGTCGTAGGCCAGGCTGGCGCGCCCGGGGATGCGGCCGGCGTCAATTCCCAGGATGCCGGCGACCTGGTTGCGGTGTTCGGCGTTCTGGAAATCGCGTCCGCCCAGCAGGTTGGTGGTATTGCTGAACAGCCGCGATCCCATCGCGTTGCACTGCCCGGTGATGGAGTTGGCGCCGGTGCCGGGCCGGCCGATGTTGCCGGTCATCAGCGCCAGGTTGATGATCGCCTGCGCCACCCGCACGCCTTCGTGGCTCTGGTTGACTCCCATCGTCCACCAGAAGGAGACGCGCTGGCCTTGACCAATGGCGCGGGCAACGCGTAGGAGCGTATCGGCGTCGATCCCGCTTCGTTCGGCGACGGTCGAACCCCATGGGGTTGGGTCGAAGGATTTGACGTGTTCGGCAAATGCCCCGAACCCGCTGGTGTGAGCGTCAATGAAGGTGCGGTCGATCCATCCCTCGCGCAGAAGCAGGTGGGCCAGGCCATACAACAGCACCAGGTCGGACTTGGGCCGCAGCGGCAGGTGGGTATCGCGCCCGCGCGGGCCGACTGCCGACCGGTCGCCCGCTTGCGGGCGATTGCTGATTGACTCGGCTGCCATCGCCGTCTCGGTGCGACGCGGGTCGATGACGATAATGTGCGGCCGGTTCTGGTTGCGGCAGATGCGCTCCCACATGATGGGATGGGTGATGCAAAGGTTGGAGCCGACCAGGACGATCACGTCGGATTCTTCGAGGTCGGCATAGGTGTAGGGCGGAGCGTCGAATCCGAACGACTGTTTGTATGCGGTGACGGCGGTCGCCATGCACTGACGGGTGTTGCCGTCGCCATGCACGATGCCCATGCCGAACTTCGCCAGGGCGCCGAGCAGGGCCATTTCTTCGGTCACGATCTGGCCGGTTCCGAGCCATGCCAACGCCTCGGGGCCGTGCCGCTGCTGGATCGACTTGAACTTCTCCACAAATGTGCTCAGAGCGATATCCCAACTGACCGGCGCGAGCTTTCCCGAGTTGTTTCTCAGCAGCGGCGTGGTCGCCCGGTCAGGCGAATTGAGCACGCTGAGCGCTTCCCAACCCTTGGGGCAGGCCATCCCCAGGTTGACGGGATATTCAGCCGAAGGCTTCACCCCGACCGCCCGTCCATCCTTGAGGAGCACGTCCAGGCCGCAGCCAGTCGAGCAGTAGCCGCAGACAGAGGTCGTCACCCCATCGGGCGTCAGTTGCCTGGGGAGCTGCCCGAGGCCAAAGCCGCCAGGCTGCTGCACGAGCAACCGTGTGAGCGGACCGTCCCATTGTCGCAACGTCAGCTTCATGCTCCAGGCCCTCCGGGCATCTTCGGGGCGACGACCGCGGTGAAGAAGAGGTAGCGCTCGAGCAGTTCGGCCAAGAGCGTCAGAGCGAATGCCGCCGTGGCCATCACGAGGAGATCGACCGTTCCGATCGCCAGCGGAATCGAGCCGGCAGCCAGCAGGGGGAGCAGGATTCCCCCGACGGCTGCCATCAGGATCCGTGCGAGCACGGGCTTGTGCAGCGGCCCGATCCCGAGCTGCGCGGTGCGCTGCATGGGCGTAGGGTTGCTGTCGCGCAGGTGCCGGAAGGGGAGCAGCGCCATGATGATCTTGAGCAGGTTGATCGAAGCGAACAGCACGAAGGCGATCCGCCCCGCCGCCTCAAGCAATTGTCGAGCGCCCGGCTGGTTCGCAAAGGCTGCGGCAGTGGTGGTCAGCAGCGTCGTGGCGAGGCCAAGCAGCAGCGTCGAAAGGAAGAACTTGCTGGCGGTGTAGCGAAAGCGCCAGAACGGCCGGCGGGTATCATGGTAAACCATGACGGAGCAGAACACGCCCAGCGCGCCAACCGCCGCCACGGCCGTTCCCAGGGCATGAAACACCTTGGCGCTGATCGCTTGCGGCGCAATCCAGGATGCGGCGGCATACACCGACGCCAGTGCCGCAAACACGCCGAAGGCGACAATTTCACGGCTCAACCAACTGGTCCGCAATCCGATGAATGCGCGGTACGCGTACCTCGGCCGGCCCAGATGAAGAACGCTTGCACCCAGGGCTAGCATCCCCAGCGCCAGTGCAACGAGGGCATGCACCGGACGCAGGGCCGCGACGACGGCCGCGTCCGCGCACCAATTGAGGATCTGCCCGACCGCGAACGTCCCCACGGACAATTGCGTCAGCACCAGCATGACCACCAACGGCAGGTGCGCGTGTTGCGGCGTGATCCGGTGATAGTCGGCCGGCAGCGTGTTGGCGGGCAGCGGCCGCTTCGTCCTGTAATTCGTCGTTGGCAGCGTGTAGTCGGATTTCGGCGCGCCGGGCAGGAACACCTTCCCGCTGTCGGCAATGACCTGCTGACGATCGACAACGGTGATACGAATCGCCTGATTGGGGCATCCCGCCACGCACGCCGGCGCGTCGCCATTGCTGAGGCGGTCGGAGCACATGTCGCACTTTCGAACAATGCCGAGGCGCGCGTTGTACTTGGGGACGTCATACGGGCACTTGAGGATGCAGTACTGGCAGCCGATGCATTGGTCGTCGAGGTGGCGGACGATGCCGGTATGCGGGTCCTTCTCGTACGCCAGGACCGGACACCCCTCCATGCAAGCGGGCTCCAGACAGTGGTGGCAGGCGCTGGTGACATGCTGGAGCACACTTGCGTTGAGGACCGGCAGCGAGGTTGATCCGCCCACCAGCAGGCCGACGTCGCGCCACATCTCGTTCTCATCCAGGCCGTTGAGACTGTGGCAGGCCGTCACGCAGGCCTTGCACCCGGAGCAGGCGTCGAGGTCGACGTCGAAGGCGTACTGCTGACCCTCCCCGGGCCCCGCGGCGGGCAGAAGATCGCGGTAAAGCTTTGCTGGCGCGGGCCGCTGCTGGTCTTCATGACGTTGCGCGAAGGTTTCCACCGCCGTCAGCTCGCGCTGGCGGGAGAGAAACTGATCGATCAGGTTGGGCCCGGACACCGCAGCGGTCGGCATGCATCCATCCTTACGTCGAGGCATCCAATGCGGTGGCCGGCACGAACCCCGAATCCGCGGCGGTGGCAGTCGTGTCGGCTGCGTCGGAGAAATTCACGAACAGCGTGAAGCCTGAGGACGCCGTCACCAACACGCCCAGCACCAGCAGTGCGCTCGGGCAGTTGATCGCGCCCCTGAACAGCAGTCCCGAGAGCACGGCCCCGACGTTCCCGCCGGCGCCGACGATTCCCGCGACCGAGCCGATCGACTTGCGGTTGATAAATGGAATCACGGCGTAGGTGGCGCCGCAACTGATGTGGACGAAGAGCCCAAAAACGATCAGCCCGGTCACTGCCAATGGCAGGCTGTGCATCCGCGAGAAGAGTATCAGCAGCGCGCCCTCCACGAGGATGACGACGCCCAGCAGCGTGACCCTCCCGCTCATGCCGAAGCGTCGCTGGAACCGGTCACTCAGGATACCGCCCAGCGATCGCGCGAACAGCGCCAGCAGTCCGAAAGCCCCCACGATCGCGCCGGCGCCGGCGATGCCGACATGGAACGTGTCGGTGAAGTAAAGGGCCGCGACGTTGTGCAGGGTAATCTCGACGCCGAAGCAGGCGGCGTATATCACCGCCAGGGCCCAGACGCGTCCGTCGCGGCAGACTGCCACAAATGATTCCTGCGCCCCCTTGCCGGATCGGGCGCTCGGATTGGACTTGGGAAGATCGCGGAGATTCCCCTGGGGCGTATCCTGCGTCAGCAGGAAATAGCCAATGCCGCTGAGAAGCATCAGCGCACCCGGCACGATCATCGCGATCCGCCAGCTCCAGAAACTTCCCAGTCCCATCCCCATGAGGCCCGCGAACAGCAGCGGCATGATCAATTGCGCCGCGCCTCCGCCCATATTGCCCCAGCCGGCGGTGGTGGCGTTGGCCGTGCCGACGCAGTTCGGCGCGAACATCACCGACGTGTGATGCTGAGTGATCACGAATGATGCGCCGATCGCCCCGATCGCCAGCCGAAAGAGCAGAAATGTCTGATACTCACGCGCCAAGCCGATTCCCATTACCGGCAACGAGCCGAGAATCAGCAAGCACGAATAGGTCAGTCGCGGTCCGAAGCGATCACACAACCAGCCGATTGCAAGCCTGGCGACGATCGTGATCGCAACCGAGGCGATGACGAGATTTCCAATCTGGCTGGGCGTGAGATGGAATTCCTCGCGCACCACCGCCATCAGAGGCGCGATGCCAAACCATGCGAAAAAACAGGCAAAAAACGCTATCCAGGACATGTGAAACGCCCGCATCTGCGGTGTGTGAAAGTCCAGAAGCCTGATTCGAGTCGCCTTGTCCGTCATGTTGGTCATGCTGCCTTTCCGCTGACTGTTACAAAAGCTGCTGATGAACCCACGTCGTCTCGGGAACGCTTGGAAAAACGAGTGCCCACCGCAGGTGTGCCCACCGCAGGTGTGCCCACCGCAGGCGTGCCATCGTGCCGGCAGAGGCGATATGCGCCCCATTTGGTTGAAAGTGATCGAGGTTCGGGCACGAACGATGCGATGCCGCGTAGGCACGGCCGACCGACCATGGCTCACGCCGGCTCAGCCTGTCCGAAACCTGGCACGTCCGTCAGGGCCGGCTCGATTGCCGGCCCCCCCTGTGCCGGCCGACGCGCTGGGGAGAGGGCGGCTTCGGCCTGTACCTTCGCTACCCGTGCATCGGGACTGCCCAGCCAGTACATGCCGCCGACAAACAGTGCTCCTCCTGCGATATTGCCCGCCGTCACCCATCCCAGGTTGTAGGCATACCCCATCCAACTGATGTGTACGGATGCATCGTGCGGCAGAAACAGGCCGAGCAGCAGGCCGCACATATTGGCCACGCTGTGCTCGTAGGCGCAGGTGATGAAGATGAACATGCACCACCAGATCAGCAGGATCCGGGCCGTGTCGCTCTTGGAGCGCGCCGCCATCCAGACTGCCAGGCAGACCAGCCAGTTGGCCAGCACTCCGCGCCACAGCAGTTGCTCCACGCCCAAGTTCATCTTGGTTTCGCAGAGCTTGAGGATGAACGACTTCACCGGGTCGGCGCTGATGACTCCGGAGCGGACCACGATGATCGCCAGCAGGGCGCTGCCCAGCAGATTGCCCACCCACGTCCAGATCCAATTGCTCAAAAGATCCCGCTTGCTGGCCCGGCCGGTGAGGACGCCGAGCGTGAGTACCAGGTTGGACCCGGTAAACAATTCCGATCCCGCGAAGATCACCAGCGTGAGCGCGCCGCCGAAGCAGACGCCCATCATCAGCTTGACCAGCGCCGGGAAATCTTTCGCCAGCGTGCCGCCGATGATGAAGATCAGCACGATGCATGCCCCAACGTACATTCCGGCCAGCATCGAGCGCACCAGGTGCGATGTCAGCGAGCGGCGCTGAGCCTGAAGCTTCGCGCTGGCCTGCTGGCCTAGGGCGTGGATCGATTCACTGAACATGGTGGGATTCCCTTTCGTGCCGGTGCGCTGGTTGCCACAACCTACGCAAGCCCTGTGCCATGTCGCCAGCGGGCGAGGAACGCCCCATCCAACGCAATGTGCCGCGCAATGAACGCGCTCGCCTCCGTATTTGATGACTCGGTGCCTACTGCGTGCGCGTCGCATATTTCTGCATAAGCGCGATCGGGCTGCGCAGTCAGGATGCATCGCTCGCAATTCTGCGGCGTGCTGCACAACATTTAATCGTCTATCTGCATTCGGGTTCGATATCACGGGCAATGCGGTTGACGGAGATCATCCGGCACACCTGTTGCTCTGAGATCGGCGGCGGTTCAAATTCTGCAACCTCAGCGCAGGCTTTGCAGGACGACCGCGAACGGCGCGAACGCGGGGCGCGGGCGGACAAAGGAGTGACTCATGGAGATGACAGGCAATCGGAGGGATCGGAGGGACAAGCTGGTGGTGATCGGCAACGGAATGGCCGGCGCGCGGCTGGTCGAAGAGATTCTCGCCATTTCCCCGCCTCCCACTTCTGACACCGGCCTGCAGCGGGAGCAGGGGGGGCAGGAGCGCTTTGACATCACCATGATCGGCGCAGAGCCGCACGGCAACTACAACCGCATCCTGCTCTCCAATGTCCTCAACGGCTCGCAGGACTCCACCCAGATCATCCTCAATCCCCTCGAGTGGTATGAGAAGAATCAGATTAAGCTGCTGGCCGGCGTGCGCGCCTTCACCATCGACCGCAGCCGAAAGCTCGTGCTGCTCGCCGATGGGCACACGATTCCTTATGACAAGCTGGTGATCGCCACCGGAAGCCGGCCATTCGTGCCGCCGATCCCGGGAACCGATTTGCAGGGTGTGTTCGTTTTTCGCACCATCGACGACTGCAAAAATATCGCCGAATACGCCGGAGGCTGTCGAACCGCCGCCGTCATCGGCGGAGGCTTGCTCGGCCTGGAGGCCGCGCGCGGCCTGATGACCCATGGCCCGGCCGTTCACGTGATCGAGATGGCGCCCCATCTCATGGCGGTGCAGCTCGACGCCGCCGGCGGCGCGGTGCTGGGCGAATCCCTGACTCAACTCGGCGTCCACAGTCATTGCGGCGTGCAAACCGCCGCCATCCTCGGCGACCCCCCCTGCGAGCAGAGGGGGGGCAGGGTCCGCGCCCTGCAATTCAAGGATGGATCAGAGCTCCCCTGTGACATGGTGGTGATCTCGGCCGGCATCCGCGCCAACGTCGAAGTCGCCAGGGACTCGGCCATGGCCGTCGAGCGCGGCATTCTCGTCGACGACCAGATGCGCACACCCTATCCGGACATCTTTGCGGTAGGGGAGTGCGCCCAGCATCGTGGCAAGGTGTATGGGCTGGTGGCGCCAATCTTCCAGCAGTGCGCCATCCTCGCCAAGGTGCTCACCGGCGTCGATCCGGAGGCCGCCTATGAAGGCTCGGCCATCGCCACCAAACTGAAGGTGATGGGCGTCAACGTCGCGGCGCTGGGCGAGCGCGACGAGCAGGCCGGCGATGAGGTCGTCCGCTACGAAGACCGGGCCGCCGGCGTCTACAAGAAACTCATCATCCGCGCAGGCAAGCTCGTGGGCGCCTGCCTGGTGGGCGAAATCGACACCTACGGTGAGCTCGCCTCGAAAATCGCCGGCGGCGACGCGCTGCCCGCGCGGCGCGCCGACTTGCTCTTCGGCCGATCCGCCGATGCCGACATCTCGCTGGCCGACCTTCCCGACAATCACCAGGTTTGCGACTGCAACGGCGTCAGCAAAGGCGCTATCGTCAAGGCCATCCAAGCCGGCCATTGCACCGTGCCGTCGGTCGGCGCCTGCACCCGCGCCGGCACCGGCTGCGGATCGTGCAAGAAGCTGATCAAGGGGATCATCGAAGCGGTGGCCGGCGAAGTGAAGGCCGATCCCAGCGAAAGCTGGTATGTCCCAGGCGTGCCGATGGACAAGCCGGCCCTTGTCGCGGAAATCCGCCGCCGCGAACTTAAGAGCGTCTCGGCGGTCTTGAGCAAGCTCGGCACGGCCGAAGATCCCAAGACCAAAAATGGACTCGCCAGCCTGCTCAAATCCATGTGGAATGACCAGTACATCGATGAGCGCGACAGCCGCTTCGTCAATGATCGCGTCCACGCCAACATTCAGAACGATGGCACTTTCAGCGTGGTGCCGCGCATCTTCGGCGGCATCACCAGCGGCGAAGAGCTGATCCGCATCGGCGAGGTCGCCAATAAGTACAAAGTCCGCATGGTCAAGATCACCGGCGGCCAGCGCATCGACCTGCTCGGCCTCAAAAAGGAAGACCTGCCCGCGGTCTGGAAAGACCTGGGCATGCCCAGCGGCCATGCCTACACCAAGGCATTCCGCACCTGCAAAACCTGCGTGGGCACCGACTTTTGCCGCTTCGGCACCAACGACTCCACCGGCCTGGGCATCGACATCGAGAAGCGTTTCCAGGGCCTGGAGTTTCCCGCCAAGCTGAAGATGGCCGTCTCCGGCTGTCCGCGCAATTGCGCGGAGGCGACGGTAAAGGATGTCGGCGTCATCGCCAACGAAGGCGGCGACTGGGAGATCGTCGTGGGCGGCGCTGCCGGCGCCAGCGTGCGCAAGGCGGATGTCCTCCGCCGGGTGCAGACCAAGGAACAGGCCATCCAGATCGTCGGCCGATTCATGCAATATTACCGCGAGCACGGCAAGTGGCTGGAGCGCACCTACGACTTCGTCCCGCGCATCGGCATCGGACGCCTCCGCGAGATTCTCGTGGACGATCGCGATGGCATCTGCGCCAGCCTGGACGAAGCGATACAAGCCTCCATCGACGCCTGGGTTGATCCCTGGAAGGAAGCCGATGCGCCGGCCTATCGCGGCCAGTTTGAAGGGGCGCGCTCGATAGCGCTGCCCGTGCTGAATGCGTAGCGGATTTCTTGCGACTCTGCGGGCAAGAGGAGGAATTGAGCATGACCGAAGCCATCGACCGTTCACTCGCCACCGATGCGGAATCTGAAACCATCGAGGTTGATGTATGCGACATCGACGACCTCACCCCCGGCGTTGGCCGCGCCTTTGAAATCGCCGGGCAGGTCGTCGCCGTTTTCCTCACCCGCGCCGGCCAGGTCCGCGCCGTCGAAAATCGCTGTCCTCATCGCGGCGGCCCGCTGGCCGATGGCATCCTCGCCAACAATCACGTCGTCTGCCCCTTCCACGCCAACCGCTATGACCTGACCACAGGCGCATGCTCCACCGACTCTTGCTCCATCGCCGCCTACCCCGCCCGCATTGCCTCGGAGGGGTCGGAGGGGTCGGAGGGGGATGCCCGCGTTCTCATCCAAATCCCCATCCCGCGCTGATCCAAAACGTTCTCATGCGCAGATGTAGGGTCCGCTTCAGCGGACGGGAATTTCGGGCGCTCGCGCGGAAAGCGTCCGCTGAAGCGGACCCTACATTGTCATTTTTCGATCAGCCCCCGGGATCACTGCGCCACCACCGCAATCGGCAGCGTCGCCTCCGCCACCCGGCTGGCCTGCTGGTCCACCACGCTCACCTTCATCAGATATCTCCCGATCGTCAGGTTGGATGGCAGATGGATTTTCTTCACCAGGAAAAAATCGTGCCGCCGATTGCGCGACACATCGCTTAGCGCCGCCTTGTTCGGCTCCTTCGGCCAGACCTGCATCCCCGTCTCGGTGTAGATCACCACCTCCTCGGTCAGCTTCGTCTCCCACATCTTGTTGTCACCCAGCCGCGATGCGAAATTCTCCAGCTCGCAATAGACGATCACCTCGTGCTCCCGCCCGGCCGGGAAACGCGCCGGTTCGATCGGCTCATACTTCCCAAACGCCTCCACCTTGGTACACAGGCAGATGGTCGGGATCGACAGATCGGCCTGCGCCCGCAGCCGGTCGGCCAGTTCCATCAGCGGCTTCACCTTCTTCGACAGCAGCATGTTGTTGTCCGCCCGCAGCGTGTTGCGGAAATTGGTCAACCCATCCAGCAGCGTGGTGATAAGTTCGCGGTCCTCCGCCGGCAGCGAACCGAAAGCGGCCATATTGGGCGCATCGGCGTCGCGCAGAAACTGAAATAACTGATACTCCAGATGCCCCGCGACATCGCGCGGATTGTCCTTGATGCGCTGCGCCAGTTTGCGCTCGAGGATGTCGCTGGAGATCAGCGTTACCGACTTTTCCGCTCCTAATGATGCCGCGGCCAACCGCGGATCGTTGCCCGTCTGGCTTCTTTGGCTGGCCCCCGCGCCCGCCGTGGCCGGCGCGCCCTGCGTCGTCGGCGGCGTGACCGCGATCATCTGATTGGTGGCGTCGACGTTCGGCGCAGGCGGCGTGGATGCCGCGCCCTGCGGCCTGGCTTGGGGAGAGAGCCGCAAATCATTCGGGTCTGCCCAAATGCCGCTGGAAGAATCGCCCGGCAGCGTCTTGGCCTGCCGTTTGGCCAGCAGCGGGCCGACATCCTGCGCATACGTCGCCGCCTTCTTGGCCAGAATCCCCGCATCCGCCTGCATCACATCCGGCTCGGTCGTCGGCGATGCCACCGGCTGCGTCGACGGCGACACCGGCCGCTCTTTCGGCTCAGTTTTCTGGTGATGATTCGATTTACACCCCGCCAGCGCCAAAACCGCCCAGCCAACGAATCCCCACCTGATCAAACGTGCATGCATGGAATCCATCCTTGGATAAGCCCTGAATTTCGCGGGGATTGTCAATGGTCAGTGGTCAATTGTCAATTGCAGAAATGGTCGGATGTCATACCAAAGTTGTAATGTCCGGTCTTAACCAAGTTGAAGTGTCCGGTTTC
>DAIOHQ010000114.1:0-14550 GCA_036744635.1 Tepidisphaeraceae bacterium | reverse complement strand
CCCCAGCCCGCCCCCGATGCCCGCCAGGCCGCGTGAGGCGAGCCCATTGCGCGCCAAGCCCCCACGCATCTCCAACTGATCAATCGATCCACGGCGTGAATATCCGCCCACGGGCGGGATGGGCGCGGGAACCGACTTGGCTGCGCGCCGATGTGCCGCGACCGCGCCAACCGTTGCGCCCTTGCTCCATCTGTGCCCATCTGTGCCCCATCCGTGGCTAATCCCTCAGCTTCGCGGGTTCCCGACTTCGTGCCTGCGTGCCTGCGTGCCTTCGTGCCTGCTGCTCCTTGCCCCCTATCGGCATTTCCCGCGCCCGACTTTGCCCGCGCCGCTGCGCTGACGGCACATTTCGCCGATTCTCTTCGCGTGGCCTTCGCGATCTTCGCCCCCTCGCGGTCGATCCCGCCTGGCGCTGCTGATAACGCGGATTTTGACCATCTGCGTCCGATAGCGATCAACAAATAATCGTTCGGTGTGAACAAATAATCGTTCGGTGTCAACACCGAATGATTTGGTGTCAACACCGGAAGCGTTGGTGTTGACACCGGAAGCGTTGGTGTTGACACCGGAAGCGTCGGTGTTGACACCGGAAGCGTCGGTGTTGACACCGGAAGGGTTGGTGTTGACACCGGAAGGGTTGGTGTTGACACCGGAAGCGTTGGTGTTGACACCGGAGGCGTTGGTGTTGACACCGGAAGCGTTGGTGTTGACCGCGAATCGAGCGGTGTGAACGGCGGACGAGCCGGTGGTAACGCCGCGTGGGATGGCGCCGTCATCTTGCTCCGCGCAACAACGCCCAGCGGGCATCCTGCCAGCGCAGGTGCGCGGCGTCAGTTCTCTCTGCCGGCATCGTTACCTCCCCCGCCGACCAGGATGATTCGCTGCTGCTGCCCTGCGAACAATGAGGAGGGCACCCACTCAGCTCAATCCGGCTGGAAGATATTTATGGTGGCGTTGGGATCGCCCTTGGGATTGGAATAGAAGCGCACGCTGCCATCCGTGAAGCCGACGTTTTCGGCCCAGCCGCTGACGCCTCCGGGGCCGGTGGAGACATAGGTCCAGCGCGGCCGGTGGGTCACCTGATACCACTTGGCGGGAACGGGATTGCTGGCGTAGAGCGTGTTGACCTGCGGGCAGGTGAGCAGCGCGGTGCGGCGCTTGAAGTTTCCCGGCGGGCCTTTGAGATTGCCGCCGGCGTGATATTTCACCTCGAAGGTGTTGGCCACCGGCGGGCCATACCAGATATAGGCCGGACAGCGGCGGAAATAGCTGCCTTGCGGATCGGTTTCGATCCAGTTGGTGTTGTCGCCGTTGTAGGAAGAGCGAAAGCCGCTGCCATCGTCGTAGGAATAGGCCGGGCAGCCCATCACGTCGGCGGTGGCCATGTTCGCCTGCAGGAGATACGCCCGCCAGTTGCAGCGCATGCTTCTTCCCTCATCCCAGCCGTGGGCGATGGTGTGGGGATCGGTGATGCTCCAGTTGGGAAAGCCCTGGCCCCACCAGGCGCAGTCCTGGTTGTAATTGGTCAGGCCGCCGCGATAGGTCTGGTTGTAGAGCAGCGCCGCCATCAGGCATTGCCGCATGGTCGAGGCGCAGGTGACCTGCAGCGCCTCCTGCCGCGCCCGCTGCAGCGCCGGCAGCAGCATCGCGACCAATACGCCGATGATCGCGATCACCACCAGCAGCTCGACCAATGTAAATCCGCGTCGCCTTGCCATGTGTACCTGCTTCAAAAACATAGGAAATGTGAACGCATCATAGCAATTTTGCCCCCGCATTTGCCAGAGCGCGACAGGGTGAACCAAGGTTCCCAATCGTGGCACGGGGCTACCAGCCCGTGCGCAGGAAGCGCAGCGCTCCGCCGTAGCACGGTGTCTCGCCCGTGTTTCAGAATCAGAACACTGGCGAGGCGCTCGTGCTGGAAACAGAGAAGATCGCTGCGCTTCGAGCGCATGGGCTGGTAGCCCATGCCACATTGGAACTTTTCACCGTTGACCGTCTTTGGTGGCGGAGTATGTTGCTTGGGACACCAACCCCGGCGTGCTTCATGAGCAATTGTGCGCGGATCCGAGGTCTCGTGCCGGAGTTGATGAACCCGGCGCAGGTGACGAAGGTGGATGTGCCGGTGAAGCTGAAGGAGCGGCCGCGCGGATTTGCTGTTCGCAAAGCGCGGCAATCGCGTAGAATCCGGCGGTGCCTCCACTTCAAACGCCGCCGCGGGCGGTGACATGGCGCTCGGTGCTCCTTGGCCTCAGCGGCGTCGTGCTGATCTGCGGCCTCACACCCTACAACGACTACGCCCTCAACAATACCTTCCTGGTCGGCAACAATCTGCCGCTGGGCGTGGTCATGCTCCTGTTCGTCTTCGCCGTCTTCATCAACGGCCCGTTGAGCCGATTTGCGCCGCGCTTTGCCTTCAGCGGCGGGGAGATCGCGGTCGCTTTCACGATGGCGCTGGTGAGCTGCGCCCTCCCCAGCAGCGGCTTGATGCGCTATTTCCCGCCGTCGCTGGTCAGCCCGTTCTGGCACCTCCGCTCCAATCCGCAGCTCATCGAGGTGATGGATGCGCTGCACCTTCCCAAATGGATCTTTCCGGCGTTCAAGGGAAGCAAACCATCGGAATGGATGAACGACCCGATCGTCACCGGCTATCTCGGCCGGTGGAATGAGGATGACCCGATTCCGTATTGGGCGTGGGTGCGGCCGGCGCTGACCTGGGGCATCTTTATTTTTGCTTTGTATGGGGCGCTGCTCTGCATGGTGGCCATGGTGCGGCGGCAGTGGTTTGAGAATGAGCGCCTGCCCTTTCCCCTGGCGCAGATCCAGCTTGCACTGGTTGAGCCGCCGCCGCGCGGGCGCTGGCTCAATGACATCCTCCGCCGCCGCAGCTTCTGGATCGCCTTCTTCGCGGTGTTTCTCCTGCACCTGTGGAACGGCTGCTGGAAATATTGGCCACGGTATTTCCCGCAGATTCCTGTCTACTACAACCTGACCACGCTGTTCGACAGCGCCCCCCCGTGGAAATTCGTGGATCAGAAGCTGAAGGATGCGGCGATTTTCTTTACCGCCGTCGGCGTCAGTTATTTCCTCACCAGCAGCGTCGCGTTCAGCCTGTGGGCGTTTTACCTGTTCTCGCAGATTTACAAGATGATCCTCGGCACCACCACCGGCGACGCCGCGGAGTATGGCCGGATGGATGAGCATATCGCCGGAATCTTCGCGTATTTTTTCACCATCCTGTGGGTCGGCCGCAAGCACTGGCAGGTGGTGATTGGCCAGGCCTTTCGCGGTCATCGCCGCGGCGAGGCGCGGGGGCGCTATCTCAGCTATCCCGTCGCCTTCTGGGGGTTTCTTGGCTGCGCGCTGACGATGATCGGCTGGCTGGCCATCGCCGGGTGCGGGATTCTGGGCGCGGCGGTGGTCGTTTCCCTCCTACTGCTGTTGTTCTTCATGATCACCCGCATCATCGCCGAGACCGGCCTGGTGCATGGCCAACTGATCGTCCCGCTGCACCGCCCCTGGCAGCTTCTGGCGATGTGGGGACATCCCAATGCCGTGTCGATGGAAACGTTTTACTACACGGCGATGCTCAACAGCGTGCATTATGATTTCCGCGAGATCGTCCCGGTCTATGCCACCCATGCGATGAAAGTGGCCGACCAGACCGCCTTTGAATCTCACCGAATCGGCGATTCGTCTGAAGATCTCGCCACCGGCCGCAAGATCATGGCCACGATGTTCCTGGCGCTGCTGGTGGGATATCCGGTCAGCTTCTATTCGACACTCTGGACGGAGTACCACTTCGCATCAACCCGCGACGTTTCGCAGACCATGCCGATCAACGAATGGGGGGCATCGTCCAACTCGCGCTGGCTGATCAACGAGCCGACCAATCAGTACAAGACCTGGACGTATAAGCCGAACTACAGCATCCGCGGACACATGGTCTTTGGATTCCTGTTCACCGCAGCGCTGGGCTTTCTGCGCCTGCGCTATGCGTGGTGGCCGCTGCACCCAATCGGTTATCTGATGCTGGGAACTTTTCCCGGCGCTCATCTGTGGCTGAGCATCTTCATCGGCTGGCTGGCCAAGACGCTGATCGTGCGCTTCGGCGGCGCCAAGATGTACGTCAGCGCCAAACCATTCTTCATCGGCCTGATCGTCGGCGAGGGCATTGCCGCCGCCTTCTGGCTGGTGATGGGCATCGCCCTGAGTGCCATGAACATCCCCTACCGCCCCGTGAACATCATGCCGGGATGAGCTGCGCGACGATGACATTCCCGAGGGCTGGACGGCGGTCTGAAATTTGGGGCTGGCTTGGTGCGTGGAAGCCGTCACCTGCCCTTCGCCGCCCTTGCCGATGCCGGCGCGCCGGTTACAATCCCCGCCAATGTCGAAACTTATCTGCCTGATCGTCCTGGGCACGGCGGCGGTCTGCTGCGGCGCCCCAACGCAGTCCTGGGAGCTGCGCAATGGCCGCTGGGTTCAGGTGCAGCAGCAGGCCACCGATCACCCCACCACCGATCCCGCGCTCGACCGCGCCCAGAGCCTGCTGGAGAAAAAACAGAACACGGCCGCCCGCAAGCTTGCCCTGCAGTATTTCAAGTCGCACCCCAATTCCGCCTTGCGCGACCGCGCGCTCTTCATCATCGGCCAGGCTCTGTATCAATCCGGCGACCGGCTCAAATCGTTTTATTACTTCGATGAGCTGCTCGACGAATTTCCCGAGAGCAATTTTTACGGCCCCACGTTGCAGCGGCAGTATGGGATCGCCGATGCGTACCTCAACGGATACAAGCTGAAATTCCTGGGCTTGCCGCTCTTCAGCGCAGACGGGGAAGCGATCGAGATGCTCTACCGCATCCAGCAGCGCGTCCCGGGGTCAGAGATGGCGGAGAAGGCGCTGTTGCGCACGGCCGATTATTATTATGCCGACTCTGAATTCGACCTGGCCGCCGATGTCTACGCCGTCTATGCCCACAACTACCCGCGCAGCCCGCTGATTCCGCGGGTGAAGCTCCGCCAGGCGTTCGCGGCCCTGGCGCAGTTCCGCGGCGTGCGCTTCGACGCCACTCCGCTGCTCGATGCCCGCGCCCAGCTCGTCGATGTCGCGGCCCAATATCCGAACCTGGCGGCGGAGGAAAATCTGCTTTCGGTCGTCGAAAACATCGACGCGACCTTCGCGGCCAAAATCTACGACACCGCCGACTTCTACCGGCGCACCAACGAGCCGGTCGGCGCCGTCTATTCCTACCGCTTCCTGATCAAGACCTACCCCGACTCGCGCGAAGCCCGGCGGGCCAAACAGGAGCTGGCGAACATGCCGCAGTGGGCGCTGAAGAGCGTAGAGCCCGAAGCCGGCAGAATTTACGCCCCCACCACCTCGCCGTCATTTGAAGTGGAGGAAAAGTGAACGCGGGAACGAAACGGCGAAACGGCGAAACGGCGAAACGGCGGAAAACAGCCATCGCCGATTCGCCGGTTCGCCGGTTCGCCGGTTCGTTAGGGCGGGGTTTGGCACGGGTTGGAAACCCGTGCTACGGGGCGCTCATCTGCCTGCTCCTCGCGTGCTGCGGCTGCGGCTACTCGCAGTCCAATAAGTACGACCAGCCCACCAGCGGCGGATACAATTGGCATTCGCTCTATCGTCAGGACATTCAGTCGGTGGCCGTCCCCATCTTCACCAATAAATCCTTCTTCCAGGGCGCGGAATTCAGCCTCACCAAGGCGGTCGTCAACCACATTGAGGCCAACACACCCTACAAGGTCGTCAACCGCGAACGGGCCGACACCATTCTGGAAGGCGAAATCGTCTCCGTGCAGAAAAGCACGGTCAGCCGCGACCGCCGCACCGCCCTGCCGCAGGATCAGTTGATGACGATCACCGTCAACTTCCTTTGGAAGGATCTGCGCAGCGGCAAGATCCTGGTGCAGCGCAAGACCTTCGATCAAGCCTCCACCTATTACCCCACCCTGGGCGAAGGGGAATTTGACGGCTCGCAGCAAGCCGTGGAAAAGCTGGCGATTGCCATCGTGCAGGAGCTGCAGGCGGACTGGTAAGGGGGATGAAACATGAAACATGGAACATGGAACATGAAGAAAATGCTTTTCTTCATGCTTCAGGTTTTCATGTTTCCTTTTCGAATCAGCGAGTGCAGCAAGCCCACGAATACGGTCAGCCACGCCGCCACCGCGATGACGCCGAAGACCCGCGGGATCAACGCCAAATAGGGGACATTGATCACCTGCCCCAGCCGAATCGTGCAGACGGCATACATCCCCAGCGGGAACACCGCACCCCAGTACAGCGGGTCATAGCGCAGCGGAAAGCGCTGGAACCCGTGCCGCCAGATTCCCAGGATCACCAGCATCGGAATCCACCATGTCGCGGTCGCCCAGAACAGCAGTGTGAAGCCCTTGATAAAGGGCAGCATCTCCGTCACCACCGCCCCCCCTCCCGAATGCGACGCGTTGGCCGCCAGCATGGTTCCGGCCAACGTCGAGATGGCGACAGCGCCCATGTTGATCCAATACGGTGGGCTCAGATCCGAGGGATGGAGGGCGAAAAAGGTGTAGCGATAAAAGATCAGCGAGATAATCCAAATGTAGAGCATCCCTCCCCCCAGCCACATCGTCAGGCAAAAAAACAGCACCGGTCCTTCGGTCCAGCCCATCGGCGCCGCAAGCTGCGCGCCCAACACCGCCACCGACTGCGCTGCCACCACCGCCAGCAGCCATCCGCCACTGATTCCTTCCGGAAGCGTCGGTTTGATAGATTTGACCGTGAGCGCCGTGAAGATCGTGTAGGTGAGACCGACCCACAGCGCAATCCCGAAGATCCATAGTCCCGTCGCCGCCGTTTTGTTTCCGGCAATCAGCAGCGACTGACTGCCGAGAATGCAGGTGGCGGCCACGATGGTGAAAAAGCCGACGCACCGGCCGTGGTTAAGCAGATCGGCGATCAACCGCTGCGGATAGCGGATGAGGCGCGCGATCAGCAGTGTCCAGAGAATCGCGTAGAAGCCAAGGTTCAGCGCCAGGAGACAATTGGCCAGCAACTTGAATCCCAGGAGATGGCATGCGAGCGATACGATTCCCGTTGCCATGACCATGGCGAAATAGGCCGGGTGAAGACCCGCCAGCGATGAGGGCTGTGCCGCCAGCGCCGGCGTGGGCGCCAGTGGAGGCGCGGGTGCGGACGCGGTGGTCATGGTTTCTCCATCCGATAGAGATATCGCAACAGGCCGAGATTCAGCAGCAGTGCGACAGTGCTCACAAAAGCCGCCGGCCAGATCACGCCGCCGTCGCCGCCGAGATATGCATTCATCGTCGCCGTCAGCAGCCAAAGCTGCAGGACCACAATGACCAGCACGATGCACAGGATTCCATAAACAACGGTGATGCGCTGCTCGCGGGTGAAAGGCTTTCTCATACCGTGCTTACCTCCACGCCGGTGGCGTAAACAACGTCATCTCGGATCTCCAGCTTGATCCGCGGCAGCGGCCGGCGCGGCGGCCCGGCCAGCGCCCTTCCCGTTTGCAAATCGAATTCCCCTTCATGGCATGGACAATGAAAACATTTCTTTTCGAGTTGTGGCACCACGGCGCAGGAAAGGTGCGTGCATTTCTGGCTGTAGGCGAGAATCTGATCGACGCTCGTGCGCACAAGGATGCACGTGTCATGCTTCTGCGGATAGTCAAAGATGATCGATTGCCCGACCGCCAGTTCTTTTAATGACACGATTCGCCGCGCCGCGGGCTCTCCGCGGCGGCGGCGCAGGAAGCTCTGCATTCCGATCCACACGTGCCCCACCACAAACGCCAGGCTGGTGAGGACCATGAACTTGGTGAAGTCGCGACGTGCAACATAATGATCCTGCGGCCAGTCGATCGGAAAATCCTTCCGCCAGGCCGGCTGCTCGTCATCCGGCCGGCCGTCCGGCGCCTGGGTGATCTGCTCGCGCTGCTCGGGGCGTGGGGGGGGTTCGGGTGGTTCGTGTAGTTCGGTCATAGCGCCTGCACTTCGGCGAAGGGATCATCGGCCAGCACGTTCAATGAAATCCGCTTCCCCACGCTCTGGTCTTCCATCGCCGCCGTCACGTCCACGTACGCGGCCGGCGCCTCGATCGGCACCATCATGTTGACGCGGGTGGTGATCGTCTGCCGGCCGAACTGGAACTGGTTGATCGGCCGCGAGCGCGGCCGCAGGTGTTCGATCTCCTCGCGCGTGCCGAAGAACAGCGCCTGGCTCGGGCAGACGGTGGCGCACATCGGCTTCTTGCCCACCGATGAGCGGTCGTAGCACATGTCACACTTCTTCATGATCTGCTGTTCGATGTAGACCTCGGGCACGCCAAACGGGCAGGCGACCACGCAGTTGCCGCAGGCGATGCAGCGCGGCTTGCGGGCGGATTGCACCACGCCGTCGCCCGTGCGCTTGATGGCGTCGGCCGGGCAGACTTCCGCGCAGGTTGGCTGCTCGCAGTGCATGCAGACCACCGGCACCGTCTGCACTGACGTGCTGCGGTCAACGTATTCGAGATGAATCATCGACTCGCCCTTGTGGGTATCGCACTCAGTGCAGGCCTGCACGCACGCCTGGCAGCCGATGCAACGGTTGGGATCGATGAAGAATTGGAGGTGGTCGGGAACCATGATTTGGATTTTGAATTCTGGATTTACTGCTGGGGCTCCAGTTCGTTGGCGTAGTCTGGGGCGGCATCCGCCCTGCGGAGGCGGACGGCGCAGACTTTGTACTCGGGGATTTTCGAGATCGGATCCTGCGCGGAGATGGTGAGCTGGTTGGCGCTTTTCTTTCCCGCCCAGTGGTACGGGATGAAGATGGTGTCAGGGCGAATGGTGGTCACGACCTGCGCCTTCAATGTACACGTTCCGCGCCGGGTCTCGGCGGTCGCCCAGTCGCCATCGGCGATGCCGAGCTTCACCGCCAGGCGCGGGTGCAGTTCGATTTTCGGCTCGGGATACTGGCTCACCAGTGGCCCGATCCGGCGCGTCTGCGTGCCGGAGAGAAATTGGCTGACCACGCGCCCGGTGGTGAGAATCAGCGGGTACTCGCTGTCCGTCTCCTCGGCCGGCGGCGTGTATGCCGCCACGTTGAAGCGCGCCTTGCCATCGGGGAAATAATACGGTCCCGCGCCCTTGGCGATGGGGTTCCAGCTTCCCTCCTCAAAAAGCCGCGGCGTTCCCGGAAAATCCGGCTGTGGCCGGCCCTGCGGATCGGTGCTGGGACATGGCCAGAAGACGCCATAGTTCTTCTCGATCTTCTCGTAGCTGATCCCCGAATAGTCGGCGATGCCGCCTTTGCTGGCCACGCGCAACTCTTCCCAGATCGCCCGCGGCGAGTCGAAGGTCATCCCGTGCGTGCGCCCAAGCGCCGCCGCGATGTCCTGGATAATCCGCCAGTCCTCGCGCGCCTCCCCGGGGCAGGCGATGGCCTTGTTGATCTTGATCACCCGCCCCTCCACCTGTGTCACCGTCCCTTCATCTTCCTCCTGCAGGCTGCCGGGCAGGACGATGTCGGCGTGTTGGGCTGTGTCATTCAAGAAAAAGTCGATGGCGACGAAAAATTCGAGCTTATCCAGTGCCCGCGTAATGAACGCGTTATCCGGCAACGACACCTTGGGGTTGAAGCAGATGCTGATCAAGCCCTTGATCTCGCCGGCATCAATCTTGCGGAACATCTCATAGCAATCCACGCCCGGCTGCGGGAGGTCCTTTTCGTCGATGCCCCAGACGCCGGCGACGTATTTGCGATGCTCCGGATTGGCCAGGTCGCGCGCCCCCGGCAGTTGGTCCGCTTTCTGCCCATGTTCGCGCCCGCCCTGCCCGTTTGCCTGCCCGACGATCGTGCCATACCCCGTGCCCGCCCGCCCGATCCGACCCGATGCCAGCACCAGGTTGATCGCCCCCAGACAATTCATGACGCCATGGGTGTGATGCTCGATCCCGCGGGCATGGAATAAGAAACTGCTCTTGGCGGTGCCCCACCATTCCGCCGCTTGCCGGATCGAGCGCTCCGGCACGCCGCTCACCTCCGCGGTCTTCGCCGGCGTCCACTGCTTCACATAGTCCGCCACCTGCTGGAATCCGACGGTGTGGCGCTCGATGAAGTCATGATTGATCCACCCGTTCTCGATCATCAACTGCAACACGCCGGCAAAAAGCGCCACATCCCGCCCCGGCTTCACCGGCAGAAACAGGTCGCACGTCCGCGCGATCGGCGTGATCCGCGGGTCCTGCACGATGATCTTCGCCCCCTGCTCGCGCGCCTGCCATAAATAGTTGGTGGTGATCGGCGCACACTCGGCCACGTTCGACCCCGCCACCCAGATTACCTCCGCCCCGATCATGTCCGCCCACGGGCTGGTGGGGCGGTCGACGCCAAAAGCCTTCTTGCTCGCGGCCGCCGCGCTCACCATGCAAAGTCGGCCGTTGTAATCGATGTATTTGGTCTTCAGGCACACGCGGGCGAACTTGCCCATGAGATACGTCTTTTCGGTCGTCAGGCTGGCGCCTGAAAGCACGCCAAAGGCATCATTGCCATAGGTCTTCTGGATGCGGTCGATCTCTCCGGCCACCCGGCGAATCGCCTCATCATATCCCATGGGCGCAAACCCGCCGGGCGCGGCCGGATCGCGGCGAAATGCCGTCAGCAGCCGATCCGGGTGCGAACCCTGCAGATAGCGCTTCACGCCCTTGGGACACAGCATTCCGCGGTTGAAAGGAAAATCCTCCCAAGGCTCAAACCCGATCACCTCTTCATCTTTGACTTTGAGCTGAATCCCGCACTGCTGCCCGCAAAAACAGCAGTGCGTCTTTACCAGCCGGTCCGGCTCGACGCTGGTGGAAAGTCGCTCGCCCGAGGCCACCGAAAGATGCGGGCCGAAACGCTGGATGATCTCGATATTTCCAACCGGTTGTGTGGCCATTTACGCCTTCATCTCCATCGCCTGCTGTCCCGCCCAGAGCTTGCTCTGGGCAACGCCAAACATCGCCCGCCGGCAGCGCGGGCAGATCCACTGATAATGCTCATCCTCCGGCATCTCGTACTGAAATCCCAGCTCTCGCTCGACGGTGATCAGGTCCTTCACCATCATCTCGGATGCGAATTCCGTCCCGCAACGCCGGCACTCCGCCTGCTTCGAGCTTGCCCCAACATCCTTATAGAAACTCACCCCAAGCTGGGCAGGCCGCTGGAAGATGTGGAAGAATTTTCCGAAGGGCAGCCACAGCAAAAACAGGATGACGGTGATTGCATGCAGCACCGCCAGAAAGTCATATCCATACCCCTTCATCCACGTATAGCTGGCCGTCAGCATGATACCGGTGACGCTGATGGCGAACAGCAGAATCAGCGGCAGAAAATCCTCCCCGAACTGCTGCACCGCCACCGCGCCGTGATCGCGCATGCGCCGGCGCATCGCCAGCATGACGCCGAGGATCACAAAGATCGATGCCCATACCAGCCCATGAAAGATCATGAAGCCCATCAGCGAATGAATCGGAAACGCGATGGTGGGAAATCCGAAGACGTAAGTGCGATACCAATCGATCCTACCCGGCTCGGATTCGAAATGAATCCAGCCGTAGACCAGCGGGAACGTGATCCCGAACGCCATGATGCATCCCCACATGATCAGCCAGTGCGCTCCCCAGCGCCCCCTGCCGCGCTTCCAGATGAAGCGGTTGGCGACGAATTCAACGAAGAACCGCCGGCCAAGCTGGGCGATGTGCATCGCGATAAAATGCGGCTTGAAGAACGTCTGCCACCCCCGCCGCCAGTACATCCGCGTCGGCGGCCGCTGCAGCCACATGGCATAGCGAAAGGTGATCCCGAAGGCCGCAAACAGCGTGGCGAAGGTGTAACCCACCAGTGCCGCATCGAAATGATCGAGGTTGCGCGAACCGACGACAATTGCCATCGCCAGCAGCGCCGTCACCAGCGCGCCCCAGAGCCCCGCTCGAATTTTTTGCCCGCTGACGCGCATCACCAAGTCCGGCTGAGAACTATAAGGCTCACCTTGACGATACCATAGCCAACGATAAAATGGATATCAAGGTCCAGATATCAAGTTGAGAGAAAAAAGAAGCCCATACGCTCCCTCACGTCTTGATCCCGTCCAGCAAATAAACCGCCAGCGGACCAAACACAAACACCGGGATCCACGCCCACAGCGCCGGCCAGGTGCTGGTCCAATCCGGGTGCTCCGGCGGAGGATTGCCGGCCAGTTGTTGGGTGATGAAGACGGTACCGAGGCACAATGCCATCAGGATCACGCAGCGCAACGCGGCTGATTTCAACCGCCCGGGCTCGCGCGTCATCACGCAGGGGATGGCCAGCAGCAGCAGGATGAAATTCAAAATCGGCTGAGTGAACCGCGTATGCTTGACCCGCAGCAGCTCCACGCGGCCATAGCTTGCGGTGTTGATCAGCTCCGAGATGCGTTCCGTGGACAGAAAGCGCACAAAATCGCGGCTGCGATAGAGGGCAATGGTCTCCGGGCTGATGTCGCTCTTGTACACCGCCACCCGTTCCGGCTCGGGACGGCGGCCTTCAGTCAGCCGGATATCAAGGCGCAGGCCGTTCGTGAGCTGCCACTGCTGCTGCTGTGCATCCCAGGTCGCGGCGTCGGCGGTCAGGCGGGCCACGGGACTGAGGTTTTCATCGCGGGCAATCAGCGTGATGTTTTCCATGGCGGGCGTTGTAGGCCCCGAAACATACCGGCCGACAACCAGCAGTGCGCGGTTCTCATCCTGCATCGATTGAATCGGGTATGCCTTGGCCGAGTCGGTGCCGGCTTCGCGGCGGTCGCGGGTGAGCTTGGGAATCATGCCGGGGATCAGCACCTCCTGGTCAATGATCACCAGGCCGTTGAGCACCAGACCCGCGAAGATAATCGGCAGCGCCACCCGCAGCAGCGGCCGCCCGGCAGCCAGGATTGCCACCAGTTCATTGAACCGGCTGAAACGCATGAGCGTGAACGCCGCCGCCACCACCGGAATGATGCCGGAAAGGAACAGGAAGAACAGGAACATCTGGTAAAAATAATATTCCCCGATCGCGAAGATGATCGACGGCAGCGACTCCAGCGTGCTCTGTCCCTGCTCCGCCTGGATGCGGGTGAAGTCGTCGAAGTTGAAGATCATGTCCAGCACCACATAAAGCCCGACCAGCACGAAGAAGCTGATAAGGTAGTTCTTGAGGAACGTGGTCAGGACGTAGCGGTCAAGAATCTTCATGACGGGTTTCGTGGCGGGGCGGCGGGATCACAGGCGAATGGGGATCGCGAGGCGACCCGGTGGCACAGGGGCCGCAGTCATCGTCTTCATTTTTCTTCACCATCCGCACCCTCCGCCCGCCGTGGTCCCAGCGGACGCTGTTCATGTACGCTTCCATCAGCAAGATTCCGCGCCCGCTGCACTTTTGCAGGTTTTCCTCAAGGGTCGGATCAGGAACGCACTTCCGGTCGAAGCCCGGCCCTTCATCCTCGATGATGATCTCGGCCATGACCGGCGTCACGTGAGCCTCAATATGCACCTTCTTATGCGGGTCCAGTTTATTGCCGTGCTTGATGGCATTCATAAGGGCTTCTTCCAAAGCCAGCTTGATGCCGAAGGTGCTCGTGCTGCTGAAGCCGTATTTCGCCACTTCGTCGAGAATCTTTTTCTGGACGTTGCGGCCGTGGAGGAAATCAGAAGGAATGGTGATGCGCACCGGCTTGTTGGTTGAGGTTTTACGTGAGCCGTTGATCTTTTTGCCCGCGGCCGGGCGGCTTCCTCGCGCCGCACGCGCTGGCCGTCGCCGCGAATTCCCGCCGCTGCGCTTGTTGGAGTCGGCGACGCCCATCCTCGACAGCCTCCGCTCCTGAACACGCCCCCTAGCATCCCCCTGTGATTCCTTCTGCCCTCCGGCCGTCCGCCCCGTCCGGCGCCTGCGCCGGCTCGCAATTCCGCCGGACTACTGAGTGAAACTCGCCGTCGCCTCCGCGCGATTCGGCAGGATGCGGAACAGCTTGTTCAGCTTGGTGATGACGAAAACTTCCAGAATTTCCGGCTTGATGTTGGCCAGGCGCAACTGCCCGTTCTTCTGCTTGATCCGGTTGTTGGCATTGATCAGCATCCCCAGCGCCGCGGAAGACAGGTGATCGACGTTGGCAAAGTCCAGCAGGATCTTGGGATAGTCCTTCTCCTCAATCAACGCCGTCAGCGTCTGCCCGATCTCGACGATGTTCTGCTCGTCCAGGATCCGCTGGTCGCGGAATTCGACGACGCGGATATCCTTCTGTTCCGAGACCGAAATGGGGGGGCTTGTTTCCGACATGCCAATGGTTTCCGCAAAAGGACCCGGCCTCGCGCCGCCGGAGCATTCATCAGTCGCCGGCCGCACCTCTCCGCTTCTCCACGCGCGGCCGCGCTGCCACAAACACGCATTTTACAGTAAGCCGACACAAAAACTCTGTCAAGTTCTCAAGTTCTCCTGTCAAACCAAAGTTAAAATGTCCGGTATTTCTCCAAAGTTAAAATGTCCGGT
>DAIOHQ010000113.1:0-14583 GCA_036744635.1 Tepidisphaeraceae bacterium | reverse complement strand
GCTATTACCGCTGAAGGAAGGTCCGCGTTGAGCGGACGTAGCGCTGTAGTGTTAGCCCACGGTGCTTTGAGCCGTGGGTTTTTGTTTGGAGTGAACACAATGAAAATTCTCAAGTGTCCTGACTGTGAAATTACCAGCCCGCCGAGCACCTGTTTCATCTGGATGCCGGAGGAGGGGGTGGAATCTGACCTGGCACAATTAGCGGAGATGCGTGACTTGCCGACCGCAAATCGGGCGTACCAGGTGCTGCGGAAAGACAATCTTGAGTTGGAGAAGATCGAAGCGATTGTCGAGGCCGGCCGCACCTCCAGGGTGGGGATGCAGAGCTTGGCGGCACATCTGGAGGGGAGTTTCAATACCAGTGAAAAGTACATCGAGAAAATTATCAACGCGGCGACGAATGACTTTGGCTGCGACAGGGAAACCCTGCTGCCTAAGGGATTTCTTCGGCCAAAGCTTGAGGCCCCGATTTTTGAACCGCCATCTCTCTTCCAACACAGTCTTCGCCCCTTTGAGGAGGCCCCGCCCCTTCATGTCGGTGGCTGGGGTTCTGGACCTCGCTATGACGCGGGGATGGATTGTCTCCCTGCTGCCGCCGATGGCGAAGCTTCTGTGGCGTTGGGGTAAGGCCCGCCGAATGCAAGTTGGCGATGGTCGGAAATCCCGGAGATGTTACCGAGTTGGATTTTCAATCTGGTCGTGCTTCTTATCACCTGGAGTGCCCACCCCGGCTGCGCGGCAGGATTGAGTTTTCAGACGTCAACCGCCCCCCAGTGCCATGTTCGACTCACGACGGCCTAGTTCGCAATCATCATGGGCCAAGTGATTCATCCTCGTCGCGGTAGGGTGGTTTGCGATCAACAGCAGCCGCGCGGCCGCATGCAGCACCTTAACAATGTGAGAATGAAAGGACGCGTGAAGATCGAGTTCGAGACTACAGGGGCAGAAACCTGGCCGATCCGTCGCTGGGCCGGGCGTGTAGATATCGACCAGTTGTATTGATTGAGGCGTGGGCGAGCGTAGCCTGCACGAGATGGATTGGCGCTCCGTGTTCGAGTGCGTGACTGGCGTGCGCATGGCGCATCCAGTGGGGGCTGACATCTTTATCGATGTCCGCGCGCTTGGCAGCGTTGTTCACAATCCGGAACATCTGCGAAGAGTCCAATGCCCCGCCCCGGCGGCTGCGGAACAGTGGCGCGTCCTGCGGCTCTTCTTGGCGGAGGGACATGAGCTTGAGCCACACCGAGCGTGGGATCAGAATCGTATTGGTCTTGGCGCCCTTTGCCTGCACCGTGATCTGTCCGCCACCGTTGGTGCCTTCCCTTGATTGCAGATCCCGCCATCGCAGTGAACAGCATTCGGATACTCTGATGCCGCTGGCGTAGAGCAGGTACAGGATTGCAAGGTTGCGGGGATGGCGCTCCAGGGCCAGCATCCGCTGCACCTCTACCTCGCTCAAGATTCGCTCACTCAACTTCTCCCGCAGCGGCGGCAGGCGCAGCACCCGTGCGATGTCGAACGGCAGATAACCGATGCGGTGGCCGAATGCGAAGAGGCTCTTGATGGCTGAGAGCATGCGATGACGCGAGGACGGCTCCAACGCTTCGGCGCCCAATGCATCGGCAAATGCCTGAAGGTCTCCCAGTGTCACCCCATGTAGTGGCCGGTTCACGAACTGCATGAACCGGTTGGCATCGCGGCGATACACCCGCTGGGTCGTCTTCGGCCGCCCGTGCAGCCACAGGTCAACAAGCTGTTGATCACTCTCAGCCTGGGATGGGATTGCCGTCAGGGCATGGCCGTCAAACCGAATGATCTGGTTGTTGTTGTTTGTAATGGTGCTCATGGCCGCCGCCTTCCCAATGCATGAAAACGGCACTTATCGTGCATACTTCCGGACAGGTCCGAGGCGCGGATCAGACACCAATTTGGCGCCTGCCAGACACTTACCTGGCGCCCCTTGGACAGAAGCTGGACGGGCGTCAGGCCGCATGGGTGCGCCGCAGGTGGCGGAAGATCATTTTCAGCGCCGTCTCAGGCTGAATCTTGTCCAGCCCACTGGGGAAGCAGGTGTTGGTGGCCGCACGAACCTGCACCTCAGCGGCATTGATTCCCAGCACCCGCAGGCCATCCAGTAGTTCTGCCATTGGCCCCGCATCCGGTAGGGGGGTGATGGTCGTCGCCGTCGTGGTGGTATTGGACTTCGTCTTCAGGTTTGCCGGCCCCGGCCCCGCGCACCCATCGCGCTGATGCTTCTGGTTGAAGAGAACATAGCGGCCGTCAAAGCCGGTGTTGGTCCGCTTTATCTCCAGACACAGCGACTGCACCTCCGCCGGATAAAGCGGGCGGCGGGTGTGAAGGTCGTAGCAGGGTGGGGGCATCACCCCCGACCTCACCAGTTCATAGAATCTTGCCCGGCTCAAGGAGCACAAGGCGGCCATCTCGGACACCGAACAGGCGCCTTTCGGACAGGAAGCAGCACCTTTCAGGCAGTTATTGGACTCAGGCGATATGCGCATAAGAATGCCTCGTTGGGGGTAAGAGCGATTTCAAGGGGCAACGGAGACAACAGTCTCGCGGATGTAGCTGGCTCCCTCTTCGGTCAACTGGCGGCCGTCATCTGAGCGGCTGATCAGCCCTTGGCGGACCAGGAACGCCTCGATCACGCCCGAGATGGTGCGGGAGGGCAGGCCGAGGCGATCCGCGATCACCCCCAGCCGCACCGGCACCTTGGCGGTGGCAAGAATGTGTAAATATGCGCGCTCGGTGCGGTCCAGACCGCGCTGGTCGATCCCCTCGATTCGGCACATGCGGTCAAAGTGTTGGACGCACAGGATGTCTGCCCCTTGGCTGCGGGAGGTGCGACGGGCACTTTCCAGTAGGCGCAGGGCCAGGCGGGGAACGCCACGGCTGCGTTGAGCTAGGAGGCTGAGAACCTCCTCCTCGCACTGCCACCCCAAAGCCGCAATTCGATCCTCAAGCAGGCGCAGGATCTCCGGTGAGGCGTAAAACTCGAAGCGGCAGAGCATCTTGAAGCGATCCACCAGCGGCCGGGCCAGCCGGCTCTCATGATTCGAGGCCAAAATGAGCGTGAAATTCTCCAAGTCCAGAGATCGTGCCGCCTTGCCTCCACGGCCGCGCTGAAGGAACAGTTTCCTCTCCGCCAGTGCCCGATATAGCAGCGTCTGGTGCTCTCCTGCCAGTTCATCCGCCTCGTCGATGAAGATGATCTGCTGGTCCTCAGCCTCCAGCAGCAGCGCCGCCAGATCGCTGCTCTGCACCAACGTCTGACCCAAGGTCTCCCGAAGCTCGACACCCAGTTCCTGAGCGATGATCTGCACCAAGTTACTCTTGCCGAGCCCCGGCGGGCCAACGAATAGAGAATGGGGAAAGCGCGTGCCATCCTGGCGGCAGGCATCCAGCCCCACCTGCACGGCCTCGACCACATGTGTCTGGCCGACAAACGAGTCCAAAGAAACCGGGGAGGTGCTGCTGACGTCGCGAATGGTGCTGCGGGGGGCCGCGGGTCTGGTAAGTTCAGCGATTGCGGGTGCCATGATAATACGCTCCTTCAAAAGCGGTTGAATCACTTGATGTAGAACTTGTCGGTTGCCGGGATTGGCTCCACGCCATCCGGCACCTCGCCGGTTGCCAGGGCATGCTTGTTCATGAGGTGCTTGGCCACTTCCTGGCTCGCGTGAACGGTTGGACAATGCTGCTCCTGCCAAGCCAGCAGCGTTTGGGCGTCCTGCCCCGTTGCCTCCAGCTTCAGTTTTACCGCTTCCGGCAGACAGCGGATGCACCAGGCCAGCAGACGCTGCTCATCAGTCACCAGCAGCCGCGGAGGCTCAGCACGGAAGCCCAGTGTGCCGGCAGGCAGATTCAGGGATCGGCGCCGTCCCTTGAGCTTCTGGATCTCCTGGGCTGCCCACTGTTCAAGCTGTCTTGCGAAGCGGTCCAGGAAGAACCGCTCTTCATTTTCCGCCCGGCGAACTTCGGCCGCCGCCCAAGCCTCGACATGCTGGGCGTACTGGCGGGCCTGCATTACCTTCCTCACGACCCAGTTGGCGGTTTGCTCGTCATGCACGGTGAATAGCGGCGAAAGCGATGGTTCGCCTTCAACTTCGGCCCCGGCCTCGCCTGTAGCAGGAAGGACGGCCTGTGACGAATTGTCATCACCTGAAGCGGCCAGCGAATTCTGTGTGTTGGGAATCGTGGACATCTGTCTCTCCAATCGCGCCGGGGTCATCCTGTAATGGACGGGTAATCGAGGTTAGCGAAGCTTCTCCTTCATGGCCTTGGCAACGCGCCTGTCTTCGGCCGAGCCATTTTTGATCAGCACCTGGATCATTGAATCGACGAGCAGGAGAGCATCGTGATGCGCGAGGGGGAACTGCTCGATGTCGTTGCGGCGGGCCAGCGAGATCAGCACGAAGGGCGTGTGCGGTGGGGCGACCAGATTGGCCGCCTGCGTGTTCAGGAATACGGCCGGGGTCAGGCTAAGGGTGGTGAAATCGCTCGTCTGCTGATTCGGCTGGGTCTTGGCTGGGTCCGCCTCGGTGCTGCTGCTCATGGGAATCGGCTTCTGAGGTAGTGCCTCCAGCGTCCCCGTTGGAAGGAGCGCTCTGGCGACCCTCTCGATGCCGGCGCAGCCACCATTTCGCAGGGCTACGGCCGCCGCCTCCAACATTTTCAAGGCGTCAAATGGGTTAAAGGAAAGATTCTCCACCGGGTTCCTCTTTCGATGCGGATAGCGGACCGACACGATCAATGATGGATCTTTACGGCCGCGGGCCGCAATGAAGCTGGCCCTTTGAAATTCCGCACCGCTCACGAACAGAACATGGACCGGGCGGTTGTCGCCTGACTTCTGGGATTGACCTGACATGCTGCGCTCCTTGACGGTGTTGTGACTAAACGTATCGTGTAGTATACTTATAAACGATCCGTTTAGTCAATGCCTGTATTGAAAAATTTACACGATCCATTTAGTCTGGGTTCATGCCGCTGAACGTGCCGGAGATCAAACGCAAACGCGAGAGGCTAGGAATTACCCAGACCGAGGCGGCACGACGGGCGGGTTTTTCCATCCAGCGGTGGAACAACATCGAGGCCGGCCGGCGTACCGCCGTGAACCCCGATGCCCTCTTCGCCTTGGCCAAGGCATTGGAGTGTCGGATGGAAGACCTGATGCGCAGGCACAAGTGAGCCGCCGGCGTCACATCCATTCTGGACGGATGTTGCGGGCTGATCATCCGCACCTGATCTCTGGGCCGGTCATGCCGGAAGGGGGCTGCGACCATCCGGGGGATTATGTCGTTCATGGGGCACTCGCCTTGGCTATCGTTGTTGCTGCTGCCCCGGCCTCCGCGTTATCCGAAGCGCCAACCGCCAGCACCATGCCAGAGCCGTCGACGCTGTCAGTCGCGGCACATCAATCCCTCCGAGTTTCCGGTCGAGGTTGACGTCCACTACCAAGACTCGATTCCGCGGCAAACGAGAAGAAGAAGTTGCCGGAGGCGATTCTGGTGATCGTCGGGGGTAAGTTGGAGGCCGGTCCTGCTCTGGGCGTATACGTTTACTCCAGGGAGCGCGGCCGAGTTCGACTTGTGCCCTGCGCCTGACGAGCAGTGCAACCATGTCGAGTGGCGCTTCGGCCGGTCTCTGTGGCTATCAAAATCTTGGCCTAGTGGTCGTGGGCACGCCGACGAGGTGCGTGCCCTGAACCAGCGCCCGGTCGTTTGTCTGCCAGTCATCTTTCCCCACCGTGCCCCAGTCGCCGCGGTTGTGGCGGCAGATGAAATCCAGCGGCGTCTGGCTGGCCGCGTCGAACGCGGCCAACGCACCTGGTGTCGCGACGATCTGCCCGAGCGGGAACTTAGGCGGGTGTAGCTTACAGGGGCCAAAGCAGGTGCAGCGGGGAGGGCTCATTGATCATCCTTTTCACGGCCATAATCGGCCGCAAGAATTGGAGGGTGGGCGGTTGGAAAGGGCCAGTCGCTGTGAACTTGCCGCGCCACTAGATATACTTCCACGATGGACTGGATCGGCCCCATGACCGTGGATGCGCTTCTCGATCAAGTTGCTGTAAGCTGGGAAAATGCTCCCCCGGAATCAAACGGGGTGTATGTCGTATCGGTGCGGCATTGGAAGAATGAGCCGGACACGGAATGTGAACCGCTCTACATAGGCGGCAATACCGGCAGATCGGCCCGCTTCCGTACCCGGCTGGGCGATCTCATCGCGGACATGTTTGGATTTTACGGCCAGAGCACTGGCCACCATTCAGGCGCACAGTCCCTAAATTCTTACTGCCGTGAACAAAAAATAAATCCGAAGCATTTGTTCATCGGCTGGGGCACCGACTGCGCCTGCGGCCGGTGCGGTGAGGTCGAGCTTTTCGACCGGCTCCGACCCAAGCTCAACAAGAAACGCCCGAGCCGATGCCGGGAGCATTAGCAAATCTGTAGAGCGTATGAAAACCAGGGGATGGATATGCGCGAAACGAGCCACCGAGCCCCGCTTGATATCCATAATTGGTGCCGGTGGATGCGCTGCTTGCACAGGTGAAGGTGCCTGTTACCATGACAGATATGGCTGAGGGTGGGAAACAGCATCTGGCTTCTGATCTTCCGGCTCCGGCCGCTACGCCTGTGGACGATGTTGATCCATTCGATGAAGTTTTGATTGAACACGCCAACCGATGCTGGGAGGCTGAACGAGAAAATGCCCAACGTCTCACAAATCGGGAGACGCTCATTCTCTCGGCCATCGCCGCCATCGCCGGGATTGCCGCGTATCAAATACAGCTTTTCAGGGCCAAAGAGGACGTGGCCGTTGTCCAGTCTTACACGGTTCTGATGTGGCTGAAGTTTCTATTGACTTGTTCCGGGTTCCTCTTCGTCATTACATTTTTCGGACTTGTAGGGCAGCCCCTTGTGTTCCCGCGGGTGCGTAGCTCGGCGCTATTCATCTACCGAAAAATGCGCCTGAGATCGCTTGAATTTGTCATGCGGCTACAGCGTGAACAACAGCGCCCGTCGAAGTTCACCCTGAGAGTTCGTGACCTTTCGATTAAATGGAGGAAGTCCCAAGAGTCGGACAAACGTCAATATCATCGGTCTCTTCGGGCTATCCGCAAACGTGCGAGTCGCTTGCTGGCACTGCCTAGAACGTTCTTCACGGAACCACAGAGAAACAGCGGGTTTTATCGGAAGCTCGTTTTCACCAGGACCTATGAGGCGTACCTTGACATACGTGCCTCAACTCGCAGAAAGGCCCAGCGACTCGACTTCTACCAGCAATTCTTTGTGCTCGGGTTCATATTTTTAATCGCGGCAATTGCAGTGTATATGTTCCGAGGGGACTAGCCTAAAATGCCGATGAAGAAGATGAGAGGATGATATTAATGGAACGACGACCGAGAAAAGCTGCTTCCGACCTCAAGGAGCGCGTAGATCGCGAGTTCAAATCGCTTGCGAAGAAAACGCGAGATACTGCTCGAAAAGAGCGGCGTTACGCAAGGTCGCATGGAGTGCTCTCATGGTTCATGCGCACGCGCCTACCGTAAGCTTCGGTAGGTGAAGCTAAGTCGATACTCCCCGCCCCGCTACCCTTGCCGCTGCAAATGATCCCAGGCCAACCATAGAAAGATTCCGGAGCAACCGGCAGTGCGGTCGCCCACAAGACCCTACCGCCTTCAGTTGACCGTAGAGCAGGTGCGGGGATCAGGGGGGTGTCGATACCGGGGGAAGATGACAACCGGGCCTTACCGTGGCTCCCGCACCTGATCGCGGGCAGAGGAACCGATCAGGGCGGTATCACATTCCGCCGCTAACCCCTGCCTACGCCCTGCGGTATCACAATCGTATCACATAGACCTGTTTCGGCGGTATCACATCCAAACATCCCAACCGCCTAAAATGCCCGTATTTTCCGGGGTTTTAGCCTCCTTTTCGCAATACCTGTCCAGACCCGTTTTAGTTCTTCGGAACCGAGGGTTGCAGGTTCGAGTCCTGCCGAGTGCATTTCCCTCAAGTTTTCTGAATTTCCTGAATTACACGTCGTCGCTCAGGCAAACCTTGCACGGGCGAGCAGTGTCCATGCCTATAATGATTGGGAGGTGTGCCATGCTGAAAGAGACACGCTGGGGCGTGCTGCTCTGTTGCCTGGGGATGGGTACGATTTCACTGGCTCAGCCGGCGGCGGCGCCGCTGGAACAGGCGGTGGTCGATTCCAGCGCGCAGGCTTCGCGCTGGCCAAAGCACATTCAGAGCAGCGCCGGGGAGATCACGATTTTCCAGCCGCAGCTCGAGGATTTTCAGGGCGATACGCTGTCAGCGCGGGCGGCGGTCTCGGTGACCGATCCGCAGCAGCAAACGCAGACCTTCGGCGCGGTCTGGCTGAAAAGCCGCGTCGCCACCGACCGCGTGGCGCGGACGGTGCAGATTCTCGATGTGCAGATCACCAAGGCGCACTTTCCCAACACCGAAGACGCGGCCGAACAGAAGCTGACGGCGGCGATTCGAGATGGGTTCAAGGCCGAGCCTATCACGCTGTCGCTGGATCAGCTTCTTGCGATGCTCCAGACGGTGCAGAAAGAGCAGCAGGCCGCCGCGGAAATGCGCAACGATCCGCCGAAGGTGATCTTTCGCGACCATGCGGCCATCAAGGTGCAATATGATGGAAAACCGAAGCTGGTGCAGGCAAACGATGCGGGGCTGATGCGGGCGGCCAACACGCCGTTTTTCGTGGTTCTTGATCCGACGACCAAGCAGTATTACCTCAAAGGCGCGGGAAAGTGGTTCTCGGCCGGCGATCTACTGGGGCCATTCAAAGGCGCCACCGAGGTGCCCGCGGCGGTCGCCGATCTGGCGGATTCCAGTGATTACAAAGATCCGCAGCAGCCCCTGACGAACGCGCAGGCGGCCGGAGTTGAAATCGTTACCGCCATCGAACCCACCGAATTGATCTGGACGGATGGCCAGCCGGAGATGGGCACCATTCCGGGCACCGGTTTGCTGTACGTCACCAATACCGATGCCGACATGTTTCTGCTGATCGACACCCAGCAGATTTTCCTGCTGCTTTCGGGGCGATGGTATGAGGCGGCCAATCGCAACGGCCCATGGACTTTCGTGGCGCCGGACAAGCTGCCGGAGGATTTCAAGCACATCCCATCCGACAGCGAAAAGGGGGATGTGCTGGCGCATGTGGCCGGGACGGCGGCGGCCGACGACGCGGTGGCCGACAGCTATGTTCCGCAGACGGCGGCGGTTGACCGCAAGCAGTTCGATCAGCCGCCGGTGGAGTACGATGGCGATCCGAAGTTTGAGGCGGTGGAAGGAACGCCGGTGAGCTACGGCGTCAACACCAGCAGTTCAGTGGTGCTGGTTGGCGGGAGGTATTACTGCTGCCATGACGCGGTTTGGTATCTGGGCGCTGCGCCAGTTGGCCCGTGGGAAGTGTGTACGGCGGTGCCGGTGGAAATCTACCAGCTTCCGCCCTCCTGTCCGATTTATTCGGTGCGATATGTTTACGTGTATGGCTACACGCCGGAGGTCGTCTATTGCGGCTATACGCCCGGCTACGTCGGCTGCTACACGTACAGCCGGGTGGTCGTGTACGGCACGGGCTACCGGTATAGAGCCTGGGAAGGGCGGCGATATTATCCGCGTCCTCTCACGTTCGGATTTGCCGCGCATTACAACAGCTATGCAGGACATTGGGGCTTTGATTTCGGCCTGGCCACCGGAGGCGGCGGCATCTGGATCGGACAGGGTCCGCGGGCTTGGGGACGCGCCCAGCCCTGGTTCGGATATGGCGGATACCGTCCGGTGATCGCCCATCGCGATGTTCACATTGACACCTTCCGGCGCGAATATGTCGCGCGCGTGCGCGAGGAACGCCCGCGGCCGGCGCAGCAAGATACGTATGTGCGGAATGTGTACGACCGGCGGCACGATGTGCATTGGGATGTTCCGCGGCAAGCAGTGCAGCAGCGGCGGGATGACGGGCGCGGGACGGCCGAAAATGCCCGCGAGCGCCAGCGCGATGATGTCTTTACCGACCACAACGGCAATGTGTATCGCAAGACGGTCGATGGATGGGAATCCCGCGACAAGGGGCAGTGGAAAGAGGCGCCCGCGCCCGCGCCCGAGCGCAGGGAGAACCCGCCGCCCGAGCGAAAGGGCCATCCCGAGAAAGCCGAACCGGAAAAGCGGCCGTCTCCTGCGCCGGCGACGCCCACCCCTAAAGAGCCCGCAGGGCACAACGATGGCGAGGGGAAGAGGCCCGAGAAGCACGGCGATGACGGCGGGGGCCGGGATCTCAATCGTGACTATCGCGCCCGCGCGGCCGGTGAAGGCCGCTTGCACAATTACGAAGGTCCCGCGGCGCCGGCCCCGGCCCCGGCCCGGCCGGGACGCGGCGATTCCGGCGGCGCGGACCACGGCGGCGATCGCGGCGGGAGCCACGGCAATAGTGCGGATCACGCGGCCGGCGCCGACCACGGCGGCGGTGAAGACCATGGCGGCGGCCACCACGATGGCGGCGGGAAAGACGGCGGGGACGGGCACAACACCGGCGCGCATGCTGGCGATGGCGGCAAGCACTAACGCGATTCTGGGCTGTTGTGGCGGTACAGGAGGATGACGACGTACTCCATGGTGATCATTCCTTCGGGCACCATCTTCTCCAGGTGGGGAACAAGCCGCTTGATGTTCTCTTCGGTGTCGACGATCTCGATCACCACCGGAAGGTCGGTTGACATCTCCAGCAGCGAAGCACGATGTACCACGCTGTTGGCCCCAAACCCTTCCACGCCGCGCAACACCGTCGCGCCGGCCAGTCCAAGCTCGCGCGCCTTGCGCACGATCGCTTCATAAAGCGGCTTGTGTTCGTGCCGGTCTGATTCGCCGATGAACACTCGCAACAGGATTCCATCTTGATTGATCGTCATGTGTTCCCTCGGTTCAATTCGTGGGAGCGTCGAGAGCGGCTTGAGCATCGCCGCCAGTTGCAACGGCGTCGCCGGCTCATGCGAGCGGTGGCGGTACATCATCACCGCCGCACGTTCCAGCGTGGCCAGGCCGCTGGCGATTTGCCTGTCCAATGCGCCGTTGATGAATTGAATGATGCGCTCGCCGCTGTCAACGACTTCGACAATCACCGGCAGGTGTTCGGTCAACGTCCACGCCGAACCCTCCTGCAGGCCACGTGAGCCAAACCCAAAAATCCCCTTTAGCACCGTTGCCCCCGACAGACCCTCGTGCCGGGCCGCTTTGATGATCCGTTCGTAAGTTGGTGCAAAGGGCGTATTATCCGCGGTGCGAAGGTAGAACCGCAACAGAACTCTTTCGCCGTTCAACGCCATTGCAGCACCGCTCCGCTCACCGCTGTCCGAGCCAAACGCCGACACGCACCGCCATCAGCCCGACGATCAGACTCCCGATCAGGTTCATTATAGCTTTGATTTGCAGGCCATCTTCGATCAGCGAATTGGATTCGTACATGAACGTGGAAAACGTCGTGTACGCTCCGACGAATCCCACCGCGATTGCAAGCCGCATCGTGTCCGACACGGCGCGGTTGCCGACAATGGCCAGGAACCATCCGAGAAACAAACTGCCGCTGATGTTGATGAGGAACGTGCCCACCGGAAAACCCGTGCCGAACCAGCGGCCGCACACCGTCGCGACGAACATCCGCAGCACAGCGCCCACCGCGCCGGCAACAGCAACGGCCATGTATTGCATGAGCAGTTTCATGCCCGCCTATCCGAAAACGAACTTAAGTTCGGCCACGATCGCCGTGACGTCAGCCACGCAAGGGTAGGAGCACCGGTTGCTTCGCCATATTGGAAACGTTCATCATTCATCATTGTTGGGCTCCGGTTTCTCGGCATCCCCCCGCCCGGGCGATCCCAGGGATGCCGCCGTCCGGTTCAGGATTGCCTGCAGCTCGGTCACGCACGCCTCCAATTCCGCCGCCGCCTCGGAGGGCACTTCGCCGTAGCCGCGCATGCGCCTGGGTCGTAGTTCCTCGACCGCCTCGCCGGAGGCCATGGCGAAGGCCATGTAGATCGCCCATGCGGCACTGATGCTCGGCGACGGCGCGGTGATGCCCAGGCGCGGCAGGATCCGCGTCATCGCTGCCCGCACCTGCCTGGCGCCCTCGGCAATGGCGCCGAGCTCCCGCGGCGTGATGTCGGCGACGTATTGCCGGAACGGGGAGCCGGACCGCGACGAGGCGATGATCTCCTCGGAGCGCTCGAACATCTCATCCAGCGTCTGGAACGTGATCAGCACGTGCCGGCGATGGTTTTCATTCAAGCCAGACATGGTGCTGCTCCTTTGGTTCGCTTCGCGCGCGGTGATTCCGGGCGGCGTTCATTCATGTTCCTCGCAGATCGTCCTTGTCTTGCACATCGGAGGCGGGTTCGTCCTCGACATCGACGTCCAATTCTTCCTGCGGCGCATCGCTGGTTTTCAGGGAGTCGTGCGGGCCGATGTCCCAATGCTCCATGTGTTTGTAGACGATCACTTTGCCCTTGAGCAAGTCGCCGTGTTTGCGGCAGAACGTCTCAAGCTCCGGGCGTTCGCCGATCAACTCAACACACAACGTCAACGACGGGTTGGGCAATTCAGCGGCGTTGGATTGCACCTTGCCGTTATTGCTGTAGCCGTAGTGCGTGTGATGGGCATTGGCGTTCAGGATTCCGTCCGCTTTCGCCGCATCTATGATTTCCTGGTAGAGCGGTTTGCCGAACATTCCACGGAAACCCTTGCGCTCCCGCTTGTCGCGGGGTGTCAGATAAATGCGAACTTGCCCGATCTCGCGGGTTTTGACCTTGTGCTTGTGCATGTTCGATTCTCCTTTGGCTAATGAATCGCTGTCGTCTTCGCGGCCGCCCGCGGCCCGGCCCAGGAACTCGCCCAAGCCCGGCTGAAGCTCGCGCACCGTCCGCAGTGAAGCATCCAGGGGCACGTTTGCATCATTCAATTTCGGAGTGCCGATGCGTTGGGAAAGATATATGCCGGAGTGGCCGCTCAGCAGATAGGAAATGAAGCACGCGACCGCGGCATAGATGACGAATCCCGAACCAAGCAAGCCCGCTTGTCTGCCGAACAATTCCACGGCCATGACCGTGCAGGCCAGCGGCGTATTCGTCGCGCCGGCGAACACCGCCACGAAGCCCAGCGCCGCGAACAAATCGGCGGGCGCCCTCAGCAACCACGCCAGCGTGTTGCCGAGCGCCGCGCCGACGAAAAACAGGGGCGTCACTTCACCGCCCTTGAATCCGGCACTTAAGGTGATGGCGGTGAACAGAATCTTCCACCACCAGCTCCAGGGCGTCGCGCCGCCGGGTTGAAAGCAAGACAGAATCGACACGCCGCCGGGCGTGTGCGGATCGGTCGTCACGCCCAGGCCGAGATAGTCCCGCGTGCCGAGCAAGTAGACCAGACCAATGATGATCGCACCGCCGACAGCGGGCCGAAGCGCTGGCCACGGCACCGCCCACTTGAACACGCGGGACAGACTGTGGGCCAACTCCGCAAACAAAACACTTGCCAGACCGAACGCAACCGACGCGAGCAACACCTTGCCGAGCAACAGCCAACTGATTTGCGGCACTGTCGTCACGAGTCCGAGATTTGCGAATGCGGCGACGTGATAGGCGGTGTGGCCGATGCCCCACGCGCTGGTTGTGGCGTCGCCGACGATGCCTCCGATGAGACACGGCACCAGCGCGTCATAGCTCATGCGTCCGATTGCCAGCACTTCAACGGCAAAGATTGCCCCCGTGAGCGGGGTGCCGAAGACCGCGCCGAATCCGGCGGCGACACCAACCATGAGCAAGGTGCGAACGTCGGATGCCGGGAGCCTGAGCCGGCGGCAAACCGTGCTGGCGATGCTTCCGCCCATTTGCACCGCCGTACCTTCGCGTCCGGCAGACCCGCCAAATAGATGAGTAATGATCGTGCCGATCAGCACCAGCGGCGCCATGCGGCCGGGCACGCCGCCGCCCGGCTCATGGATTTGTTCAACGATGAGATTGTTGCCCCCTTCAACGGAACTTCCGAGCAGGTGATACAGCAGACCGATGCCGATGCCCGCCAGCGGCAACAGCAACAGCAACCACGGGTGATCCCAGCGCGTGCGCGTTGCCACGTCCAACGACCATAGAAATATGGCGACGGCAGACCCGATCAACGCCCCCACGGGCGATGCGATGAGTACCCATTTAATGAAGTAACCGGCAAGCGATACATGCTCACGCGGATTCCACCGAAACGGCATCCGTTGTCCTCAAACAGGTTCGGCTGTCGCTCGTATGGGAAAGACCGGCGGCGGCTCTTGCCGAGGCGGATAGCTCCCACGAGCGACGGGCGCTCTCGCAGGAGTTATCAGCCCGATCAGAACGATCGGGCGGTTATGGCGAACTCCATCGCCTTCAACGGTTTTTGAAGCTAATTTCTTCCGTCGGCATTGTCAAATGAATCCGCCGTTCGTGAATCCGCAATCCGCGGGTGCGTCCACAAATCCGGGAGATGGAGTAGAATGGGATAATCGGCGGGAGTC
>DAIOHQ010000112.1:0-14657 GCA_036744635.1 Tepidisphaeraceae bacterium | reverse complement strand
CCCCCGGCGTACCGGTGGAGGGAGAATAGGGCGCGTGATTTCGACCTGTGGGTAATGACAAGCTCCCAAAGGGAAAGGGAGTAAGCGCGCAACGCCTATGCACCTACAAATCTGATTCTGACAAAGGTCCTAAGCATTCCGCGCCGGCAGCGATAATGCCTTCGCCCGAATAATATTCGGCTTGGAGCGCAGCGTCTCCAGCAAAGCTGCCGGCGGCTGGCTGTCGGTCTTCAGCAGCATCATCGCAGTAGCCGTGCCGTCTTTGGCGAAATCGCGGGAGATCACCATGTCCGCGATGTTCACCTTCGCCTCGCCAAAGGCAGATCCCACCAACCCAATCACGCCCGGCTGATCGCGGTTCATAATCAGCGCCATGTTCCCTTCAGGTACCATGTCCATCGAGAAATTATCCACCCGCAGCACCCGCGGCAGCCCATCGGCGTAAACCGTCCCCAGCACGCGATGCGATTCGCCATCCGGTCCATCGATCCGTACCCCAACAATGTCGCCAACCAGTCCCACGGGCGGCTCGGATTCATGCACCTGCACCAGCTCAATCCCCCGGCTCCGCGCCAGGTGCTCCACGTTGATCACATTCACCGGCGTATCCAGGTGTGGCTTGAGAAGCTCCACTGTCGCCAGCCGCAATAGCGTGTTCATCAACTTCGGCGCTCGCTGTCCGCTGGCGCGAAGGGTAATCGTCTTGTAACCCTTGTCATTCATCCCGGCCAAAAGAGATCCGATGCGGGACGCCAGCTTCGCAAACGGCGCTTCATCCGGCGGCAGATCCAACTTAATCCCGCCGGCATTCACGGCCCCGCGAATCTCGCCTCTCTTCAAATACGCGACGATCGCCTCGCATGCTTGAACCGAAACAGCCGTCTGCGCCTCATCAGTGCTCGCCCCAAGGTGCGGCGTCAACACCGTGTTTTCAAGCTTAAAGAGCGGGTGATCCTTTGCCGGCGGCTCCTGCACATACACGTCGATCCCCGCGCCCGCGATCTTTTTTTCCTTCAGCGCCTCGGCCAGCGCCATCTCATCCACCACCTCGCCGCGGGCATCGTTAATCACCAGAAGATTTGGCTTACACTTGCCGAACAGCCGCTCGCGATTGAGCAGATGCCGTGTCTGCTCCCCGCCCGGCACGTGGAACGTAATCACATCAAGCTGCGACAAAAACTCGTCGAAGTCCCTGATCATCTTTACCCGGCCTTCCAATGCGGTAGGGGAGGTGTAAAACGGGTCGTACCCGATTACGCTCATTTCCATCGCCAATGCACGCGATGCAACCGTCCGACCGATTCGCCCCAGCCCCACCACGCCCAGCGTCTTGCCGGCCAACTGCGTGCCCTGATACTGATTGCGCTTCCACTGCCCGCTCCGCACATGTACGTCGGCCTGCGGGATCTTTCGGGCCAGCGCCATCATCAACGCCAGCGCATGTTCCGCCGTCGAAAGTGTTGATGCCTCTGCCGTGTTGAGTACGAGAATGCCCTTGGCCGTGGCGGCGTCCAGATCGATATTATCCACGCCCACGCCCGCCCGCGCGATGGCCTTCAGGTTCCCCGGATTCTGGAGCACCTTTGCGGTCACCTTCGCGCCCGACCGCACGATCAGCGCGTCATATCCGCCCACTGCCGCCGCGAGCTCATCTTCTGTCAGGCCCACTTTGGCGTCGAACGTCATCTCCTGCTTCTTCAACACCTCGAGGCCTTCATCCGCCAGCTTGTCGGCGACCAGAATCTTCATGAGCGTTATCCCTTCGTGGAAAGTCGCGGATGGTACGGATGAGAAGAATGTGTGGCAAGCACTGCCGTGGGTGGACAAGCCCACGTTAGAGATTTACCTTGGCAGCGGCAGTAGCGGTCGGGCGCGTTCCCGACAATCAATTTGGAGGACCAACGGGTGATGCCGTTACTCAATTCCCCAGCGACATCGCGCCACTCAGCGTCTCGCCGCACTCAGCGACGCGGTCATGACCGTCCTTACACCATTGAATCCCTTGAACAACGAAAGCTCTTTGATGCTGTCGTAATCAACGCCATTCCCGATCAAGTCTTCGCTCAGGATTCTGGGCCGGAACAGGCTTATCTCTATGGTGTTTTTGCAGATAACACCGGCGCTTCTGACCTGGCCTTTGCCGCCAATTCGACAAATCCATCGGTCGTCACCGCATCGGTTAGCGGCCCCGCGCTGACGATCACTCCGGTCGCCGGCCAATCCGGGTTTGCACGAATTCAAATCTCTGCCACCGATCCAAATGGGCTTCGTGTCTCCAATACCTTTCGTGTCCAGATCACCGCCGCCGACACCCGCGCGCTTGATGTCCTTCTGGGCGCGGGAAGTCCGACCTCAATTCATTATCAACAATCCAGTGGTGCTTCCGCCACTGTTTCGCTTGTCGGGCCGGGCAGCGCGGTGCTCCATTTCGGCGGCGACAATCTCGCCCGTGCCGGCACCGTGCTCCACGGAGCAAATGAAGAATTGGAGTCCATTACCCTCAGCGACACCACGGCCGCGTCTACATTGTCCGTCGCCGGCCAAAAATCCCCCAACGGCCTGGCGTCTGTCGGGAATATCACCGCGACCGGCGACCTGGGGCGATTGGATGTGAGCAACGCGATCATCGAAGGCGACGTGAGCATCGCAGGCGCTCTGCCCGGCATCAACGTCGATTATGCTCAGGGCGGCACCATTTCCGTGGGCTCAGGGGGCGTCACGATCATCGGTAAATCGTTTGTCGATGAGAATTTCAGTTCCTCGTCGCCAGTCAACAGCATCAAGATGCTTCAATGGGGCAACAGCGATAACGTTAATGAATTGTTTTCCGCTGCATTCGTACGTGCCATCAAGGTGAAGGGCAGCTTTACGCCGGGCCTCCAGCTTTCCGGGGAGGGTGCCCCGGCTCGCACACTCGATCACATGACGATTCCCGGGGAAGTTGGCGGAACGTGGAATATTGTGGGACCCAGCGCGCCCTTGAGTGTCGGAAGTACGGCGCTCGATTGGAACGCAACGTTCAGCGCCCTGCCGTCGATTGCATGCCGTGGAAACCTAATGGGTAAACTAACCGCCCCAACGATCCGAACCATCAGCGTGCGTGGTTACGTCGATGCGGCTACGATCACATTGACTGCGCCCGGAATCACAGATCTGAACACGCTTAAGGCCAAGGGCCTTTCATTTGCACACATCAATGTTGCCGGCAACATCGGTTCGATCTCCATAAAACTGATGCAGTTCTCCGCAGTCTTGGCGGCGGTCGCCTCCGTTTCGACAAACGGACTCCCAGGTGCCGCATCGGATTTCTCCGCCGACGCATCCATTAAAGCCATCACAATCACCGGTGGCATACACCCCAATGATTTCATCAGTTCCTACATCGCCGCATCGTCGCTGGGTACTTTGCAGCTGAGCGACGTCATGCTTGACAACACCGGCACGCCCTTCGGAGTGGCCGGCGGCGGCATTGGCCGGCTCCAATTCGTCGCCGGCCATCGCCATATCGACCTGCGCAATGTTCATGATGCGGCGACACTCGCAGCGCAACTCACTGCTCAAAACGCCAGTCTTGGCGATATGACCATTCAAATTGTCTAAAACGCTTTCCCAGTGAGCTTGCTCTACATGCCCAGCCCCACGCGAATGTATTCAAGGTGCTTCGCGTACTTCTTCCACCGTCCCACCGATGAGGTATAAATCGGCTGGCGCACTTGCTCGCGGCTGGCGGTGTTCACCGCCCGGCTGCTCTCGTGAAATCGCAGGCACCGGTCATCCCACGGCAACTCCAGAAACCCCACCATCCGCCGTGCCTGCCCCTCCAAATCCTCCACAACCTCTTCGTACCGCACTTCCAGGATCTTCAGAGGCAATACGTTTTTCCAATGCGCGACGATCTTGCGGTAATCGCGGTAGAACGCGCCCAGGTTCTTCAAATCATCAGCAAAGTCGTACCCGATTTCGAATTCCGTCAGGTAACACGAAAGACACGTATCAAAAGCGTCGCGAATGCAATGGATAATCCGGCTCTCAGGCAATAGCGTGTGAACCAGATCCAGATACATGAAGTTCAAAGGCATCTTGTCGGTCACGCGCCGCGCAGCGGGATTCAAGGTTTCGATCGTCCGCAGATAGACGCCGGCAACCTGATTGGCCTGGTCAATCGTGAGGGCTTCCAGCGAGCGCGGGTAGGGTACGCCAAGGGAATCGAGCGCCTGTGCGGTCTTATTCATTGCAGTTAATTCGCCGCCGGCAAAAACCTCCGGGTGACATCCCAGAATCTGCTCAACAAGCGATGTCCCCGATCGCGGCATACCAACAATGAACACCGGACGATCCGAACCATGCGTAGCGCGGGGTAGGCTCGCCACGCAGGCGGCAGTCCAATGCTCGATCCGGGTGCTAAACTGCCTGGCGCGAACTGCGGCATCATATGGCCTTCGCAACATCTGATGCGCCATCCGGGCTTGTTCAAAGGCTTCGTCATAGCGCCCGACGCGATCGAATAAGGTCGCCGCCGCAAAATGCAGGTGACGTCGCGCGGCGGCCTCCAGGTCAACGCCAGCGAGGGCGGCTTCTACCAACGAGACCGCCTCGCCAACTCGATCCAGTTTTGGGCCTACCCGTGTGCAAAGGCTGATCGCGCGATCGGCAAGCCCTGGCGATTTCAACAGAAGCTGCGCTGCATCCCACGCATCGGCATGTTGGCCGTTCGCTTCCAGCAGCAGGGCGTGCGTCAAGTGAAACTCGGCTTGAGCCGGTTCCAGTTGAACGGAAATCGCCGAATGCTTTAGCGCTGCTTCGGTCTCATGGGTCTCATGCAGCAGCCGGGCCAATGCATCGTGTGCCCTTGAAAAACTGGGTGCAGCCTCAATCGCCTTTAAAATGTGAATTCGGCCGAGTACCTTGTCGCCGAGAGCCAAAGCGGCGCACGCGAGGCCAAAATGAAGTTGGGGATCCGATGGCGCGAACTCCAACGCCTGGCGATAGCAGATCAACGCCTCGGCATGCCGTTGCTGAGCGAATAACGCGCTGCCTGCCGCACCAGACTCGCGTGCTTTGCGGGTCCGGTCGGTGGCGGGGGTCGGGGCTGTCGGAAACTGCGGCTCCATTGAGAGATCAATCGGCTCGTTGCAATGCTACGGTCATCCGATCACGAATCCAGACTTCACCAAAACCGCATTGCAGTAACAAGCGCCGATCTGAACTTGCCCAATTTGCGGCGGGGGGGTTATGATGCATTCCATGAAGTGGCGACAATCAATCGCGGCCGTCGTTCTGTGCGGCGTATTGGCAATGCCTTCGTCGGCCCGTGCCGCTGTCGATGAAGAGGTGCCCCCGAATGATGCACGTACTGAAGGCTATCCCGGTAAAGTGCAGGTCGTTAAGGCATCTGTCGCTTTGGTGTGGCTCGCTTTCCTGACGTTGTCGGTGATGAGCATGGCCGCCATTTTCAAAGATGCCAAGCGCACGCACATGGACTGAACTGGCGCGCGGAACGCTCGACGCTCGGCCGATTATGGTTTTCCCAACGCATTCGCTTAGAAGGAGACCGCTATGAGATCGAAGCTGGTGTGGGCGCTGGTCGCGCTCAACGTATTGCTCCTGACCACATTTGTCGGGCAATGGCTCAAACCCAATGCCGCTGTCGCCCAGGCCCCGGGAGCCGCCAACCGGCCCTCGGATTACCTCATGGTGCCCGGCTCGGTGAATGGCACGCCTAATGAGCTGATCTACATCATCGATACCCAAAACGGCTTGCTCAGCGCTCGGCTATTCGATGGACAGGTCTTCCAGGACATGGCGCCGATTCAGCTGAATCGCATCTTCGGAAACGGGAACGGAGCCGCCGCCGGCCCCAACCGTCCGCGCGGCCGTGGTTACTAATCCTGTCGAAATCAAACCGAGATTCATCATGAACAAACGAACTTATACGATTGGGCTGCTTTCGCTGACTGCGGTGATGCTCTTTGTCGCCAACCTGATGGTGCCGTCGCGCTCGATGGCGGATTTTGTCGCCAAGGATCGCGACTACCAGGCCATCACCGCCCGCCAGCAGCCCGGCGACGAGGTCCTTTACGTGCTCGATAGCCGCAGCGGCCAGATGGCGGCATTCAACTATGACCCCAGCCGCAGATCCCTTGTCCTGCGCGCGGTCAAGCCCATTCAGGATGCTTTTGCCGGAGCCATCCCGGCCCGCTAGTTTCAGCCTTTTCATCTTTCCGGAAGGACTCACACGCCGATGCAGGCCGAGCCCCGTCATGACTGGACCCTTGATGAGGTCCAAGCTGTTTTCTCCTCGCCTTTTCTCGAGTTGGTCTACCGAGCCGCCGGCGTTCATCGCCAGCACCACGACCCGGCCGAGGTGCAGGTCTGCAAGCTGATCTCCATCAAGACCGGCGGCTGCCCCGAAGATTGCTCCTACTGCTCGCAATCCTCGCGCTATCAAACCGAAATAAAAGCCTCTCCGCTGATGGAAAAGGAAGAGGTGATGGAAATCGCCCGGCGGGCCAAGGCCGCCGGCGTCAGCCGGGTCTGTATGGGCGCCGCCTGGCGCGAAGTGCGCGACGGCAAACAGTTCGATCGCGTTCTGGATATGGTGTCGGACGTCACCGCCCTCGGCGTCGAAGTCTGCTGCACGCTGGGCATGCTCAACGAAGACCAGGCCCGCCGGCTCGATGAGGCCGGGCTGTATGCCTACAACCACAATCTCGACACCTCCTCCGAATTCTATTCCACCATCATCACGACCCGCACTTACGAAGACCGCCTTAAGACCCTCGCCAATGTCCGCAAAACCGACGTCACTGTCTGCTGCGGCGGGATCATCGGACTCGGCGAAACCGAACGCGATCGCGTCATGATGCTTCACACGCTGGCGAACCTTTCTCCGCCGCCCGAATCCGTGCCGATCAACGTCCTCTCGAAAGTAAAAGGCACCCCGCTCGGCGAAAACCCCGACGTCGAAATCTGCGAAACCGTCCGCATGATCGCCACCGCCCGCATCCTCATGCCCAACGCCGTCGTCCGCCTCTCGGCCGGCCGGCACAAGATGTCCGACAGCGACCAGGCACTCTGTTTCATGGCCGGCGCCAACTCGATCTTCTCCAGCGAAGACCGTAAAATGCTGACCCGCGCCGTCCCCTGCGCCGACTATGACGCCGACCGGGAATTGCTCGATACCCTCGGGCTGAAGATGCGTCCGCCGTTCAAAGAGCCGAAACGCGCCTCCGAACCTGCCCAGCTTTCGACAAGCACCTGACCATCACGGCTTCTTCGTGACAGGGCCATAGAGACCGGAGCTATGAACGTCGAATCCTTACTTGCTATTCCCGACGTCGTCCCTCTTGCTCCTGACGCCTCGCCGCCCAGCGCATCGACCACAAATTGCAAGCCCCACACAACCTCGGCCATCTTAATAAAATCAAGTGTTGCCGGCGTGTCGCTCACCTCGTGGTAATGGTCGTTGCGCAAGTAGGCCGTGTCTGTCACCGAAAATGCGGGCACGCCGACTTGCCAGAACGACCAGTCGTCCGACCATCCGAAGCGCTTTGATAACAGCGGTAGCCGTGTCACCCGCACGGTTATCGACGCATGGCGACTGAACGTCAGGCCGCACCGCTGTGCAAATGGTCCGGAAGTCCAATTGCTTAACATCGCAACATAATCTGGCTTCGATGTGAGGCCGGTGACCGCCGTTCCAAAGAGACGCTTCGTTTGCTCCGCCTTCGCGTAATACCCGAGCATTTCAAAAGAAATCATCCCTGCAATCTTGCGCCCGGTGGCTCCATTCAAAGACCCTTCACCCACAAGGCTCTTGGCGTACACCAGGCTGCCCATCACATCGGATCGGAAGAACGGCGGCTCCTCGTTCACAAACGCGACGAACTTGATCGTCCGGCGCAACGGATGGTCCTTCAGCATTCGAGCCACCGCAAGAACGCCGGCAATGCCGGAGGCGTTATCATCCGCGCCCGGCGTTCCGGGGTTCTGCGGCAGCGGAGGGCCGTGATCGTGCCAGTGAGGCATGGCGACTTTGCTGTCATAGTGTGCCCCGATGACGATGATTTCGTTTGCCAGATCGGTCCCGGGCTTCTCCGCCTCCACATTCCAGACCGTGCGGGCGCCACACCCGTACGGCATACCAGCCGGCACTTGGACCGGCAGTCGCCGGGTCGGGTAACCCATCGCCTTGAATTCCGCGGCGATCCATTCGGCAGCCGCTTCCAGCTTTGCAGGCCGGTAGCAGTTTCGTTCGCCGATATCGACAGCCAGATGGGTTACGCTTCGGTGCAATTCTTCAACCAGATCGTCCGGTGCCGCCAGCCGACCTTTGGCATCAGCCGGCGTATGAACGTTCGTGCATGCGGTGAATGCCAACGTAAGCACGGCAATAGCCGAGCGAAGTAGACGCATCGAAACAGTGTAGCGAATCGAAGAGTCTCGCCCATTCATAACTCGAAGTACGATCCAACTCGCCACAGACGCTCCCAAACCGAAAACACCTGTTCCCGAAGTCCCCGGCGTGATAGAATCAAGGTCATGGTTCTCAGCCTTTCCATTTCTCCGGAAGCCGAAGCCAGGCTTAGGGCCAAAGCCGCCGCCGCAGGCGTCGACGTGGAAACTTACGCCTCCCGGCATCTTGAACTCATGGCGGCGCCGCCGAAGTCGCTTGAAGATATCAGTGGGCCTATTGGCGAAGCATTCGCACGGAGCGGCATGAGCGAAGACGAGCTCTCGGATTTCCTCGAAAGTGAAAAGCACGCGATGCGTGCCGAACGCCGTGGGAAACGAATCGGATGACGACCGGCAACAGAGTCGTCTTTGATTGCAACACCTTCCTTCAGGCCCTTGGCTCCCCCAATGGACCGGCTGGCCAATGCGTCCAACTTGCCATCGATGGAAGAATTAACCTTTTCGTGTCGCCTTCAGTTCTTGAAGAGTTGCGTGACGTCACCGGCCGACCGAAGGTCATCGAAAAACTTCATCTTGTTGCCGCCCGAGTTGAGGGGTTGTTTGAAGCAATCGAAATCGCGGCTACGCTGCTCGACGGCTTCCCCGAAGTCTTTACCTATCCGCGAGATCCCGACGACGCACATTACATCAACCTCGCGCTTGCAGCAGATGCAAAACTTATTGTTTCGAGAGACAAGGATTTGCTCGACCTGATGGACTCGACCAAGCCGGAAGCGGTAGAGTTTCAGAAACGCTTTCCCTCACTTCGCATTCTCGATCCCGTCGGGTTTCTCCACGAAGTCAGTGCATAGCCAGCGTGTTCAAGCCGCGTGGGCTGCTATGCCGTAACCAACTCAAATACCTATAATCCCGACCTCACGAATGCTGCCATGCAAATTTGCGATCGGCGTTGCTTGAACCCATGCGCATGTGGCCCACACATATTCCCGCCAATGAACGCCGAGCGGCCATCCTGGCGCTGGTTGTTTCGGTGGCGCTGGTCATTGCCAAATTCGTGGCTTACGGTCTGTCGGGCTCGGCGGCGATTTTTTCTGATGCGCTTGAATCCATCGTGAACGTCGCCGCGGCGGCGTTCGCGATTTACTCGCTGTCGCTGGCCCATACACCCGCTGATTCGGAACATCCTTACGGTCATGGAAAGATTGAGTTTTTCGCTGGAATGTTCGAGGGCGGAATGATCGTTTTGGCAGCCATTGCCGCGAGCGTGAATGCGATCATTGCCCTGGTACGCGGCAGCCTCAAACCTGAAAATCTGGGCGTCGCGACGATCATTCTGGCGGGGGCACTTTTCGTGAATGGCGCCGCGGGGCTTTACCTGCTGAGGACGGGCCGACAGACCCGATCGGTGACACTCGAAGCCGATGGCAAGCATCTGCTTAGTGATGCGATATCGAGTGTATTTGCCCTGATCGCGCTGCTGCTGGTGAGGATTACCGGCCGCACGTGGATCGACCCGGCCATCGCGATCGTGGTGGCCTTTTACATTGCGGGAATCGGAATCGCCCTCATTCGGCATGCCGCTGCCGGCCTGATGGACCGCCAGGACATGGAAGATCAGGCGCTGCTGGAGAGAATTCTCGATTCGCATGTCGGGCCCGGCGGACAGGAGCCGCACATTTGCAGTTATCACAAGCTGCGGCACCGCCACAGCGGCCGGTATCACTGGGTGGATTTCCATATTATGGTCCCTGCCGACTGGGAAGTTCGTCGTGGCCATGAAGTGGCCAGCGCCATTGAATATGAAATCGAACAGGCGCTGGTTGAAGGCAACGCCACAGCTCATATTGAGCCGTGCAAAAATCACGGCTGCCTAACCTGCCAGGCATTCAGCGTGGCAACACAGCCGCACCTCGCGCCCAGGTCCGCCGCCGGCGCGCCTTTACCGGACCCGAAAATTCAGCAGGCTTAACCCGGATTATTCACCACGGAGGCGCGGAGGACACGGAGAAGACCAGGTCACGAAAGTAATTACACCTGAATTGCCGTCACAGTTATGAGCTGCAGGTTGCGCGGCTTACAGATGGATTTTCTCCGCATTTCTCCGTGGCCTCCGTGCCTCCGTGGTAAGTCATGATTTTTCCGGCTTAACCCTCCCCTCAATACCGGCATCGAATGTTCCGATGAGACCCGTGGCTTCATCAGTTGGCCAGGGCATTTCCACCGGTCGGCAGGAGACAATCATGAACGAAAACAGCATTCTCTCTCTGGTTTCCATTGATAAGGACGGCTGCATCCGCATCGCCTCCAACGGAAATATCACCGCCAGTTCCGTAAGCCTGGGGGCCCGCAATCCGCTGGAAGGAATCCTGGGGGCCGGCTGGTCGGGGAATCGCGTCATCCTTGATATGTCCAGGACCGACTTCATGGACTCGACCGCCATCGCCTGGCTGATCTCAACCACCAAGCAATTCCGAACCGCCGGCGGTTCGATCGCGATTCACTCCGTTGTGCCGCGTGCCCGCCAGATGCTGGACATTCTGAAAATCGGCAAAATTATTCCCATCGTATCCAACGAGCCCGCCGCGCGCATGCTGTTGAATGGCGCCGCGCCAGCGCAGGCCGCCTGAGGTTTCATCTCTGCCGGATTGTCTTTTCGAATTAGCAGGAGCACATCGTGGACGGAAAAGTCATCGAAGCATCGAACTTGATCGACCTGGGCAAAAGTTCCCCGGAAAATGCCGTCTTTCAACTCGTCCGCGAAGCCGTTCATCTGGGCGCCAGCGATTTGTTCTTCAGCGCCGCGCCGAATCATGTCCTCGTGCAGATGCGCCACCTGGGCATCGTTCGCCCGCTGAGCGTGTTGCCGGTGGATCATGGCCGGCGGTGCCTGGCACATGTTAAAGCAAGCGCGTCGATGGATACGTCCGAACGTCGCCGGCCGCAGGATGGCCGGTGGATTTTTGAACCCGACGATGCCGCCGATTCAGGCGTCGATCTCCGCATTAATGCCATCCCCACGCTGCATGGCGAAGACCTCGCAATCCGCCTTGTCCCCCACGATCAGCAGCATCTGGTCCTCGACCAGTTGGGCATGTCGACCGGCCAGCTCGATCAATATCGTGGCATGATCCAGAGCCCCGGCGGCCTGATCCTGATCACCGGTCCCACCGGTTCTGGCAAGACCGCCACGCTCTATTCATCGCTCATGCGCATCAACGACGGCACGCGCAAAATCAACACCATCGAAGATCCAATCGAATTCGCAATCGAGGGCCTGCGCCAGTCGCAGGTCAATCCGCTGATTGATCTTGGGTTCGCCGAGCTTCTTCGCAGTGTGCTTCGCCAGAGCCCCGATGTGATCATGGTCGGCGAGATTCGCGACGAAGAAACTGCCCGCACGGTGGTGCATGCCGCCAACAGCGGCACGCTCGTCTTCGCCACGCTGCACGCCCCCGCCGCCCCCGCGGCCGTTCAGGCGCTGAGGAATCTTGGCGCTCATCCCCACTTCCTGGCCGCCTCGCTACGCGGCGTAATCTCGCAGCGCCTGCTTCGAACCCTCTGCCCGAATTGCCGATCCAGCCTCGACATCAGCGACGCAACGCACTCGTTCGACGAAATCCGCAATCTCCTCGCACCCACGGAAGGCCATACCCTTCACTCCGCCAGCGGCTGCAAAAGCTGCGGGATGACCGGCTACTCCAGCCGCACCGGCGTCTTTGAAGTCATGCAGGTCTCCTCGGCCATTCGAGATCTGATCGCCAACGCCCGACCCTCCCGCGAGCTCCGCGACAAGGCCGTGGAGGAAGGCATGCTCCAGTTCCGCCAGGCCGCGTTGCTCAAGGTCGCCCAGGGCCATACCAGCATCGAAGAAGTCTTCCGCGTCATCCCCAGCGAACAGCTGCTGCTCGAGGATTGATCGAAGGTGTGCCGCGGCATTGCAGGATTAGGCGTGCGATAGATCGCCCCCGCACGCGTGCAACGCCAGTAGGGGCGGACCTTCCTGTGTCCGCCCAACATCACCGCATCGTAACGCGATTCCTTCTTCCCCTCTGCCCACCCTGTATGACCATGCACCACGATTCCGCGCCATCTCGTGGCATGGGGCTTCCCCTTCGGGTCTGCCTTCGGCTCGACTCGACCGCCTTCGGCTCTGAGGCTCAGGCTCGAAGAGAGCTCGTCGCGGGCTGAGGCTCAGGCTCGAAGAGAGCCTCAGGGTCGAAGACAGCCCATGATCGAGGGAGTTGACCACCCGCGACGGGTTAGATGTGGGAAAACCAAGTTCCGACAGTTGGACAACCTTCTGAATTTGCCCACAGGAAATGCTCGATTCGGCAAGTTGGTTTTCCCACATCTGACCCGGCGCCGGATCCGCGGCTGCCCCAAACACGGGTTAGAAACCCGTGCCACGAAAACCCAATGTCGCTGAATCGCGCACGGTCGTTTAAGTTGGACCCTGCACATATATGGATTGCCACGTCAACGACTGGCGGCCCGCCCCACCGCCGTGGAGAATACCCACCGTGGCTTTTCACCGCCCACGCGGCTGATTTCAAAAGGACGCAGGAATGGACGACCGGAAGATCCGCGCCAAGTACGGCGGCAAACTCCCCAAGGCAATCAACCGCGCGATCCGCGCCGAAATCCAGGGCGGCAACGAAGCCCTCGACAAGCTCACCCAACTGGCCGGCGCCGCACGCCACAGCGGCTGGAAGGATCGCCAGGGCCGCCACACCGCCGAGGCCCTCGCCTATCACAAACACAGAAAGACCGTCATCGACCGCATGGATGCCGAGGTCCGCAAACGCTGGGGCGTCCCGCCGGGACTGGGAAAAGGTCAGCTGTAACGCGATTGGCCGCGGACACCCATGGCGTGGTTGCTTCAGCAACCATGTCGTTCGATGGGCAAAAGACATGGTCGCTGAAGCGACCACGCCATTTTCGCAATTGCGCCGACCTACTGCTCCTGAAACGAGTAAAGATTATCGATCGCTTTATCGCCCGCCATTTTCAGATCCGTGAAGTACCCGTCCTGACCAGCCGAGGCGAAGAAGGGACGGTCGTTAGCGCCGACCGGTGGCAGTGGGCCGGCATTCACTCGATACGTTCCTGACGTTCGCACGACATACTCCTGCAACCCACCAGTGCCCGGCGAGGTACCCGTGCCCAGCTTCATCCAGACGTGCATGCCGCCGCGGGGCACGAAGATGATCGGATTGCCAAAACCGTCAAGCGGAACAGCCGCGTCGATCGTATATGGCGTCTGAGCGCCGCCGTTGGTCACCCCGGTGTTGCTCTTGTACGACGGCGGCGTTTCAAGGATTCGCTTCGATGGAAGCGCTGATACCAGCGCCCGGTTCTTGGGATCCTTCAGCAAAATGAACATCACCCCCTGGGTCCACCGGATCGCATTCGACACCCAGCGCGGGTTACTAAAATCGCTTTGATCGCTAAAATCCCCTGCGCTGCCGGATGTCGGAGGTGCTTGCGTTGAGCTGCCGGCGAAAGCTAACGTGGCCAGAGTCGAGGACTGCTCAGGGAGGATTATTTCCGTCGCATCCGCAGAATCGACAAACATGGGAAGCGGATACTCTCCGCTGATCCAGTTTGGACTTGGAAGCTTCATCCGAGGAGGCGTGCCGACGATCGACGCGGCTGGTGCCTCAATGTTCTTCAGGCCATTGATGTTCCGGTATTCCCTCAGCAGGTCCTCGCAGACTTTCAGTTCCGCCTGCGTTTCATGCCGGATCGTCAGGTTCGTCACATGTTTGATTCCCGTCAGGATGATGGTGGTGAGGACGAGAATGATGCCGATCACGACGAGCAACTCGATCAGAGTAAACCCGTGGCGGCGCGTGAGATGTTTCATGCTCCTCCCAGACAGGAACAGCAATTATGCGATGCGATTGTGAGAGCTTGATGAGAGCCAGTGACACCCTTCAATCTCATATTTCCGACATCTTCCCCGCCTGAAATGGACCGCAACTCGACACTTATTTGGTTCCCATTGTATTCCGCCCCGGCGTCCATATCGCAAGGCGTATCGGGCCTGATGAATTTGTCTCTTGAATCGAAGTGATTTACGCTCAAACTGGACATGAGTCACCGCACCTTCCACCTTGGGCCGTGCGCTCGACTGCCGCCGGCAGACATCCATCCATATCCAACGCGATCCCCCCGCTGGAACTTAAAGCAGTTTCCGTGTTGGTGTAACGTCCACGCATTCCGCGCCCCGCGAGCGGGTC
>DAIOHQ010000111.1:0-14667 GCA_036744635.1 Tepidisphaeraceae bacterium | reverse complement strand
ATCTGTTTCAGGATATGGACAAACAGCCCGGGTATCGGGCCCAGGTGTTCAGTCCGATCTTCGCTGACAGCCGGGCCGACCGCCCGGTCATCGAAGGGTCGGTCGCCCGCGGGCAATTGCAGGAAGATGATCACTACTACCGCGGATTTTCCCGGAAACTCAACGAGGAAGCGGGAACGTGGGATGCGCATTTCTTCGACGGTCTGCCGCCGCAAATCAAACTCACGGAGCATCTTCTGAAGCGCGGCCAGCAGCGATTCAATATCTACTGCGCCACCTGCCACGGCCTGGACGGCTACGGCCATGGGCCGGTCAACGAGCGGGCCCTTGAGCTGCAGGTGAAGTCCGAAGCGCAGTGGACGCCCGCCGCCGACCTGCACGGCGAGACCGTACGCGGCCGGCCGGATGGGCACTTGTACAACACGATCAACAACGGCATCCGCAACATGCCCGGTTACGGCGCCCAAATTCCGGTGGAGGATCGCTGGGCAATTGTCGCCTACCTCCGCGCATTGCAGCTAAGCCAGGAGGCGCCGGCGCAGGCCGTACCGCCGCAGACGCTGGAGAAGTTGAAGTAGCCCCGGTTCTAGGGGGGGTTGGAGTCTTTGAGTTGTCAGCACACGCAGAACAATCCGAGACCCCCCCTGCCCCGCGCGAGAGGCTCAACCTGGCGGCCAGCGCCTGGCCCGCCTACCGCACGGCCAGCGTGGCCGGCATCGTTGGCCTGCTCGCCTCCCTGCTCCTGGGCTATGTCATCGATCCCAGCTTCCGCCGCTTCTTTTTCACCTATCTGGTCAGCTTCTGTTTCTTCCTGACCATCGCCCTCGGAGCGATCTTCTTCGTGCTGATCCAGCACCTGACCCGCGCCGGTTGGAGCGTCAGCGTGCGCCGGGTGGCCGAGGCGCTGGGGGCAACCATGCCGATCCTGCTGGCTTTGTCGGCGCCGATCCTGATTTCGGTGGCGCTTGGCCACGGCGATCTGTATCGCTGGGCCCAGGGGGCCCAACCCATTCCACACCAGCTCGGGGCGGAAAAGGGGTCAGGGGCGGAAAAGGGGGCGGAAAAGGGGTCAGACCCCGTTGCCGGAACGGCCCCAAGGGTGCTGCGCACAACGGGGTCTGACCCCTTTTCCGCCGCCCCACAACTCGAGGAGCATCCCAGCGCCCATGGCGTGCAGCCGCCCGATGAGCTGACCCTGTCCAAGCGCTCCTGGCTCAACGGCCATTTCTTTATCGCCCGCATCCTGTGCTATTTCGTGGTCTGGTCACTGATGGGGCACTGGTACTGGCGGCAATCCTGGAAGCAGGACATCAGCGGCTCCCCCTCCGCCGCCGCCGCCGCCACCATGCGCATGCAGACGCTCAGCGCCCCTGCGCTCATTGTGCTCGGGCTGACGCTCACCTTTGCTGTCTTTGACCTGGTCATGTCGCTCGACCCGCACTGGTACAGCACCATCTTCGGCGTTTACCTCTTTGCCGGCTCGGTGGTTAGCGGCTTGGCCACGCTTATCCTGATCCTGATGCTCATGCAGCACTGGGGATACCTGCAACGCAGCGTCAACAACGAGCATTACCATGACCTGGGCAAATGGCTCTTCGGCTTTGTCTTCTTCTGGGGCTACATCGCCTTCAGCCAGTACATGCTCATCTGGTACGCCAGCATCCCGGAAGAAACCGGCTGGCTGGTCCGGCGCGGGGCCAGCACCGCCCACGGCGGCGCCAATGTCTGGAGCGGCGTCGCCATCGCCCTGCTCTTTGGCAATCTGCTGATCCCCTTTGCCGGGCTCCTCTCCCGCCACGTCAAGCGCCGCAAGACGGCGCTGGCGTTTTGGGCGGTTTGGCTGCTGGTGTTCCATTGGATCGACCTCTACTGGCTTATCGTTCCCGAACTCGATGGCAAGGCGTACTTCGGCCTTCTGGACGTGGTGACCTTCGTAGGCATCGGCGGGATTTTCCTGGCCGCGTTTGTGCGCCTGCTCGCCCGGCACAGCCTGCGGCCAAGAATGGACCCCCGGCTCGTGGAGTCGGTGGCATTCGAAAACATGTGAGTTGGCAATTGAAGACCTGCAGTCGGCACGACTTGCAGCCGGCACGACAATGGCAAAGCATCAAGAAGTCAATATCGCTCGCATCCTGGTGATCGGCGCCGTCGCCGGTTTCCTCCTGATCGTGCTGGTGATCGGGGTCCAGGGATGGTTCCTTCAGGAAGTCCACCAGGAGACGGCTGCGAAGTGGGATGATACCCCCGTCCGCTGGCTGGCGAACCTGCGGGCCGGCCAATTGGAGAAGATCAACTCCTACCGATGGGTGGATCGGCAGCACCAGACCGTGGCGATCCCGATCGATGAGGCGATGAAGCTGTTGCTCGCCAATGGCGGCAGGCTGCCGACAACGAGCCCGACAACACGACCGACAACGAGCCCGACGACGAGTACGTCGGATTGACCTGTACCCCCGATGAGTTGAACACCATGCTCTCCATATTGCTGGCCAATTCGAGCGAGTCGTTCTGGTTGCCCCGGGGCGCCTCCACCATCGCCGCCGACGTTGATTGGCTCTTCTATCTCATCGGGGGCATCTCGGTCATCGTGACGACGGTGATTTTCGCGCTACTGGCGGTCTTCGTCATCCGCTATCGCTACCGCGGCCCCGATGACAAACCTATGGCCAAGTCCCCGAGCAACAGCACAGCCCTGGAGGTGAGTTGGACGATCCTCCCCACCCTCATCGTGCTCATGGTCTTCTATTCGGGCTTCGAGGGGTATCTGCACATGAGCGTCGTCCCCCCCAACGCCTACGAGATCCAGGTCAGCGGCAAGATGTGGAAATGGTCCTTCACCTATCCCAACGGCTATTCGGACGGCGAACTTCACCTGCCCAGGGGCATTCCGGTCCGCCTGGTGCTCAGCAGCGCGGACGTCATTCACGACCTGTATCTCCCGGCCTTCCGCGTCAAGAAGGATGCCGTGCCGGGGCGTTACAACAGCCTCTGGGTGCAGACCACCGAGACCGGAACTTTCGACGCTTGCTGCGCTGAGTATTGTGGCACTGACCACTCAGGGATGTCTGCCAAGGTCATCGTTCAGGAACAGAGCGATTTCGACGCCTGGCTGGAGAAGGCGTCCGACTGGGCAAGAGTGATGAGCCCCGCCGAGGCCGGCAAAATGTTCTTTAACACACGCGGCTGCAACCAGTGCCATACCGACGACGGTTCGCGCCTGATCGGGCCATCGCTCAAGGATCTCTATGGCTCGAAGCAACCGCTGAAGGGGGGAGGGGGGGGCACGCAAGTGCTGGCCGATGAGAACTACCTCCGTGAGTCGATCGTGCGGCCGGGCGCCAGGATCGTCGAAGGATATGAAAACGTGATGCCCAGTTACCAAGGCACGCTCAAGGACCGCGACATCGACGCCCTCATCCTGTGGATGAAGTCAAAGAGCGTGTACGGCGCGCCCACGACTGCCTCTACCGCCCGCGCGGGGCCCGCCACGCAGCCGGCCGACGCGGTTGATAACGGAGAGAATCCGCCGAAATAGCTTTGATCCTGGGAGCCATTAACCATGCCAGCCGCCATCCCAACACCTTCGCTATCGCCGCCAGCGCCCCCCCCTGGGCCCGCGCGCGATAATTACTTGACTCAGCCTCGCGGCATCCGCTCGTGGATCTTCTCGCTTGACCACAAGCGCATCGGCCTGATGTACATGCTCGCAATCCTCGTCTTCCTGTTCGTCGGCGAGCTGCTGGCCATCATCCTGCGCAGCAAATTCCTCACCCCAGGCCTCGCCATCCCCCCTTCCGCCGACACCGCCGCCCGCGCCCGGGCTTTGGATTTGTACAACCAGCTTTTCACCCTCCATGGCGTGGTGATGGTCTTCCTGGTGATGATTCCCGGCATTCCCGCGGTTCTCGGCAATTTTGTCCTTCCGATGATGCTGGGCGCCCGCAACGTCGCCTTCCCCCGCATCAACCGGCTGGGCTTCCAGCTTTACTGCATGGGCGCACTTGTGCTCCTGTATGTCGTGGCCAGCGGGGTCGCCTACTTTGCGTTTGGCAAAACCCTCCCCGCCCCCCCTGGCGGTTTCAAGGGGGGAGGGCAGGGGGGGCTTGACAGCGGCTGGACCTTCTCCATCCCCTATGCCACAGAAAAGGCCGGCGATTGCACGACCCTCGCGATTCTCGGCATTTCCATTCTGGCATTGAGTTCCATCCTGAGCGCCGCCAATTTCGTCGTCTCCATCCACACCCTCCGCCCGCCCGGCATGTCCTGGTTCCGCATGCCCCTGTTCCTCTGGGGCCTGTACGGCGCCAGCATCGTTCAGATCGTCGCCACCCCAGTCCTGGTAATAACGCTTCTGCTCGTCGCGGCCGAGCGCTTCTGGCACGTCGGCATCTTTGACCCTAACTTCGGCGGCGATCCGGTCCTCTTCCAGCACTTCTTCTGGTTCTTCGCCCACCCGGCCGGCTACATCATGCTCCTCGGGGCCATGGGAATCATCAGCGAACTGGTCTGCACCTTCAGCCGCAAGCACATCTTCGGCTATGCGTTTCTCGCCTACTCCTTCCTCACCATCGCCCTGGCCGGCTTCCTGGGATGGGGACAGCACCTGTTCGTCAGCGGCTCCTCCGGACTGGTCAATGCCATCTTCGGCCTGCTCAGCTTCAGCGTCGCCATCCCCTTTGCCATCACCATCTGCAGTTGGCTCGCCACCCTTTACCGCGGCTCGATCCGGCTGGCGGCCCCCATGCTCTACGCCATCGCATTCATCGCCCTCTTCACCGTCGGCAGCCTCAGCGGCCTGTTCTTCGGCTCCATCGCCACCAGCATCCATCTCATCGGCACCTCCTTCCTCGTCGCCCACTTCCACTACCTGGTGGCGGGCTCCACCCTGTTCGCCTTCCTGGGCGGCATGTACTACTGGTGGCCGAAGATCACCGGCAGGATGGTGAGCGAGAAATGGAGCGCGATCGCCGCCCTCCTTGTCTTCGTCGGCTTCAACGGGACATTCTTCCCCCTGTTCATCGCCGGCAGCCGCGGCATGCCCGAGCGGCATGCCACCTACAACCCGCAGTACCAGCTCTTGCAGCTCATCTCCACACTCGGCGCCTACCTGATGGCAGTCGGCCTGGTGATGGTGGTGCTGAGCTGGCTCCATTCTCTGCGCTGGGGGAGGAAGGCGCCGGCCAACCCCTGGGGCGGCAATACCCTGGAGTGGTTCTCCCCATCACCCCCGCCGGCGCAGAATCTTCCGGTGACTGAATCCCTGGGCGACCCCTATGACCTGAGCGCCTGGAGATTTACTTCCGCGCAAGATGGTTGGGTCCGCCAGCTCGGGGCGGTCGGAGGGGATGGAAAACACCATGCGAATGCGAGCAATCTTCCCGCCGACACGGTCGAGCCGCAGGCTCCTGTGCCTGACCTTGCCGATTCCTTTGCAACCAAACCGCAGGGCTATGCTGCCGGCAGGCTGGGCATGTGGATTTTCATCGCCGCCGAGGTGCTGATGTTCGGCGGCCTCGGTTGCGCCTACGCCGCCTACCGGCACAATTACCCGGCCGTCTTCGCCTATGCCCACCAGTACCTGAACAAGACGCAGGGGGCGGGCACCGCCGCGGTTCTCCTTGCCTGCAGCTTTTGTATGGCCTTGGCCCTGCGCTGCGCCCAGCTCGGACGCCGCGCCGGCCTGATTTTCTGTCTGGGGCTCACCCTGCTGGGCGGCTTGGGCTTCATGGGGATCAAGTCATTCGAGTACCGCGACAAGTGGAAACACGACCTCTGGGTCGGCCCGAGAAACCGCTACCACAAGGAATCCAAGATCGATCCGGTCGCCGCTGAGCCCAAGACGCCCGCCGAGAAATCGGCCGGCGCTGAAGAAGCCGAACCCCCCGAACCCCGTCGCCAGGGCCCAGCCGACCAGGACCCTTTTGCCGGAACGCCCGATGAGCCCAAGATCAAGCCCTCTTTTCTTAACACCCCCGGGCTCGCCCCGCCCGGGGCCGCCCCCGAGCCGGCGGGACGCCATCTCGGCTATCTCGATTTGACCAAAGCAGAGCGCGCCCGGGTGAGCACTTTTTTTAGCCTCTATTTCCTGCTGACCGGCCTGCACGCCCTGCAAGTGCTAATCGGCATCGGCCTGGTCATCTGGCTCATGCTTCGCGCCATCCGCCGCAAGATTAGTCCCGCCTATTTCGCTCCGGTCGATCTGGTCGGCCTCTACTGGCACCTCATGACCCTGATCTGGTTCTTCCTCTTCCCGCTGCTCTACCTGATTCATTCTTATTCCAGGATACAGCCACCATGACCAACTCAACTGAATCTCACTCCTCCGAGGCAGCATCCAGCGCCGCCGAGATCCACATCGCCTCGCCGCTGATGCTGATCGGTGTCTTCGCCGGCCTGCTTGCACTGACCGCCATCACCCTCGCCGCCAGCTCCGTTGACATGGGCTCGATCGTCAACTTCTGGCTCGCCCTGGTCATCGCCGCCGCTCAGGCTTCCCTCATGGCCGTCTATTTCATGCAACTCCGTTGGGATAATCTCTTCCACGGCGTCGTCCTGGTCGCCGCGGCGTTCTTTGTCGCGCTCTTCATCGGCATTGCCGTTCTTGACAGCAAGGAGTATCAGTCCACCCTCGCGCCCCCTCCGCGCGTCGCCCCCCATCCCTGACTCCAACTTGAGCACAAAAGTTACACCCCGGCCAATTGGGGTGGACAGAAAAGTTGATAAATCTGAATATTCTTGACAGGGGGCGTAAGAGGTGGCACCATTGCGAAAAAGGAGCTTAGTGTCTTTTTTTGCTTGACATGAAATAAAAAGAGTTTAACATCTTTTTTCGCTATGCTGCTTCTTATCCTGCCGGAGAAGTGGCGGCCGAAGTTGTTGGAGGCAAGCCATGAGTTTCAATCGACGCAATTTTCTAAGGCGCGGGCAAGCGTTCTTCAAGCGATGGAAGACGATGATTTTTGTCGCAACCTTGACTTTCACCTGCGCCGTCTCGCTTTGCACGCGGGCCGACGAGGCCAAGCCCGAGGAGGAGTGGAAAGCCCCCGATCGCGCAGCGCGGCGGAAAAATCCGATTCCCGCCGACGAAAAGTCGATCGCCGCCGGCAAGCAGGTCTACCTCAAGCAATGCCTCTCCTGTCACGGGCCGCTTGGAAAAGGCGACGGGCAGGCCGCCAAGGACCTCAACCCCAAGCCCCATGATCTGTCCGACCCGAAAATCGCAGCGCAAAGTGACGGGGCATTGTTTTGGAAGATCACCAACGGGCGCAAGCCGATGCCCACGTTCGAAAAACTGATTCCAAAAGAAGAAGACCGGTGGAAGGTCGTGAACTATGTGCGCACCCTCGAACCGGCGCCCAGCACAGCGTCCAGCGGCGGGTGAGACCGCGCCGCCGAAACAATCGGCCGTGAAGTCGTCGTTCGATGATCCGTTAACGGGAAGGAGTGTTCCATGAGGACTGCGTTTGGAATGTTCGCCATGGCCGCAGGGGGGGCCGTGGCGCTGGTGGCGATTTCGGGTTTAGCCCGCGCCGACGATCCGGCACCGCCGGCGGGTGCGACTACCCAACCCTATGTGACATGGCAGGAATATCAGCGTGTCCTCCGCGAGCAGAAGGAGATGCGGGAGGAATTGCAGGAGTTGAAGAAACGCAACGCCGTCCAAGCCGCGCCCGCCGCCGCGATTCCCGCAGCAGCGAAATCCGCCCCGGCCGCCGCCGAATCCTCGGCACCGACTAACGAGGAACTCGAAGAAGAAATCAAGGTTCTCAAGGACGCGACCGACCGAAACCGCGGCGGATTGGAGAACGTGGTCATCGCCGGTGACGCCGATGCCGGCTTTACCACGCAGAAGGGCACGAAATCCAGCTTCAGCGCCGGCGTCGCCCCCCTGATCCTCTGGAAGCCAACCGACCGGTTCCTCTTCGAAGCGGCGTTCGACATCGGTATTGAAACCGATGACACCAACAGCTCATCCACGAGCTTCGACCTGACCATCGCCAACGGATCGTTCATCATCAACGACTACATGATGGTTGGCGGCGGCCTGTTTACTACACCTTTCGGCGTATACCACAACCATTTCGATCCGCCCTGGATCAACAAGTTCCCCGATGATCCCCTCGCATTTGGTGACAGCGCGATCGCTCCCGAACACGCCGTCGGCGCCTTCGTCCGCGGCGCCATTCCCATCAGCACGGCGAAGGTCACCTACGATCTGTACGTCAGCAACGGCCCAAACCTGATAACAAACGACCCTGACGCCGCCGGACAGCTCAATTTCGACGAGTTCAGCGATCTGAATAACAACAAAGCGGTTGGCGGACGCCTTGGATTCCTGCCGATGCCGAACGTGGAAATGGGGTATTCGATCATGGGCGCCCAGGTCAACCCCAGCGGTTTCCCGAGCACCAGCGGGCTGTTCCAGGCCGTGGATCTGAATTACCGGCAAATTGTCGATCCGCTCAAAGGCAGGTTCGATTTCCGGGCGGAATGGACTTGGTCCACCGTGGACCGGGCCACCTATGATCCCAGCGGCGCCCTGGGGTTCGGCCCGGTGCGGTTCAGCAATGACCGCAACGGGGGATACGCGCAGCTCCTGTTTCGGGCGACGAAGTCCGACATCGAATTCTTCCGCAATCTCGAGTACGGCGTGCGATTCGACCGAGTGGCCAGTTCCTTGAGCGCACCGGGCGGCGAGCGCGAGAATCGCCTGACGCTTGGCCTCGATTACTGGTTCACCCCTTCCCTCGTTCTCAAGGCCGCCTATGAGTTCGATGACAAGAAGGTGGGGCCGAATCAGAACGCTTTCCTTATCCAATTGGGCATCGGGCTGTGAAAGGAGTTCTCATGTTTCCCAACCAAAAACAAAAACGCGCAAGACTTGCTGTGAGTCTTGGCGGCTGGCTGATCTGTGCGGCGGGCATCGCCGCTCTGGGCCTTGCGGGCTGTCAATCCACTGATGCCAGGCCCGCCGGTGCATCGGATTCCGGCCCGCCCCCTAAGGTGCTGGGCCTGTTCCCGCCTCCACCGGATCGCTCGGGCGTCGAGTTGTGGACGGACAACTGTAACCGCTGCCACAACGCTCCTCCGCCGGAGCGCTTCAGCGACGCGCAATGGGCTACTATCGTTCGCCACATGCGCTTCCGCGCCAATCTTACCGGCGAAGAGCAGCGGAAGATTACCGAGTTTCTGCAGGCCAGCAACTGAAGACCGCGAACGAAGGCGGCAATGCCAGCGCCAGCACCTTGCATGGCGCACCCGAGCGCGTGCGCTCGGGTGCGCCATTTTGCATCTAGGCACCATGGGTTCCTGGCGATATTGCTACTGCGCCGGATTCCCCGCCCCTACTTCGCCCCCTGCGCCCACTTGATCAGAATATCGGCAATCTCCGGCCGGCTGAATTCCATCGGCGGCCGCTGACCGGCCTTCAGCGTCTCTCGCACCTTGGTTCCACTGGGGGCGATCTTGTCCTCGGGGCCATGCGGGCAGGTCTTGCTGGAGACAATCGCCTCGCACTTCTTGCACCAGGCGGTGTGCTCAAATTTCAAGATGGTGACGCCGATATCCTTCGGCAAATCGAACTGGTCGAAAATCTTCTGCGCATCGTAGGTGCCGTAGTACGTTCCCACGCCGGCGTGATCGCGCCCGACGATGAAATGGGTCACGCCGTAATTCTTGCGGATCAGCGAATGCAGGACAGCCTCGCGCGGGCCGGCGTAGCGCATCGCCAGCGGCATCACGCTCAGCATCGTGCGCTCCTTGTTGTAATAGTTGTCCACCAGCGTCTTGTAGCAGTCCATGCGCACGTTGGCCGGAATGTCATCGGACTTGGTCTCGCCCACCAGCGGGTGAATCAGCAGCCCATCGGTCATCTCCAGCGCGCACTTGGTCAGATATTCGTGCGAGCGGTGAATCGGATTGCGCGTCTGAAATGCCGCAACCGTTGACCATCCCTTCTTCTCAAACGCCGCCCGCGTCGCCGCCGGCGGCAGGCGATAATCCGAAAACTCCGGCTCGTGCGTCGGCGTGATCACGTCGATCGGCCCGCCCAGGCAGGTGTTCCCCTGCGCCTTGACGATCTTCACGCCCGGATGGGCCTCATCCTCGGTGCGATAGACATTGGGAATTTCCAGCGCCTTGTCGTGGGGATATTTCTCCTGAATGGTCATGGTTCCCAGCAGCCGTCCCTTGTCATCCTTCAGGGCCACCCGGTCGCCGGTGTTCAGTTTCGCCGTGATTTCATCCGGCGGGCAAAGGATCACCGGAATCGGCCAGACCACGCCGCTGGCCAGCCGCATGTTCCTGCAAACCCCCTGAAAGTCGGCCTGCCCCATGAATCCCGTCAGCGGCGAGAAGGCGCCAATGGCGATCATCTCCAGGTCAAACGCTTCACGGGGGGTAAGGGTGAGTGCGGGCAGGGAAGCGGCGTCTTTGGCCGCCTTTTCGGCCGCCGCCGACTGCAGAACCCGATTGACCAGTTGCCCGCCATGCGGAGGAATCAGAGACATCGTGCTTGCTCCTAAAGGTAAAGAGGCGGAAAGCTTACCCGCTTTTCCCCCCACCACAAGCCCGCCATCACCCTGCAGGAACGTATGCCCTTTCCAGCAGGTTCCCGACGCCCTCGATCAGCCACGGATCGGAGCCGCGAAAGAATGGCGTGCCCGGCCAGAGTGGCTTCTTACGCACAACGGCCGGTCCCGGAGGACCAGCCGTTGAGGCTTATTCCGAATTTTCCGCTTCGAGAACTATTCCCCTTCATCCAGAAGCGACACCGGCTGCCGGCCGGCCACGCCGGCCTGCATTTCGTGCCAGTGGGTGATTTTGTCCTCGCCGAGCTTCCAGCACAGGTTGATGTCGCGGCCCTGGTGGCGGCCGACGAAGTCGATGAGGCCCATCTGGTAGTCCTTCAATTCGCAGCCGACTTCGGCCAGCTCATCGACATAGGCCTGCAACTGCTCGATGCCGCGCTCCAGCGCCTTTTGCGTCTCCTGGTTCTTGCCGGCGCCGGCATCGCCGCCGGCCAGCTTGGCCTGCAGGACCGCGACCTCATCGTGCAACCTAACGATATCCGCCACGATCCGTTTCACCAGCGGCAGCGTCTTGTTGGCCTGCACCAGCGTGAAGTGCCGGCGCGGACGGGACGGATGAACCGGTTGGGGAGTGACAAACTGTGGACCGGCCATAAATGCCGCCTTTCTTCGCGAGCGGCTCGGGGGTGCCTGCTCGCACAAACGGGACGATGCGCTACATCTTCAACCCACCGGCGATTATGACATCGCATCCGATGGTGTCAATCACGCATAGTGAACACTATCGGCAAATCGTATGCCGCGCAAATAAGGCAGGAAATCTGCAACGAGAAATCCGCTCTTTCCGCCCGCGCCCCGCCGCGCCGCGCTTAGAGAATTTTGCCGGGGTTGTAAGTGCAGGGGAAGGGGCGAACGGTATGATGGGGACGTTGTGCGGGCGGCCGGGGCCGCTGGTCATGACAATTAAGGAGAAGCTCATGTTTCTCGCCACCATCTTATCGGGGAATTTTTCCAACTTTTTGGCTCAGCCAGACAGCAGCGATTGGCTCATGACGATTCTGAAGGTCGCCGTCGCGCTGTTTGTGCTGTTCATTCTGGCATTTTCGGCGCTGGGAATGCGTTATATTCCCAACAATCGCGTCGGAGTGATCGAAAAACTGTGGTCCAGCGGCGGCAGCGTGCGCGAAGGGCAGATCATCGCCATCAACGGCGAGGCGGGGTATCAGGCGTGGCTGCTGCGCGGCGGCGTGCATTTCTTTTATTGGCCATGGCAGTACCGGATTCACAAGGTTCCGCTGGTGACGGTGTCGCAGGGGAAGATCGGGTATGTGTATGCCCGCGATGGGCAGCCGCTGGAGCCCAGCCAGACGCTGGGCCGGGTGGTGGATTGCAATAATTTTCAGGATGCCTTTGCGTTTCTGGGAAAAGCGGGAAAGGCCGAGCGCGACACCCACGGCCAGCGGGGCCGCCAGCGCATCATCCTCCGCGAGGGCGTCTATGCGATCAACCTGGCGCTGTTCAACGTGATCTGTGAAGATGCCGTCTATCGGCTGGATTCCCAGGGCGGCCGGCGCGAGCTGGAAACGGTGGTGAGCTGGCAGAAGGAGCTGCGGCAGATCGATGGATTCAGCCCCGTCGTCGTCGGCTCGATTGGCAGCCCAACCCGCGAGGAACGCGAAGAGGGCGTGGTCATGGACAATATCGCCATCGTGACCGTGCATGATGGCCCGTCGCTGGCGCCCGGCGAGATCATCGCGCCTTCGGTGGGGAACGACGCCAACGACCCGCACTATCACAACAACTATCAGGATCCCGAGGCGTTTCTGGCGGCCGGCGGCCGGCGCGGGCGGCAGTATGTGCCACTGACCGATGGCACCTATTTCGTGAACCGCTGGTTCGCGACCGTCGAGATGATCCCCAAGACGCTGATTCCCATTGGCTACGTCGGCGTGGTCATCAGCTATTACGGGCCGATCGGCAAGGACCTGTCGGGCGATGCCTTCCGCCATGGCGAGCGGGTTGCTCGCGGGGAGCGCGGGGTGTGGGAAAGGCCGCTGGGGCCGGGCAAATATCCGTTCAACGCCTACGCCGGGCAGATCGTGCTGGTGCCGACGACAAACTTCGTGCTGCACTGGATCACCGGGCGCACCGAGTCGCACCGCTATGATGAAGGGCTTAAATCCATCGACATCGTCACCAAGGATGCGTATGAGCCGCTGCTGCCGCTGAGTGTCGTCGTTCATATCGACTATATGAAAGCTCCAAGCGTCATTCAGCGCTTCGGCGATGTGAAGAAGCTGATCACCCAGACGCTCGATCCCATGCTGAGCGCCTACTTCCGGGATGTGGCCCACAAGCGCACCATGCTGGAACTGCTGCAGCAGCGCGATTCCATGCAGCTTGAGGCCCGCGAGGCGCTCAAGCACCGCTTCCTCGATTTCGACATCGAGTGCGTGGACGTGCTGATCGGCAAGCCCGACACCGCCGAAGCCGGCGGCAAGATTGAAACGCTGCTCGAGCAGCTTCGCCTGCGGCAGCTTTCCATCGAGCAGCTCGAGACCTTCGACCGCCAGCGCGTCGCCGCCGACAAGCTGCGGGCGCTCAACGAAGCCCAGGCAATCGCGGCCAAGCAGGCGGAGCTAACCAACTCGCAGGTGCAGATTCGCATCGCCGAGAACAATGGCGACGCCGACCTCTCCCGCGCCCGCAAACAGGCGCAGCAGCAGGTGGTCATGGCCGAGGCCGATCTGGAACGCTCGCGGCGGGCGGCCGAACAGACCGTCGTCACGGCCAAAGCCGAAAGCGAGCAGCGCATCCTGGCCGGCAAAGGCGAAAGCCAGCGCACGTTGCAGGTGGGCCTGTCGGAAGCATCGGTGCTGATGCAGAAGATCAGCGGCTTCGGCGATCCACGCTTGTATGCCCTGGCGCTGGTGGCCGAACATCTCAGCAAGAGCGCCCAGCCGCTCGTCCCGGAAAAGCTCTTCGTCACCGGCGGAGGCGACGGCGCCGGCGGCCATGGCGCCCAGGGCCTGCTCGGCACGCTCATCAGCCTGATGGTGGCCGAGAAGAGCGGCTTCGAGCTGGGCGATGGGAAGCAGAATCCCGCCCTAACGGAACTCACCGAACGCATGAGCCGGCAGGTGATGGAGTCCATGAACTCGATGAATGTGGATGTTCCCGCCAAGGCGGTTGCGGCGGGACGGGTATCGTAGGGGCGGGGTTTCCCCGCCCCTCTTGTTTCGCGTGAAGAATGAGGGGCGGGGAAACCCCGCCCCTACGACATCTTCACCCGCGCTTCGTTCCCAACGCGGCCTGCGCCTGCGCCGCAACATGCTCGTAAAGCGTTTCCAGAAAACCCAGCAGCGGGAATTTGGTCTTGGCAAACGGAGACGGCCCGAGCCGCTCGAGCGCGGGAGTGGTTTCAACCAGGATTGGCGGGGTGAGTTCTTCAAAGTCAACAGTGGTGCAGTAAAATCGCTGGGGATCGGTGGGAAGGGAGGCGGGGATTTCGGCGTCGGACATCACCAAAGCATACCCTCTCGGACCACCGTCGCCAAACGAGCCACTCTGCTCTTCTATTTACCCCGTCTATGCAATTTTCGGTAGTGGGTCAGATTGGGTGCCACAGGTCGGCGTACTCGCAGACCTGTGTCTTACTGCGTTGCTACGCGGCACAGGTCTCGGAGTACCGCGACCTGTGGCACCCGGAAATTTCAACCCGACCCATTCCCCAATTTCCGTTTCTCTTGCCCCTTTGTGAAGGAATGATACAATCCCCGCCCCTTGCCCGAAGCGGGGCGCTGTGATTGCGCTCCTGGCGAGATATCAGCTTGAGGAACCCAACCATGGCCAGCACCGGTAAAGTGACGCAGGTGATCGGTTCTACCTTCGACGTGGAATTTCCCGAGGATCAACTTCCCTCAATCTACAACGCGGTGACAATTGGCTCGGCCAACGACGGCGGCACGATCCGCCTGACCGGCGAAGTGCAGCAGCACCTCGGCGGCGGCAAGGTGCGCGCTGTAGCCCTGGGTTCCACCGACGGCCTGCGCCGCGGCATGGATTGCCTCGACACCGGCTCGCCGGTGACCGTTCCGGTCGGCAACGAAACCCTGGCGCGGGTGTTCAACCTGCTGGG
>DAIOHQ010000110.1:0-14686 GCA_036744635.1 Tepidisphaeraceae bacterium | reverse complement strand
GCAGGGGGTCGAAACCGGCCTGCTGGTAGTGGTGATCGTAGGCCAGGGCGCTGGTAATCCCGTGCTCCCGCATGACGTGGAAGGAAATGCAGTCGGTCAGCGACCAAGCCTTGTCGGGCCGCTGCTCGTGCAGTCGGATCCCGGCCTCAAACAATTCGGGCGAAGCGTGGATGATCTGGCAGGACCGATCACCCTTCACCTCGGCGAGCATCCGGTGAGCGGCTGGGCGTTCGAGCGGGGCGGACATCTCGTTTATCGTTTCCCAAAGGACATGCTCGGTGACAACGAAACGCTCGCGTAACGCCTGCGACCATGCCAGCGCCCGCTGGTGAAGTTCATCCGTGGGGCGCAGCATCGCGATCAGATAGCCGGTATCGATCAGGATCATGGCTTCTTGGGCAGTCCGTAGAGATAGTGGTCGTGCTGTGCCGCTCCATCCGTTGGGACGTCGGGACTAGACGGCAGGCTCTCGGCGAGTTTGGCCAGCCGTTGCAGCAACGTCGGTTCATCGTGGCTTTGGATCGGCGTGACTTGGACTTCCAGTTCCTGCCCAATAGGGAGGTCTACCGGACCGCTGGGGACTAACACCTTACCGTCAAAGTGCGCTCTGAGGACTGTCATCGTGAGATATTATACACCCTGTTCGATAAGTCGCCAGCGAATGCACGACCTTGCCCAACTCTGCCAGCGCCGCCGCAGCATTGATCCGCTCAACGTTGCGGTGCGACTCGACAGAGAGATGCCCCTTCACGCCTCTGGCGGGCGGAGCGCCGCGATGAGGCAGAATATTGCCGCACTGAAGGCCAGGACAGCGCAGCCCATCATTCGTATTCCATCCCGCGCCGGAGTCCATCCGGTCGCGAGCACCGCCAGCGCTACTGCAATGGGCAGACAGAAAAAGAACAGCAGCAGGCAAACGATCATCCGCAGCGGCCGTCCCGCCGCCCTGACCTTCCTCACCAGCGCTGCCCGATCCACAGTGCGATCCGCTTGCACACTGCGATAACCCAGCGGTTCCGCCGCGGTATCGCGCGGAACGGCCCAGCATGGTGTTTCTTCATCGCATTTGGACGGGTCATCGTTCACATCGTCCAATCAGCAACCGGCATCCGGCGGGTCACTCACACATCCAGATTCTTCACTTCCAGCGCATGGTCCTCGATGAATTTCCGCCTTCGCTCCACATCCTCTCCCATCAGCACGCTGAACATGCGTTCGGCCTCGCCGGCATCCTCCAGCGTGACGCGCAGCAGCACGCGCTTGCTCGGGTCGAGCGTTGTCTGCCACAGCTCCTCGCTGTTCATCTCGCCCAGGCCTTTGAAGCGCTTGATCTCGATGCCCTGTTTGGCGATGCCGTGGATTTCCGGGAGGATCTGCGAGACGCCGGCCACGTCGATCAGGCGGGTCTCGTTCACCAGGGCGTAGCGGGTGAGCAGCTTCTCGCCGCTGACCGACTCCTCCTGCGTCAGGTAATAATCGTCGATCGACAGGCCGATCTCCTCGAGTTCGTTGAAGAGTTTATCGAGGTCCTTCACTTCGTGCAGCTCGTGATTTTTCTGCAGCCGCTGCCAGTGCGCATCCTCGCCATTGCCGTTGACCGCCGGCGCGGCATGGCCCTCGGCCTGTGGCTCCATGAACAGCTTCTGCTCGCGCAGATACTGATCGCGTTCGTCGGTGGAATGGAAAAACTGCTCTTCGCCTTCGACAACCACGCGATGGGCCGGCAAATGCCCGTTGCTGTCGCGCCTGGAGAGAAAATCGGCGAAGTCAATCCCGCGGCGCTGCACCACCTTTACCAGTTCTTCCAGCTTCCCCAGCAGCTCAATGACCCGGCCAAGCTCAGCGCCCCCAATGCGCTTGGATTCATTGCCGGTGTCGGCGTCGCGGATCACCAGCGACGTCCCTTCCAGGCCAAGGTTGGTATAGATCTGCCGCATCGCCCGCTCGTTGAGGACATACTCGACTTTCTTTTTGCGCGTCACCTGGTAGAGCGGCGGCTGGGCGACGAAGATTCGCCCGCCGCGAATCAATTCCTGCATGTGCCGGAAAAAGAACGTCAGCAGCAGCGTGCGAATGTGGCTGCCGTCGACATCGGCGTCGGTCATGATCACGATCTTGCCGTAGCGCCGCTTGTCGAGATTGAAGTCCTCGCGGAAACCGCAGCCCAGGGCGCTGATGATGGTGCGGATCGCCTCGTGGCTCAGCATCTTCACGACCGTGGCCTTCTCGACGTTCAGGATCTTGCCGAAGAGGGGAAGAATCGCCTGGATGTTGGAATCGCGTCCCTGCTTGGCGGACCCGCCGGCCGAGTCTCCTTCGACCAGAAACAGCTCGGTGTCCTCGTTGCTCTTGGAGCGGCAATCCGCCAGCTTGCCCGGCAGCCCGCCGCCTTCCAGCGAATTCTTGCGGCGGGTCAGCTCGCGCGCCTTGCGCGCTGCCTCGCGGGCTTCGGCCGCCAGCAGGCCCTTTTCAAAGATGATCTTCGCTTCCTTGGGATTCTCTTCCAGAAACGATGCCAGCTTCTCGTTCACCGCCGACTGCACGAAACTCTCCACCTCCACGTTCAGCAGCTTGTCCTTGGTCTGGCTCTCAAACGATGGCTCGGGGATGCGCACCGACACCACCGCCACCAGACCTTCGCGCAGATCATCGCCGCTGGGGCGTACATCCTTCAGCAGGCCATTGCGCTCGGCATGGCGCAGGATCGTGTTGGTCAGGCCGGTCTTAAAACCGACGAGATGGGTGCCGCCGTCGTGATTGTTGATGTTGTTGGCGAAGGTAAGAACGGTCTCGTTGTAGCCGTCGTTGTACTGCAGCGCGATCTCCACTTTCAGGAGCTGAGCGGGATCTTCCTTTGACAGGCTGATCACCGATGAAGTGGCCGTCTTGCCTTCATTGAGGAACTGGACGTATTCGGTCAGGCCATGTTCGAACTTGAACACATCCCGCTTGCCGATGCGCTCATCTTCGAAAACGATCTGAACGCCTTTGTTCAGAAACGCCAGCTCGCGCAGGCGGTTCAACAGCGTCTCGTGGACGAAATTCACGTCGGGAAAGAGCGTGGCATCCGGCCTGAACGTGACGGTCGTCCCGGTCTTGGAGGCCTTGCGCACCGGCTTGAGATCGACGGTCTTGATTCCGCGCTCGAATTCCATGCGATAGACTTCGCCGCCGCGCGAGACTTCGATCTCCATCCATTCGCTGACGAAGTTGACCACCGATGCGCCCACGCCGTGCAGACCGCCGCTGGTCTTGTAGGCGGATTTGTCACCGTGGTCAAATTTGCCGCCGGCGCCGAGCGTGGAAAAGACGACCTCGACGGTGGGAATCTTCTCTTGGGGATGAATGCCAACTGGAATCCCCCGGCCATCGTCAATCACCGCGCAGGAGCCATCGTTGTTGATCTTCACGTTGACAGACGTGCAGTAGCCCTGCAGCGCTTCATCGATCGAGTTGTCGACGATTTCATAGACCAGATGATGCAGGCCGCGGGTGTTGTAGCCGCCGATGTACATGCCCGGCCGGGTGCGCACGTGCTCGACGTCGTTGAGCACGCGGATCATCGACTCGTTGTATTCCGCCGCCTCTTTGGGGACTGCCGCCATCACCACTTCGGCGGGAAGGACAGACTCATCCGGAGAAGAATTCTGTGCGGTTACCGGCTGTTCATCGGGCATAAATCAGGCTCCAAATTTTTCGTTTTTCAGGCAAAAAAGACATCCATCGCATCGGTCGCAACCGCACGGCAAGCTCTTGCAATAGTCGCTGCAATTCCTTGTCCGTTTCGAGGTGGAACGACCAGCGCCTATTATCGCCAAATCGTCTGTAAATACTACGTTGCGCGCGGCGAAAAGTTGGGAATAATAGCCGGTCCGCAGCGGCAAAAAGTGCCGGTGGCGCAGGCTCGTGCGATTGTGTTTTCTGCTGGTGCCGGCGTAGCATACGGATGTGAAAAAGTTTCTCGTGGCGCTTGTCATCATGTTGCTGTCGGGATGGCTGTGCCCCGCACAGGCACAGACGACCAACGGAGAAATTCCGCTGCTGATCGAGAAGCTGTCCAACGATGACCCCAAGGTTCGCGATGACGCCACGCGGCGCCTGCGCGAACTCAGCCGCGATGCCCGCGAGGCGCTGACCGAGGCGGTCAAATCACCCGATCCCGAAACCAGCGAGCGGGCGGCGGCGATTCTCGGCGACATGCCGTGGTATCTTCCCACCGACCCCCAGCCGGTGCCGCAGATTCTGCACAACTACGGAAAGTTGGATGTTCCGCAGCGCCGCGCGGCGATCGGCGGGCTCGGGGACATTCCCGGCGAGATCGCCCGCGATGATGCCCTCATCCGCCTGCTGCACGAGGAAATATCGGATGAGGTGCGCTGGACGATTGTCGAAGTGTTGCGAAGAGATGTCAGCGAGCGGCACCTGCAGCGCCTGCGCGCGCTGTCCACCGACAATGCCTCGGCGCCGATGCTGGCGGCCATCGGCTGGGCGTGGTGGCCGAAGGATCGGGACCTGGCGCTGCGCCTGTACGAAAAAGCCGTGGCCGGCGATGCCAGGCAGCCGGCCGAGGATCACGGAGCGATCGGTTTCGTGTTTGCCGCGCTGGCGGATCGGGCGATCGAAGCCAAAGATTACGACGGCGCCGCCGCGATCATCCGCAGGCAGGCCGCCCGCGAGCCGGCCGACGCCGGCGGGCTGGCGGTGCCCCAGCCGGTGCTGGCGCTGTTCAGCCTGCACGGCGAGCTCGGCCCGCTGAAGGGATTCGAACAGGATATCCGCACCTATGCCGCCCACCTTCCCAAGGCGCCGGTGCTGTATGCGCTATCGACGATGTACTGGCGGCAGGGGGGCATCGGGCAGGCGATGGCGCTGCGGGAAGCGGCGTTTCTCAGCGGCCTGACATCGCAGCAGTTGCGTTTCGACACCACCGATTATCTGCTGGCACATCATCTGGATGCACTGGCCGAGCGCGAACTGCACGCGGTGCTGACTCTGGCCGGCGAGGACGATACGGTGACGGCGGTCAATGCGCGTTTCCGCCTGGCGAATATCGCCGCCCGGCGTGGCGATGACTTCGCCTGTGCCGAAGAGATGCGCAAAGGCATCGAGACCCTGCCGCTCGAGCAGCGCGGCATGTTGCGCCTCGGCCAGGCCGGCCGCCAGCCGCGCGGCGTCGACGCCGAACAAGCGATCTGGGGTCAGATCAACTGGCATTATCTCCGCGCCGCCAAGGCGAAGAACGATGCCGCCGGCATCACCAAGTATCTCGATGAGCTGATGAAGCTTCCCAATCCCGAGCCGGACGTGACGATGGAGGTGGTGGCTCTTCTCAAGGAGCAGGGGCGCCACGCCGATGCCATGGATTTTTTCGGGCGCACCTATGATGCCCAGAAGCAAGCATTGGATACCGATCCCACCAACAGCGAGTTGATGAACAACCTCGCCTGGCTCTGCGTGATCTGCGATGAGAAGCTGAACGAGGCGTTGAAACTGGCGACGGCGGCCGTGGAATCGCAGCCCGACAACAGCGCCTATCTCGACACCGCCGCGTCGGCGAACTATTTGCTTGGCCACAAGGAGCAGGCCGTGCGCCTGGAGACCAAGGCGCTGGCCGGCCGCCCAACCGACGCCTTCATGCGCGAACAACTGGAGCGCTTCAAAGCCGGCAAGCCGATGAAGAAGCCGTGAGCAAAGTGCGCGCCCGCTCAGAGTCAAGTCACCGTAATTTCAACTGGCAATCTTTGAAGTTTGGTTTCACCGCCGAGCAATCCTGTTGACGGCCCGAATTCAAGAATAGAGGGGTAGCTTCCCTGCAAAATCCCATCGAAAACAGCACTTAATGGAAGCGTGTACACTTTGCTTGCACCGGGTTTAAGGTTGATGAAAAATGCTTGATCCAAAAAATCGTATCCGTGTCCGGCGTCGATCTTCCCTCCTAATGAGACGTATGCGCGCCCTACTGACGGCATGGAACCGTCATTACGCAGCGTAAACTGAAATTTTCCTTTACCGTGGGCGGGAACAAGTGCCGGCTGCTGCACGGCTACCACCCGAACGTCGTCCAGTTGCGGCTGAACGGTCACCCAAAACCCTGCGGCGGCATTATTAGACACGTTCGTTTCGTCACTGAGTATCCATGCGCGAATAAAATAACGATTAGTCGAGCTCTCTGAGCGCAAATTCTCATAGTTAAAGTTCAGGCGAAGTGTTGTGCTTTGGCCTTGCTTGAGCACCGCTTTGCGTGAAAAATCGCCAATCGTAACATGCTCGACCGGGGGGCCGTCGGGTGTTAGGGAGGCATACAAGTCACCGCTGATATAATTGGATTGAACAGTTCCATTGCCCACATTGGTTACGCGAAGCAGGGCTTTTCCTTTGCCGCCGGAACGCACCTTGGCAGGGCCAATACGCGTTAGGGTGCCGACAAGATCCGGAGCATTCGGGTCCAAGGGTGCGGGTGGTTGAATTGTGATGACGGCGGGGCGGGAGATTCGCGTCTCGCCCATTGAATTCTGCGCTTGGAGGCGCACGGTGTACTCTCCCGGTGGCATCGACCAGAGCATGACAGGTGTAGGAATAAAGAGGGAGCTCCCACGTGCCTCGTCAAAAATTCCATCGCCGTTGAGATCCCAACGGTAGGTCAAATCGTTGGGATGCGAAGTATAATTGTCGATTATCAAGTGCTGATCTTGCCGCAGCGTTTGGGAAAGGCCTGCCGTGGCGCTCGGCCATGCACCCGTCTCCGGACTATATCGTACCAGTTGATCCTGCGCGACGGAAAGATACCATGCCGCACCACCAGCGGCGGAGATCATACCTGAGGCACCGTCTTCTACCGACACTGTATTTTGTGCCGTTCCATCGCTGGTCCAAATCGAGTTACGGTAACTAAAGTAGGCCCGATCGCCTACAGCAGTGAGGTCTCGGTATGCCGCTGGCGAGTTCGATGGCGCATCCTTCTCTTCATGGAGAAGAACAGTGCCGCTGGACGTTCCATCCGTACACCATATCTGTGGGACACGCCAGTCGAACGGTCCGCCAACTGGACGTGTGCTTCTTCCATAGATTATAGACGTGAAAAAGAGCCTTCCTCCTGCATCAGCCAATTGCAGTGGCGAGTCTGAGATGGCGTCGGGGAGGGCCGAACTGAATGTCTGGATGAGCGATGTTCCAGCGGCAGTGCCGTCACTTTTCCAAAGCTCCCAGCCATCTTTCCTGCGAATCGCCAAAAACATCCAATCGCCGCTCACCAAGATCAGCGGTGCCGTTTCCGATGGATATGTCGGATCGCTCGTGAAAGACGAAATCGTTTTGAAGGCATTCGGCGCACTCTCGTCGAGTTGCGTGAGATACACAACATTCGAAGTTGAGTAGCTCGCCCGGTACAGCCCTCCTTTGTAGTTTACAGTTTGGCCCGGGGTATTCAATACCCCCATTCGTTGACTGACGGTTTGGCTTGAATCGTTTCGAAACACATAGCCGCTTCCGGCAGTGCCATTGAAACTGGCGCAGACATAATAGAGCGCTCCATTCACTTCACCCCAGGGGATGAGGTCGGAACCAGGTTGAACGCCTGCTGGAAGGCTCTGCGTGTATAGTACAGTTCCTTCTGGCGTTCCGTCCGTTTTCCATATTCTTTCCGCAGCCTCATCAAAATAGTAGAGATGATCACCAAATCGTACGGGCTTTGAACCGACAATAAGGGCCGGTTGAGCGAGCGGCACAATTACTGTGCCCGCATCAGTGCCATCCGATTTCCACATCTGCCCATCGGCGAAAAAAAGCAGGCTGCCGTTGTATTCAGCCAGACCGTTGGGATGCGAGTCGGCCGGACCCGGGACGATATCCTTGACGAGGTGGGTGCCGGGGAGGGTCCCGTCGGAAACCCAAAGCTCCTCACCGGCTTCGGGTGACCAATCGGTGAAGAAGGTCATGTCGCCCACTTGGGTCACATTGCCCGGTGAGGGAGGAGGCGGAGGAGCCGGAGGAGGAGCTATCGGATTTTGCAAACTAAAGAAATAAAGCCTCTGTTCCAGCGGCTCGATGGAAAACCTCGTCGCTTGCGTCGTTCGTCCATCATTTATCTGCCTGCTCATGCCGATCCTCCGTCGCCAATTTCAAACCAGATTCAGCAATGTGAATTCACCCCTGCATCGCAGAGCAGGTCAAGTCGCTCCTCCACTGAATATAATGGTACTGCACGCACGGCATGGCTTGCAAATTCATCTCCCATCCCCACAATACCGCGAGTTTTTGGCCAAGCGTGCGCTGTCAGGCCGCCGTTTCCGCCCGCTTTGGCGCGCGGAAATTTCCTCACAACCGAAGTATCCTCCATGCAAAAACTGCTGGTCGCCAATCGCAGTGAGATCGCCATCCGCGTGTTCCGCGCCGCCACCGAGCTGGGTCTCGGCACCGTCGCCGTCTACAGCTACGAAGACCGCTTTTCTCTCCACCGTTTCAAGGCCGATGAGTCCTACCAGATCGGCCCGGCCGAAGGGGGCGAGCCGGTCAAATCCTACCTCAACATTGACGCCATTATCGCCGTCGCCAAAGAGCACGGCGCCGACGCCATCCATCCCGGTTACGGATTCTTGTCCGAGAATGCCCACCTGGCCGAAGCCTGCGCCCAAAACGGCATCACCTTCGTCGGGCCCACCGCCGCGCTGCTGGAGACCTTCGGCGACAAGACCGCCGCCCGCCGGCTGGCGATCAAGACCGGTGTCCCCACCCTTCCCGGCACCGAGCAGGCGCTCTCCAGTCCCGCCGAGGTGCAGTCGGCCGCCCGCGAGATCGGCTACCCGCTCATCATCAAAGCCAGCTTCGGCGGCGGCGGGCGCGGCATGCGCATCGTCCGCGCTGTCGATGAACTGCTGCCGCGCCTCGAGGAAGCCCAGCGCGAGGCCGGCGCCGCTTTTGGCCGGGCCGACGTCTTCATCGAGCGCTACATCGCCAAGGCCAAGCACATCGAGGTGCAGATCCTCGGCGATACCCACGGCAATCTCGTCCATCTATGGGAACGCGACTGCTCGGTGCAGCGGCGGCATCAGAAGGTTGTCGAAGTCGCCCCCAGCATCGACCTGCCGCTGGAGCTGCGCCAGCGCATCTGCGACTCGGCCGTGCGATTGTGCAAGGGCGTCCAATATCGCAATGCCGGCACGGTTGAGTTCCTGCTCGACATCGAGACCAGGCAATTTTTCTTCATCGAGGTCAACCCGCGCATTCAGGTCGAGCACACCGTCACCGAGCAGGTCACCGGCATCGACATCGTCAAGAGCCAGATCCTCATCGCCCAGGGCCACAAGCTCCACGAGCCGCCGATCAACATCCCGCCGCAGGACAAGATCGAGGTGCGCGGCGTCGCGGTGCAGTGCCGGGTGACCACCGAAGATCCGGAAAACATGTTCATCCCCGACTATGGCCGGCTGAGCACCTACCGCTCGGCCGCCGGCTTCGGCGTGCGCCTCGACGGCGGCAACGGCTTCGGCGGCGCCGTCATCACGCCCTATTTCGACTCATTGCTGGTGAAGGTGACGACCTGGGGAACTTCGCTGGAAGAGGCGACCAAACGCACCGACCGCGCCCTGCGCGAGTTCCGCATCCGCGGCGTCAAGACCAACATCCCCTTTCTGGAAAACCTCGTCCGCCATCCGACGTTTCTCAGCGGCGATGCCACCACCACCTTCATCGACAACACCCCCGAGCTTTTCCGCTTCCGCGCCCGCAAGGATCGGGCCACCAAGATCCTCAGCTATCTCGGCGACGTGATCGTCAACGGCCGGCCGGATGTGAAGCCCAAGCTTGATCCCAAGCGCGAATTTCACGAGCCGGTCGTGCCGCAATATCCGCTGGGCACGCCTCCGCCGCCCGGCCTGCGCAACAAGCTCTTGGAGATGGGCCCGGCCAACTTTGCCCAGTGGGTCCGCAAGCAGAAGAAGATTTTCTTCACCGATACTACCATGCGCGACGCCCACCAGTCGCTGCTGGCGACGCGCGTGCGCAGCTATGACTTGCTGGCGGTGGCCGATGCCGTCGCCCATCTCACGCCCAATCTCTTTTCTCTGGAAATGTGGGGCGGGGCCACCTTCGACACCGCCATGCGCTTCCTGCAGGAAGACCCGTGGGATCGCCTCGACCAGCTCCGCGCCCGCATCCCCAACATCCCCTTTCAGATGCTCCTGCGCGCCAGCAATGCCGTCGGCTACACCAATTATCCCGACAACGTGGTCAAGGCGTTTGTCAAGGAAAGCGCTGCCCACGGCATCGACGTCTTCCGCATCTTTGACTCGCTGAACTGGACGACCAATCTCAAGGTGGCGATGGAAACGGTGCTCAATCACACCGATGCCGTCTGCGAGGCCGCCATCTGCTACACCGGCGACATCCTCGACCCCAAGCGCAACAAATACAGCCTGCAGTATTACGTGAAGATGGCCAAGGAACTGGTGACGATGGGCACGCACATCCTCGCCATCAAGGATATGGCCGGCCTGTGCAAGCCCTACGCCGCCCACGCCCTGGTCAAGGCCCTGCGCGATGAAGTAGGCGTGCCGATTCACTTCCACACCCACGACACCAGCGGCATCAACGCCGGCAGCATCCTCCGCGCCGCCGACGCCGGCGTGGATATCGCGGATGCGGCGTTATCCAGCATGAGCGGCATGACCAGCCAGCCCAACCTCAACTCGCTGGTGGCCGCCCTCAACCACACCCCGCGCGACGCCGGCTTGAATCTCGACGGCATGAACCGCCTGGGCGACTACTGGGAATCGGTGCGCGAGTTTTATTATCCCTTCGAAGAAGAAATCAAAAGCGGCAGCGCCGAGGTCTATCACCATGAGATGCCCGGCGGCCAATACACCAACCTGCGCCAGCAGGCCAAGAGCCTGGGCCTCGGCGACCGCTGGAACGAGATCGCCGATACCTACGCGCAGGTCAACCAGATGTTCGGCGACATCGTCAAGGTCACGCCTTCGAGCAAAGTCGTCGGCGACATGGCGCTGTTCATGGTGACCAACGGCCTGCGCGCCATGGACGTGCTGGCGCCGGCCAAGCCGCTGAACTTCCCGCGCAGCGTCGTCGAGATGATGCAGGGAATGCTCGGCCAGCCCGAAGGCGGCTGGCCAAAGGTGCTGCAGAAAATCATCCTTGATTCCGCCGGCGTCAAGCCCTTCAAAGGCCGCCCCGGCGCCACCATGCCCAACGTCGATTTCGCCGCCACGAAAAAAGAGCTGGCCGCCAAGATTCACCGCGAGCCGCGCGACACCGATGTCCTCAGCTACCTGCTCTATCCCCAGGTCTTCACCGATTTCGACAAGCATCTCCGCGAATACGCCGACACCAGCGTCATTCCCACCCCCAACTTCTTTTTCGGCCTGCAGACCGGCGAGGAAATCTCCGTCGAGCTCGAGCCCGGCAAGAAGCTGATCATCAAGTACCTCACCACCGGCGACCCGCGCGAAGATGGCCTGCGCACGGTTTTCTTCGAGCTCAACGGCCAGCCCCGCGAAGTCAGCGTCCCCGACCGCTCCCTGGAGCGCACCCTCCATCGCCATCCCAAGGCCGATCCCGAGGACGCCAACCACGTCGCCGCGCCGATGCCCGGCAAAGTCTCCACCGTGCAGGTGAAAAAGGGACAATCAGTAAAAGCCGGCGAGCGCCTCCTCTCGATCGAGGCCATGAAGATGGAAACCGCCGTCTACAGCCCGCGCGATGCCAAGGTCGGCGATGTCCTCGTCAAGCCCGGCTCGATCATCGCCGCCCGCGACCTGCTGGTCACCCTCGAAGGCGAACCCGGCGGAGGCGAAGTCAAAACCTGGGGCCCGCGGAAGTAATCGAACTCCATCAGCCGCAGAAATGAGCTGGAGTGTCTCCTGAAGGGTTTGAAATTCTCACCGCGATACGGGGTGTGCGGGTGATCGCCGCCGGCCGGGGCGTAAGAATCCGCCGCCGTCTGGTCCGCAAGCACGGCAAAGGTCGCTGGCGGAAGATGAAGGGCATCGCCCTGATTCAAGAGTATAATGGTGATACCTATGAAGCTGAAATCCACTGGTTCGAAGCCCACGGCGTCGGCAAGCGCGACTGGAAGATCAAGAAACGTCTCTCGTGATTCCCATCGGACCTATCCGTATCTGGCGATCTGCGTGCGCAACGATGGCAACGAGGCTTCCCTTGAGCGCGGTAAGACCTATCGCATTATTGAGCCTCTGCCCCAGGATCCGCCCCAGCGCGTGCGCGTGATCGACGAAGAGGATGAAGATTACCTTTACCAGGCGCACTGGTTTGTACCCATCCAGGTGCCGCCCCGCGCCCGCAAGGCGGTTTTGGAAGCGATCTCGACCCATCTCTAATGCGCACCGCCGCCGGCGCGATACTTTCTTCAGTATGAGGCGATGTCCCCAACCTCCTACAACCTCTCCCTCCTCCGCGCCGGCATCAAGCCCTTCCGCCTGCACTGGTTCCCCCGCCTCGCCAGCACCAACACCCACGCCGCCGCCCTGCGCAAGCGCGGCACGCTCTTCGCCCCCTCCATCGTCCTCACCGGCCACCAGCTCGCCGGCCGCGGCCGCGGAACCAACACCTGGTGGTCCGCCCCCGGCGCCATCACCGCCACCTTCGTCCTCCCCGTCGAAGAACATCTCTCCCCGCACCAAATCCCCCTCGTCGCCGGCCTCGCCGTCCGCAACGCCATCGCCGAGCAGACCGCCCGCGACATCCAGCTCAAATGGCCCAACGACATCTACTTCGATGGCCGCAAGCTCGCCGGCCTGCTCTGTCAGCGCATCGACAAGGCCGACCTGATCGGCCTCGGCCTCAACGTCAACGTCTCCCCCGCCGATGCCCCGCGCGCCCTGCGCGACAAGATCACCTCGCTGCTGGAGATCACCGCAACCCCGCAAGACTTGACCCAAACCCTCATCGCCATCACCCGCCATCTGCAACAGACCATGGCCCGCCGCGCCGAGCAGCCCTTCGCCGTCCTCCTCCGCGAATACGACCGCCATCATGCCCTCAACGGCCGCCGCATCGCCGTGCTGGAAAACGGCCGACAACTCACCGGCCGCTGCGAAGGAATCGATTCCATCGGAAGGCTGATCCTCAAGGACAAATCCACCACCCACCGCATCATCACCGGCCAGGTCATGATGATGTAATCAACTCGCCTGCTACAATCCCCCAACATGACCCAAGCCCTCACCGACCATCTCCATCCCACTTCCGAAACGCATTCGCCCTTCTGGCAGTACGCCCATCTCTACTTCGACCGCGTCTATCAGACCATGAACCTCGACGCCACTTGGCGCTCGATGCTCTCCTCCCCCAAGCGCGTGCTCACCGTCTCCTGCCCGATTCGGATGGACGATGGGAAAATCCAGGTCTTCACCGGCTACCGCTGCCAGCACAACAACGCCCGCGGGCCTTTCAAAGGCGGCATCCGCTACGACACCGCCGTCAACAGCGATGAGGTGATGGCCCTGGCCATGCTGCAGACCTGGAAAAATGCCCTCGTCGATCTCCCCTACGGCGGGGCCAAAGGCGGAGTCGTCTGCAATCCCAAGACGCTCTCCCTCGGCGAAAAGGAACGTCTCACCCGCCGCTATACCAGCGAAATCATGCCGATCATCGGTCCCAGCGAAGACATACCCGCCCCGGATGCCGGCACCGACGCCCAGGTGATGAGCTGGGTGCTCGACACTTATTCGATGATGGTCGGCCATCAGGAGCTCGGCTGCGTCACCGGCAAACCGGTCACGCTTGGCGGATCGGTCGGCCGCGAAGAGGCCACCGGCCGCGGCGTCATGAACATCCTCCGTAAGTTCCTGGCCACGCAAAACAAGAGCATCGCCGACACCCGCATCGCCATCCAGGGCTTCGGCAACGTCGGCTTCCACGCCGCCCGCCTGCTCGATGAACGCGATGCCAAGGTGATCGCCATCTCGGAAAGAAGCGGCGGCATTTTCTGCGATGCCGGCGTCGATATCGAAGCTGCCGGCCTCTATTACCGCGAAAACGGCACGATGGAAGATTTTCCCAACTGCGAGTCCATCAGCAACGAAGAACTGCTCGCCAGCGAGTGCGATGTGCTCATTCCCGCGGCCATGGAAAACACCATCGGCGCCGATTTGGCCGCCGACGTCAAAGCCCCGGTGATCGTCGAGGCCGCCAACGGCCCCATCACCCCCGAGGCCGACGAGATCCTCCGCGACAACGGCGTCACCATCCTCCCCGATATTCTCGCCAACGCCGGCGGCGTCACCGTCAGCTATTTCGAATGGGTGCAGGGCCTGCAGAATTTCTTCTGGGACATGAAGCGCGTCCAGGATGAGCTGCAGAGGGTGATGGAAAAAGCCTTCGACGAGGTAAACGCCAAAGCCGACGCCGCCGACTGCGACTACCGCACCGCGGCGTATACCATCGCGATCAGCAGAGTGGCGGAGGCGTGCCGATTGAAGGGGCTGTTTCCGTGAAAGCTATTGGTCCGGCCATTCTGTAGGCCGGGCGTGCTCGCCCACCGTTTCGGCAATCCGACTGGCGTGGGTCGCTCGAAATGCGCTCACTGGCGATGTGTTCCATGGTGCACGCATACTAACGCGCGCACAAAAATTACGCAGTCAGCTTTAAGGCTCGATGGGATCTAAGTTCGACTTTCGCACTTTTTAAGCAAATGAAACAGCAGTTGCCAAACAAG
>DAIOHQ010000109.1:2186-14858 GCA_036744635.1 Tepidisphaeraceae bacterium | reverse complement strand
GGGGGGGGCGGGCGATTTTTCTGCACACGCTGGAGGCATTCGCGCGGCGGCGGGCGCTGGATGTCGCCTGCATCATCATTCCAACCGAGCAGCGCGTGGAACAATGGATCGAAACCGCGCCCGAGGTGAAACGGCAACTGACTGAATACCCCCGCGACTTTGTGCGCTTCTGCCGCGGCGGCAACTCCCGCGCGCAAAGCGTCTACAACGCTCTGCGCGAAACACCGCAGTCGGTGCAGTGGGTCGCGGTGCACGATGCCGCCCGGCCGCTGGTATCGCAGGAACTGATCGGCCGCGTCTTCGCCGCCGCCCGCCAGCACGGCGCGGCCGCGCCGGCGCTGCCAGCCCATCTCACCATCAAGCAGGCCGCCGGCCCGCTGCCGGCCAAAGTCCAGCGCACCCTCCCGCGTCATCAGCTCTGGACGATGCAGACGCCGCAGGTCATGCGCCGAGTTGTGCTCCTGGAAGCCTTCGCCCGCTGCCCCATCTCCCTCGACCAGGTCACCGACGACGCCCAGCTCATCGAACTCGCCGGCGGCGAGGTCTGGCTCGTGGAAGGGGAGGAGCGGAATATCAAGATCACCACCGCGGCGGATATGAAACTGGCGGAGATGTGGGGGGAGGGGGAGGGAGGGATGACAAGGTGACAAGGTGAGGGGGTGAGAATAGTCGGTTGTCCGTGGTCAGTTGTCCGTTGCAAAGAGACGCTTTCCCCCTGCAACGGACAACGGACCACGGACAACGGGCAATTTTCACCTGGTCACCCCCTCTCCTTGTCACCTTGTCATCCCTTCACGTATGCTTCGGCCATGGTCGTCCTCTTCACTGGTCTGACGATATTCAACCTGCTGTGCCTGTGTTTCGCGGCGGTGCTGGGATACGCCGCCAATTCGGTCGGCCGCGACTGGCATCGGCTGAGCGGAATCCTGGCGGCGATGGGATGCTGCGCGGTGCATTGCATCGTCTTCACCTATTTCATCGCCACCGCCAAATGGATCCAGCACGCGGTGACCGTGAAGAAGCTGCCGCAGGAGTTGGTAGCGCCGACGCGCTCGTTCAAACGCCAGGCCTTCCCCGCCGCCCTGATCGCCATGGCCAGCGTGATCGCCGCGGCGTTTACCGGAGCCGCCTTCGACAGCTACGGAACGCCGTCGTTGCGGAATGTACACCAGGCATTTGCGCTGGCGGCGATTGCGATAAATCTCCTGGCGGCGCTGTTCGAGTTTCGGGCTATCCAGCGCAACGCCAGGGGGATCGATCATATTTTGGAGTCGATCAATGGATGATCACCGGGATCAGGTTGTAGTCTTGTAGTTTCGCTAAGTGAAACAATTGGGCGAAGAAGCCGCTGAAATGTGCTGACTTCTTGGGTATTCACATGAAGGTCGCAATGGACCGGCCACAGGAGTATCGGCAGCTCATGGAACAGATTCGGCGCGCCCACCAGGCATTCACCACTGCCTGGGCGGAGGCGCGAGCGGATGCATTGAAAGATATTTCGCCCAAGAAGCGACATCTCTCGTGGGCGAAGGTTTGGGATGCGAATGGCATCGCCTACAAGGCCGCAAAGCCGTTCTCCGACAACCGAGATAAACTGCTAGGCAAATTGTTTCTGGAGTATTTGATCCCTTTGTATGACGCCTTCGTCGCGGGCCATCCCGATGCTGTTTCTGCGATCATCGAGTTTCTTGAAGTTGATGTTCCAGCCTTTCGATGTGGCTATGCCAAGGAAGAGCATCTCAAACGGCTCAAGACGGTTCCACTCACTGACGAGCATCGGGAGCGGCTCAAACAATATGGGCTCCATCTCTGCAGCATGCCTCATCATCGACGCGAGATAGGCGAAGCCGGACGGCTCATGATCAAGATTGCAGACCGAGATTTTGTTGGCCAACTGCGCGCCCTCAGCATCAACGAAAATGAGCGCGTCAGAAAGAAAGCAACCAAGATGCTTGGAGTTGTCTTGAACGGGCGGAAAGATCTTGTGTGATTTCAATCGGGCGTGAAAGGAATGTTGAATGTCATCCTGGCCAATGATTCTTGTCACCGAAGGCTCCGATTCCGGCCCGCTGCGCTGGTTGCGCGAGCGCGCGGAAGTGGTGGAGATTGGAATCAAGGATGCGGGATTTGCGGCGGCGCTGGCGCGGGCGCACGGGTTGGTCGTGCGCACCTACACGCGCGTGAATGATGGGTTGCTGGACGGCGCGCCCAACCTGAAGGTCGTCGGCCGCGGCGGCGTGGGGCTGGAGAACATCGACATCGCCGCCTGCCGCCGCCGGGGCGTCGAGGTGGTCTACACGCCGGATGCCAACACGCTGGCGGTGGGGGATTTCGTGGTCGGATACATCCTGCAACTGCTGCGGCCATGGAATTTCTTCCGCGAGCGCGTCTACGAACCGAAGGAATTCAAACGCATCCGCGATACCGTGCGCGGGCGGCAGCTTAACGAGTTGACCATCGGCATCGTCGGCATGGGGCGGGTTGGCCGGCGGGTGGGGCACATCGCGCGGAATGGTTTTGGCATGCGGGTGCTGTACAACGACCTGCTGGACGTCGCGGCCAAGCTGGATTTTCCGGCCGAGGCGGTGGAGAAGGAGCGGCTGTATCGCGAGGCGGATATCGTGACGTTGCACGTGGACATGCGGCCGGGGAATGAAAAGCTGGTCGGCGCCGCGCAGTTGGCGCTGATGAAGTCAACCGCCATCCTCATCAATACCAGCCGCGGCGAAGTGCTGGACGCGGCGGCGCTGGCCGAGGCGCTGCGTGCGAAACGACTGGCCGGCGCGGCGATTGACGTATTCGCTCCCGAGCCGCCGGGGCCGGATTTGCCCCTGCTGGGGCTGGAGAATGTGCTGCTGACGCCGCACCTGGCCGCCCGCACCCACACGGCGCTGGAGAACATGAGCTGGGTGGTGCGCGATGTGATCGAGGTGTTGGAAGGCAGGCCGGCGAAGTATCCGGCGCCGTGAATCGGCAAGCCTTGCGTGCACGGCTCGAGTGTCGCACGGAAGGGCATTCTGTAGGGGCGGGGTCTCCCCGCCCGCATTCTGCAAACGGCGCAAGAGGGCGGGGAGACCCCGCCCCTACGAGAGCGCGCGCGAGATGGATTTCCGAGACTCATTCCGCTATCAGGAGCCATCATGACCCAGCGCATCTGCAAATCGCATCGCGTGCTGGTCGGGCTGGAAATTCACGTGCAGCTTGCCACGCGCAGCAAGATGTTCACCGGCGCCGCCAACGGCTTTGGCGGCACGCCCAATTCGCAGGTCGATCCGCAGGTGCTGGGCCTGCCCGGCACGCTGCCGGTGATGAACAAGCGTGCCGTGGAGTATTCGCTCATGGCCGGCCTGGCGCTGGGGTGCCGGATCGCCCGGCACACCAAGTGGGACCGCAAGAGTTACTACTACCCCGACCTTCCCAAAAATTATCAGATCTCCCAATATGACCTGCCGCTGTGCGCGGAGGGGATGTTCGAGATCGAGGTGGATGGCGGAAAAGTTCCCGTGCGCATCCGCCGGGCCCACCTGGAAGAAGATGCCGGCAAGCTGCTGCACGATGCCCCCGGCGGATACCACATCGATCACAGCATTGTGGACCTGAACCGCGCCGGCACGCCGCTGCTGGAGATCGTCACCGAGCCGGATTTGACCACGCCAAGGCAGGTGGCCATCTTCGCCCAGGAGCTGCAGAAGCTGGTGCAGCACCTGGGAATCAGCGAGGCGCAGATGCAGATGGGCCACATGCGCTTCGAGCCCAACATCAACGTCCACGTCACCGACGCCGAAGGAGTGATTCACAAAACCGCCATCACCGAGATCAAGAACCTCAACAGCTTCAGCGTCCTGGAACGGGCGACGGCCTACGAAGTCCGCAGGCAGATTGTCGAATGGGAGGAGACCGGCAGCCTGGGGAAGAAGAGCACCTATGGCTGGGATGAGGCGACCGAGTCCACCTTCCACCAGCGCGACAAGGAAGAGGCGCACGACTACCGCTATTTTCCCGATCCGGACCTGGTGCCGGTGGAAGTGGATGATGCCTGGCTGGCTGAGCTCAAGGGGAAGGTGGGCGAGCTTCCCGCAGCCCGGCGCAGGCGCTACGTGGAGGCCCTGGGCTTGAAGGAAAAGGATGCCGCCATCCTCGCGGCCGATCGGGAGACGGGGGATTTCTTTGAAGCGATGCTCGCATCCGGCGCGCCGGCGCCGCGGGCCAGCGCCCTGATGGAAGCCCTGCGGGAACTGGCCAACGAAAAGGGGATGCGCCAGGTCAATCTTGGGGTGACGCCCCAGCGCATGGGCGAGATCGCCAGGCTGGTGGCGGAAAACAAAATCGCCGCTAGTAAGGAAACCGCCAAGAAAATCGTCGCCGCGATCGTCGAACAAGACCAGCCTGCCGAAGATGCCGCGGCGAAACTCGGCCTGTTGCAGTCGACTGACAGCGCTGGCGTCGATGCGGCCATCGACGCCCTGATTGCCCAAGTGCCCCCGGCGCTGAAGGACTATCGCGCCGGCCGGCAGGCGGCTTTTGGCGCGCTGGTAGGAATGGTGATGAAATCGGCCAAAGGCCTGAATCCAAAAGTCGTGCAGGAGCGACTCAAGGCCAGATTGGGCTAAGAATCGCAGACTCCACGAGGAAAAATTGCCCGAAAATCCTTCGCGGCCGGCTTCAAATCGCGGTATACTGCCACTCTTCATCCGAAAGGACATTTTGCCTCGTCGTCGCGCTTTTACCTTGGTTGAGCTGCTGGTGGTCGTCGGCATCATCGGCCTGCTGATCGCCTTGCTGTTGCCGGCGCTGAAGAAGGCCCGGGAAGGCGCGATGCGCGTCACCTGCGCCAGCAATCAGCGCCAGATGCTGATGGCGCTGACGATGTACGCCGCCACCTGCAAGACTTATCCCACCCACGTGTTTCGCTCGAATTGGGGCGCCTTCGATGGCGGCGGGGTGCCGTATCAGTCCACCCTCGATGGCTACCAGGGAAGTCAGACGACGGCCTATTTCCAAGGCAATCCACAACTGGCCGGCGTGCAGTGGACGGGCGATGAGTGCGTCGATTGCAACGGCGGCTATCCGTATGTGAAGATCCTGATGGATACCGGCTTTCTCAAGAGCTACAAGGGCGTGACCTGCACCTCGCGCGCCGGCGACTGGTACACCGCCGGCGGGAACATCCTGGATGTGGGATGGTACTACACCCCGCGTAAGCCGAACCTCGGCATGCTGCCCGATGGCGTCGATCCTCACACCGTCCCGTTCTTCGCCTACAACGGCCCCGGCTGCAACGGCTATCTCTATGCCACCTGGAGCAACCCGCTGGCGCTCTACCCAGATGGAGCGAACATCGAAGGCCTGCGGATCGACTGCGTCCGGCCGGGCTATGGTTACGTCAACGACAACAAAGACCTGCGCCGCCGCGGCACGTTCAAGCTGATCGATTGCCCCACCTTCATCATCACCCAAAACCGCGGCGGGCCTTGGGGAATGACGTTCGCGCCGCATGAGCCGTTCATTCAAATTTCCGACGCCAATCAGTTGCCGAGAATTGCCCATTTTCGCAACTATGGCTGGACCGATGGCCACGTCGAGGGAATCACCTCCAAATACGGGTATTAACCAGTCGCCGGCTTCCCGATTACAATTCGCCGATGGACGCGACTTCAATGACCCCGGCCACCACGCCGGTTCGGCTGGATCTGAAGAAGGATGAGAAGCTGGAGATCCAATGGCAGGATGGGCGGGTGTGCGTCTACAGCATTTCCTATCTGCGCACGATGTGCCCCTGCGCGATGTGCAGGCAGGTGCGGCACGAGGATAATCCGGTGAAGAAAAAGCCGCTGCTGACCATCCTGCCGGGGAATTTCGCAACCCCGCTGGTGGCCGTCAGCGCCCAGCTTGTGGGCAACTACGCCCTGCAGATCGAATGGTCCGACCAGCACGGCAGCGGGATTTATTCCTTTCAATACCTGCGGGAAATCTGCCCGGGGTGATCCGAAAACAGCGGCACCGTCTGATGATGCCGCGACGGGCGCATCATCCGCCGGGGCCCTGGACTATATTGGATGCTGCGGTCCCGAGGCCGGCCGCAGAATCGGCTCGTCCCGCAGGCGATATAAATCATGTCCCCTGTTCCTGGACTGCCCTTTTCCTGGACTGGAAGATACGGGCTCAAGAGAAAGCTGTGAGAATCACATGAAGACAACCAAGCGAAGTTGCCGAATGGCGTGGACATCGGTCGTGGCGATCCTGTTGGCGGGCTGCCTGGCCGGCGGGGCCGCGAAGGGGGCCGAGGGGGCGGATACCGTTTACACGTGGAAGGATGTCGCCATCGGAACACCGGCGACGCCTGGCAGCCACACCTGGGCCCCGGACACCTCGACCATGAAGCTGAGCGGCGGGGGCGCCGGGCTGAACCTCAAAGGCAGCGATGAGTGCCACTTCGTCTCCACCCCGCACCCGGCCGGTGACTTTGAAGTCATCGCCCGGCTCACCGAGTTGGGCGGCTCGGACGACGCCACGGTGGGGATCATGGCCCGCTCTGACAACACGCCCGGCGGGCCCATGGTCGCGCTCTTCCTCAAGGCCAAAGACAACTCCGTGCATTGGATTTCCAGGTCGCCCGGAGCGACGACCAAGGTTGCTCCCAAGGTCGCTACCGCCGGCATTCCACTCGCCAAGCCCGGGCCGCTCTGGCTCAGGATGGTGCGGATGGACAGGAACTTCGCCGTCTACAAGTCCCGCGACGGCAAGCTCTGGTCCATGATCTCCAACGTCAGCGGCGGTGAATTCCCGCTGAATGGCGCCTTCCAGCTTGGCTTCTTCGCCTGCGGCGCCTCCGGCGCGGCCGAGGGCAAGGCGGTCACCGCCACCTTCGACTCCATCAAGATCGGCCCGGCGCAGATGCGCTACAAGACCAGTTGGGTCGGCAATACCTTCGGCTGCCGACCGGAGGATAACCATGTGTCCAACACCCTATCGGCGATGTGGGTGGCCGCCGATGGCACCTGCTATACCAGCTCCTATTGGGATGAGGCCGGCCAGCCGGTGACCTCTTACCGCGATGGCAAGGTCCTTCGCGGGCTCCCCATCGGCACGCCGCAAACCGGCCAGGGCGGCATCACCGGCGACGGCAAGCATCTGTACGTCGCCACCGTCAACCACATCACCGAGCTGGATCCGGCCGCGCCGGACTTCGCCCCCCAACCTATCTTCCTCTCGATCAACCTGCTCGATAAGAAGACCAACAACTCGGTCATCTCCGGCATGGCCTCCAACGGCCGCGAGCTGTTCGTCGCCGACTCGCGCGACAACATCATCCGCGTGGTCACGCTCGAGCCGGTCAAGACCTACCAGACCGCCGAAGGCGCCAACGATGGCGTCGCCCTGGCGCCGGAGCCGGTGATCGTGCCAAGAGACGACAAGCAGTTGGCCCCGGCGGTGGTTTACCAGACCCAGCGCATCGGCGAAGGCGTCAAGTACACGCTCCCCGGCCTTACCGCGGGCGGCGAATACACCATTCGCTGCCACCTCGCCGAGTACATCAAGCGTCCAGAGAAGGCCGACCCGCGGAATCGCATCATCAGCATCGACGGAACAAAGGTGGATGTGGCCGAAGCCGCCGGCGGCGTGCTCAAGCCCCTGGTCAAGGATTTCCCCGGCTACAAGGCGGATGACAAGGGAAACGTCACCTTCCGCTTCGGCACCTACGGTGGCCCGGGCCTGTGCGGGCTGGAGGTGCTCAACGCCAAGGGCGAGCGCGTGCTGGCAATCAACTGCGGCGGCCCGGCCACCGGTGACTTCACCGGCGAATCCCAGGAACTCATCAGCCGGAGCTTCGCTTTCCAGCGGCCGGGCGTGATGACCTTCGATAGGCGCGGCGACCTGTGGATCATCCAGCGCGCCGACAAAGACACGGAAAAGGACAAGGACAAGCCCGCCGCCACTCCTGCCCCCGCCACCGCCCCGGCGACCGCCCCCGCTGCCCTTCCTTCCATCAAGTGCTACAAAACCGATGGCACCTTCACCGGCCGCGCCATCACCGATGTCGTCAACCCCACCTGCCTCGCCTACGACGCCGCCCACGATCAGCTGCTCGTCGGCGAAGATCTCCCCAACCTCAACGTGCGCTTCTACGCCAGCCTCGCCACCAAGCCCCACCTCGCCCGCACCTTCGGCGAACAGGGCGGCGTCTATGCCGGCCCGCAACCCGGCCTTATCCACTATCTCTCCCCCACCCAGCTCGTGAGCGACGCGGGAGGCAGGGGCAGCGGCTACGCCCGCTTCCCCGGCATCAACGGCGTCGGCGTGGACGCCAAAGGCAACCTCTACGTCGGCGGCGGTTTCCAAGGCACCGACCTGCGCATGTTCACCCCCGATGGCCAGTTCAAGTGGATGCTCAACAGCCTGATGTTCTGCGACACCTACGACGTCGATCCCGCCGGCGACGGCGCGGAGATCTACGGCACCTACAACCACCTCAAGCTCGACCTCTCCAAAACCGAGCCCGGCAAAGAGCAGACCTACATCGGCTACAACTGGGACTGGCGCAACTTCGGCGAGCCCGTCCGCGCTGGCAGCTCGCAGTCCATTGTGCGGCGACTCGGGACGGGAACCGACAAGCGTCTGGTCATGTTCACCAGCGGCCAGGGCACCGTCGGCGACATCAACATCTATCGCTACGACGGCGAGATCGCCATCCCCGCCGGCGGCACCCGCGCCGGCGGCAAGTCCCTGTGGATCGACGCCAACGGCGACGGAAAAGAGAGTCCCGATGAGCTGACCAAGATGGATTCCCCCATCGGCTGGGTCACCACGTTGTGCGTGGATTCCAAGGGCGACCTCTGGGCCGGGGTTCCCAGCACCGGCGGCTCGTTCATGCGCCATTTCCCGTTCAAGGGGATCAACGACAAGGGCGTCCCGCTCTACGGTGGAGCCAAAGGCGAGGGCTACCAGGACTTCCGCTTTCCCGAGGAAGGCGACAAGACCAGCGGCTGGGGCATGTCCTGCCGCATGGACTACGATGCCGACCGCGACATCATGATCGCGTTCTACCCGGCCGTGGCCCGCACCGGCGACAAGGATACATCGCCGGCCCAATACTTCATGGCCCGCTACGACGACTGGAGCAAAGGCAACCGCACGCCGAAGTGGAAGGTCAAGGCCCTGGAACCGGCCACCGATGGCGACTACTTCATGTACGAGCGGAACCTCTTCCCCTACCGTGGCTACATGGGCATGCAGATCGCCGGCGACTACCTCTTCTTCGCCTACCTCTTCGGCGAGGTACACGTCTTCGACCTCAACACCGGCTCACTCGCCGAGATCCTCTCCATGGGCCCCGAGGTGGCCGGCAGCAGCGCCTGGGAAGACGCCGCCATGGGCCTGCGCGCCTTCAAGCGGACCAACGGCGAATACCTGGTCTTCACCGAAAACAGCGGCTGGGGCGGCAAAAATAACTTCTTCCGCTGGAAGCCCTGATCTTCGCCATCGTGGAAGGCAAATTGTGCATGTGGTCGATCCAAATACTGGCCTGAACGTATTTCTGTCACCCAATGGTTCAGTTCTCGGCGGATGGCACAAGCCGAGGTCTACTCCAACACAATCATCTGATGCCCGCGGATTTCCGGGACGCGCAGATTCACCCGGCCATTAAGAAATTCAAACTCAACGGGAGTCTCATCAGGAACGGTGTAGACCCGCTTGGGCGCGCGATCCAGCTTCAATGACAGCGGGATATTGAATAGCGGCACGATGTCTTCCACCAGATCGAGGTTCTGCGCCCGCCGCTCGGGACTGTAAAAGAGCAGATGGACGATGGTGCGTTTTCCCTGCCGGGCGACGGTGGCCTCAAGGCCGGTGGGGGCATCCACCCGCAGCAGCGGATCGGGCAGCAGAAGGCTCAGCATGTTCCGCACCAGCAGGCGATAGGAATAATTGCCGTGGTTGGCGAAGGCGCTGAAGATCGGGAAGGCGATGTACCCCACCCGGCCATTCAGCGTCGCCGCTGAATATTTGCTCAGCTTCGCCCCCGGCGTCTGATTGTGTGAGGTGAAGTGCCTCCAGTTGCGATCAAAATACGGCTCGACCACGCGGGCCAATGACTTGGTTTTCCCCGCCGGCACGACCCGCGCCATGCGCTCATAGTTGACGTGATCGGTCTTGGGAACATCCTCATCGACCTCCCCGCCAAAGCGCAGGAACGTCGTCGCATAGGGACTCATTCCTTCGGTCTTGATGCCCAGCGCCCCGAAGCTCACCTCGGTTCCGTCGGCATTCAGTCCCGTCATCCCGCTCGCCAGCAGCGCCCCGCCGGCCTTGACATACGCGTTCAGCCGCCGCGTCAGATCGCCATCGAGGGGGATCCCATCCGGCAGAATCAACAGGTCATACTTGTCGAGCTTCGAGCTGCTGGTGACCACGTCGAACTGCTGTTTAAGCTGCGTCAGCATCCGCGTCGCCCCCTCGTCGGTGCCGCCCTGCAAAAAGTACGCGGTGCCCGGCAATTGAAACAGCCCAATCTGCGCCAGGTTCACCGCATCATGCAGCCACGGCTCGCGAACCTCCACCCGCTCGTACGCCTTGCCGATCAGGTCATACACCGCCGTATCCAGCCGGCCGCCGGGATGGAGCTGATCGCCGATCGAGCAGCGCGCCCCGTGCGCCATCATCTGGCTGATCTCATATTCCAGGGCGGGATACGGCTTCATGCCGCCGAAGTCGCCCCAGCTCTTGTGAAAGCGCGCGGTCATCCCCATATACGGCCGCGGGAACGTCCGCGCGAAGCGCACGTTCTTGGGAAAATACATGTAACCCCAGCCGCCCGTCGGCAGCGCCTCGATCTCCACCTGCGAGAGATATTTGATCTCCTCGGCCAGATTCGACAGCGGCCGGGAATTGAAATAGACCGTCGCGTTCGGGGCCGACTTCCTCACCATCTCGTGAAAGCGCTTCATGTACCGCAGCGCCACCAGATGGGCATGGCGGTTGCGATCCGCCTCCACCTCGGGATCGAATCCCTCGCGCAGCATCGCATCCACCGCATCGTTGTTCAGGCTGGGCTGGTCCCAGCACATGTCAAAGAAAATGCCGTCCACCGGCTTGAACGTGCGCAGAATCTCCTGGGTCTGGTCGGCCAGATATTCCTGGTAGGGCGTGGACATATCCAGAATCTGCCAGCCCGGCTTCAGCGGCTTGCCCTGGCCACACGGCTTGCCATCCTCCTCGCGCGCGATCCATTCCGGATGGTTGTCGGCCGCGAATTCATCGCACTGGATGGAAATATAAATCGGGGCCCGGATGCCTTCGCGGTGCAGCGCCTCCGCCTGCTGGCCGGTCAAGTCTAATCCGGCTTTCAAATTCGGATGCCGCTCCGGCCGCTGCGTGTTGTAGTACAGATGACCGTGATGGCACTTGGCGAAGATCGTGACCGAATTCACGTGTGCCCGCTTCATCGTCCGGGCGAACTCGCGGGCGTCAAAGTCGCCCCCGACATCCGGCAGCCACGGCCCGGTGTGAAAATCGAGATGGATCTGCCGATAGGGGAACTCAAATTTGCTGGCCATGACTCTCTCCTTTGTTACAGGCCGAAGTTATAGGAGAAAACCCCGCGCCTACAAGCTGCGCCGCGTTTGGCTGAATCCGCATGAACCGGTTAGCTTACGTTTGTTTGTCTATGAATGACCGAATCTTCGCGGCCATCGGTTGTCTCACGCCAGTCCGCGCCTACAGTGCCGAGGTGGATTCTCGCACGCTTCAGAAACAACAAGTGGCGGCAATGGCCGATACGGTGGGGCGCGAGCTGCGCTATCTCGGAAAGCTGCGGCAACGCATGGAACAGGTGGGATTTCCGCCGGAAGACCGACTGTACCGTAGCACCAGCGCCGCCTTCAATGCGATGCAGGGGCTGTTTGTTGAGCTGCACTATCTGTCATGTTCGCCGGAAACGGTGGGGCGGCAGGCAATGCCGTAGGCGTTGCAAACGATCCCGCCGCGGTTTCGCGCCCGATGCGAACGCGCAGGGCTTCGTGCAGCCGCCGCGTGATCGGCCCGCACACACCGTCGCGCACGGTCTGTCCATCCCACTCATTCACCCAGCCAATTTCCCGGGTGGTGCTGGTGATGAACACTTCGTCAGCGGCGCGGGCTTCGGTCTCGCGGATCGGCCGCTCTTCGACCGCAATCCCAAGCTGCCCCGCCAATTCCAGCAGCACCAGCCGGGTGATCCCCGGCAACACCTTCGCCCCCACTGGATGCGTGAGCAGCTTTCCGCCGATCACGCAGAAAAAGTTGCTGGCCGAGCACTCGCTGACGATCCCGTTTTCGATGAACACCGCCTCATCCGCCCCGGCCGCCACCGCGGCATTCTTCGCCAGCACGTTGGGCAGCAGTGCGATCGACTTGATCCAACAGCGCTTCCACCGCTCATCTTCGACGCTCTTGAGCTTCAATCCCGCGCCGCTTCCGACAGAATCCATCGGCGGCAGGCTCCGCGTGTAAAACAGCAGCGTCGGCCGGACCTCCGGAAACAGATGGTTCCGCGGCGCCACCCCCCGCGTCACCTGCAGATAAATCATGCCGTCGCTTAGCGGGTTCTTCGCCAGCAGCTTTGCGATTTCGTTCTTCAAGAACACCGCGCCAAACTCCGGCTGCGGCAGCGCCAACCGAATTCCCTCGCAAGAC
>DAIOHQ010000109.1:0-2176 GCA_036744635.1 Tepidisphaeraceae bacterium | reverse complement strand
GGTGCTGATCGAGCGTGAACGGCCGGCCGCCATACAGCCGAATCACCTCGTACACGCCATCGGCGAACTGAAATCCCCGATCCTCCACCCCAATCCGCGCATCCGCCAGCGGAATGATCTCGCCGTTGATCCAAATCCATTCGGTCATGATCCACATCCTTGTCAGCAAATTCCCTGCCCCAACTCCTGGCGCCTCCACCTATCCTATCGGCGCACCCCTGCAATCCGAAGCACCTGCCCACCGCGCTCCATCGCACAGTCTTACGCTCGCCCGCGGCATGAATCCTGTGGCATGGGCTACCCAGCCCATGCGCCAGAAGCGACAGCGCTCTACGTAGCACGGGCGTCCCGCCCGTGTCCGCGCCATTCCTCTCCGTGGCACGGGTTTTCCTGAACCCGTGTACGTGCTGTACTCAGCACGTGCCGCCGTCAATCGCACCGGCACGCGCAGTAATTGCCCGACCACCAAAATCTGCCCGCGACAGCCAAAACGCCACGATCATCAGCACCCCCAGCACCCCCGCGCTTCCCGCCAGCAGCCCATGCCGCCATCCCCGCGGCCGGTACTGAAACGTGATTTCGGTAACGTTGGCCCCATTGACCGGCACAGCACACAACATCCCATACGCCGGAACGATCGGCGTATCAAAGCTCGGCCAGGGCGTCCCCTCTACCCGCGTGCTGGCCGTCCATCCCCCGTCGAACAACATCGAGACGACCAGCCACCCGGTGCCGGTGTGCGACAGGCGCACGGAGACCTCGCCGGAAGATGGCATGTTGACCGCCACGCTTCCCCCGGCCTGCCCGCCCCCGGCAAATCCGGCCCATTCCCGCGCCCTGCCGCGCCGCTCAAGCTGCCACTTCGTATCCTCACCCACCTCCGTATCCACCAGCGCCCGCGTCCGAAAATCCACTTCGCCCGCCGCCAGCGCCTCCCGCATCTGCGCTGGCGTGTCATACGCCCGCACCGACTGCACCACCCACGCCCCCGGCAGGGCCGTGGGATTCTCGTAGATCCGCACGCTCGCCGTCTCAGACACTTTCTTCCACGGTGGCCCGCTCTCGGGATCGCCCGGAGCAAGTATCCGTTGGCGCAGGTTCCACAATTGCATCGCCGCCGCATGCAACGCCGGTTGATCGGTCAGCCCATCCGGGGCGTTTGCGTCCAGCCAGGGACCGAGGCGGCTCGACTGAGGTGATGACACCCGACGCACGGCCTGCATGTGTAGGGGCGCGTTCAAATCTCCGAGGAAAATGCCCGATGATGCCAGGATGCGCCCAGGCGCTGTGAGCTCCTTCCGCTGAGCATTCAAAGTAGGTGCCGGGAAATACGTTGCCGCGGCCGCGCCGCGGTTATAAGGCAGCCCCAGCGCCAGCCCCTCCAGCACGATCAGACCAAGCCACATCCACTCTGCCCGCCGCGGCCGGCGCCGCACAAGCAGCAGCGCGCCTCCCACAACCGCCAGCGCCAGACAGACGTGCAGCAGCACCAACGAAACCGCCGATTGCCGCCGCATGATCAAATCCAGGATAAATCCGCCCACCCCAAGCGCCATCAGCCCGGCCGGCAGATAACGCCGCATCGGCCCCGCATCGTCCGCAATTTCCCGCGGCGGCGTATCGACCAGCGCCGCCAATCCCATCCCCGCCAGCACCGCCACCGCCAGACACGCCCCGATCAGCGCCATCGCCCCCGGCACAAAGCTTCCCATCGCCGGCCAGCGCCGAAATAGCACCGGTCCGAGCACCGCCAGCACAATCATCACCCCCGCCACGGCCATCCATTTCCACACAACCCGCCGCCGAGAAAATACGAGACGCCTAAGTTGCGCATGTCCTGATCCGGTGGTGCGGACGTTCTTGTCCGCAATGGCGTTTCGCCCGCTCGCTTGCGAGCGGCGTGTGCTTCGCGTCGGCACTCCAATGGTGGGGCAGACATTCTTGTCTGCAATGGCTGGATGAGTGGCAGGTGTACTCACAATGGTGGGGCAGACATTCTTGTCTGTCATGGCTGGATGAGCGGCAGGTGTACTCACAATGGTGGGGCAGACATTCTTGTCTGTCATGGCTGGATGAGCGGCAGGTGTACTCACAATGGTGGGGCAGACATTCTTGTCTGTCATGGCTGGATGAGCGGCAGGTGTACTCACAATGGTGGGGCAGACATTCTTGTCTG
>DAIOHQ010000108.1:0-14899 GCA_036744635.1 Tepidisphaeraceae bacterium | reverse complement strand
CTTACCGCGTCGCTACGCGGCACAGGTCTCGGAGTACCGCGACCTGTGGCACCCATAAATTTCAAACTGACCCATTGCCGAGAATTCGCATAATATTTGGAAAACAATCACCTTTGTGGTGCGTCATACTATAGGCGGGGAGCTTTCCAACCGGGCGCACGGGGTTCCGTTCCAGCTACGTGAGCGTATGATAAGCAGAGGGTCTGCGGGAGTATCGACATGACGATCGGGGTTAAGTGCGGACAGTGCGGCAAGCAGTTCATCGCCGATGAGCGAATGGCTGGCCGGCGCGCGCGCTGTAAGTCGTGCGGCAATATTCTGCAGATTCCCAAGCCGGTGGAAGCGGGGCAGGAATTTGATCTACTGGAATATCTCAAGCGCGAAGGGGGCATGCCGCCGGCAAATGCCGGCCAGCCGAGCGCGTGGAAGGAAGTCGGTACGCTGGAGGCGCTGGACGAATTTGACCAGCCGGCCGGCGCCGAGGACGTCGGCATTCCCACTCGTCGCAAGAACGTGCCGTTTCGGTTTCCGCTCAGTTACGAATTGGATCAATGGCTGCCGTACGTGTTGGTGGTGGGATGCCTGATCTGGATCACCCGCGAGACCTTCGCGGCCGAGACCTTGGGCATCCGCTGGCTGCCGTATGCCAAAGCGGCGGGCTATATCGCCCTGTATTCGCTGGTGATTTTTCCGATCGCGATGATTGGTGTGCGCAAGGCGGGCGCCCGCGAGAACTTTGATCTTCCGCCACAGGCCAACTGGCGCATGTTTAGCGTTTTCCTGCTGGCATTTGCGCTGGCATTCGCGATGTGGCAGATCATCGGATCAGGCTTCGGGCTGATCGCCGGCTGCATCGGCGGGGTAGTCTGCGCGGCCGGGCCGCTGTGGCTGCAGATGCGGGTGAAGGAACGGGAAATTCCGACGGCGCTGGCGTACGCGAGCGCCGGATTTCTGGGCGGCATGGCTGCGGCGGCGATCATCGTCGTGCTTTTCAACATCATTCTGAACGGGGTGGTGCAGGCGACACACAACACAGCCCTGGCGGCCAGCCCGGTCGGACCCGGATTGGGATGGACGCCGGCCACCCCGGAACACGCGCCGCCGGATAAGAGGTCCCCGGCAGCGAAGAGAAAAACCGGGCCGGCTGAGGCAACGACGGGCGCGGCGCCGCCAGATGCCACCGCGCTGGCGAGCGGGAATACTCCGCCGACCACGAATCGGTCAGCGATGGCGGGCGAGACGCCGATTGACGTGGAGTCGCCGCCGGATCGTTCCAAGCACAATATTTTCACCGATCCTCCCACCACCAGACAGAGCGATCCGCGGATCGCGATTGCCGTGAAGCGGCCGGACGATACGCCCGACTCCATCGGGCCGTTGGTCAGCCCCACCGAACCGGAAAAAGCGCCCACGACGAGTGGCGCGCGCGTCACTCAGCCGGATATCGCCAGCTCTCCGTTTATTGCCGACATCAAGATGGCGCCGGCGCTTGGGGCCGTTGAGGCGATCTTTCCGACGGTCGAGAGCGAATGGATGGCGGCGATTGCCCGCAATCGCGGCGACAAGGGACAACAGGATGCGGTGCTGTTGTGCAACGCCGATACCGGCAGGAAATCGGCGGCGGCGCTGTTCGGCAAAGAGGAGAAGGTGCCGCCAGGCTACATCCTGGCGCCGCGTGGCGATCTGCTGCTGCGCATCGCCAGCTTCCCGATGCTGCCTTGCGTGCAGGTCTGGTCATTCGAGAACGACAAGGTGGCGCGGGTGATCGAGCTGCAGAAAGATGCCGCCATTCCGGAGCTGATGGGATTTCGCTCGGCCGATGAGTTCCTCATTCATTGGCCGCATGGCGTGGAATTGTTCAGTGCCCGCAGCGGCGTGTCGCGCAAGCGTTTTGTGACCGCCGATTTTGACAACTCGCGGCGCAGCTTCGAAATCAGCGGCGATGGGGAGCTGCTGGCCCTGCTCACCCGGAGCCGAGGGGCGCGCGGTGTGATCGAAGCGTATATCGAAATCTACAGCCTCACCACCAGCGTGCGCGGCAAGCGCATCCAGGTGACGGATGTGGACTGGAGCGGCTCTCCCCGGCCGTGCGGGCTGGCCTTTTCGCCGGACCAGAAGAAGCTGGCGATATTGCTGGAGCAGGGGAATCAGGCGCTGCTGAAGGTCTGGTCGGTGAGCGATGGCAAGCTGCTGGCCAGCAACCTGTATCCGGCCGGGCTGGGGGCGCCGCGCCGCGGCGAAGGCGAAAGCCGGGCGTTCGATTTTCTGGCCGATGGTCAACATGCACTGGCGTTTGGATCAGCGCTGGTGGAGCTCGACAGCGGCAAGGTGATCGGCGAGCTGGGTTTCACCGGGGTCCGCCATCAGCGCATCGTCAGCGCCGACAAGGTTGAGATTTTTTACACCAATGAAAAGGGAGAACTGCAAGGCGCGAACGTCAGGCTGAACATCGAGCGGTTGAAGGGCAAGGAAGCGAAGGGAGCGGCTTTCCCTGCTTATGGGCGATGACATGAAAAAGGTCAATGCCCTCATTCTGCAAAACCTGCAATCCGACGTGCCGCTGATCCCGCAGGTCGGCGCGTGGCTGATCGCCGCCGGCGGCAAGCGCATCCGCCCGCTGCTGACGCTCGCCAGCACCCGGCTTTACGGCAACGGCGGCGAGCGCCCCTACGGGCTGGCGGCGGCGGTGGAGTTCATACATACGGCCACGCTGCTCCATGACGACGTCGTCGATGAAAGCACCGAGCGCTGGGGACAGGAAGCCGCCAACGTCGTTTTCGGCAATCAGGCCAGCGTATTGGTCGGCGATTTTCTGTTTTCACGTTCATTCCAGCTGATGGTCGCGGATGGCTCGCTCGAGGTGCTGCGCATTCTCTCCGACGCCGCGTCGATCATCGCGCAGGGCGAGGTGCTGCAGCTGACCACCGCGAACAATCTCGAGACGACGATGAACGATTACCTGCGGGTGGTCAAAGCCAAGAGCGCCGCGCTGTTCGCCGCCGCCTGCGAGATCGGACCGCTGATCGCCGGCTACGGCAAAACAGAAGCCGCCGTCATGTGCGAATACGGCCTGAACCTCGGCATCGCTTTCCAGATCGCCGACGATGTGCTGGATTACAGCGCGGATCAGGAAAAGCTCGGCAAGACAGTCGGCGACGATTTCCGCGAAGGCAAGATGACCGCCCCCGTCCTGCTGGCCCTGTCCGCCGCTACGCCTGAGGAGCGCGCATTCTGGGTCCGCACGCTGGCCGATAAAAACCAGACCCCGCACGACCTTGCCGAAGCGCAAAAAATCATCAGGAAGCACAAGGGCTTCGAAGGCGGCCTTGCGCTGGCGGGTCAATACGCCGACAAGGCCCGGCAGTCGCTGGCCGAGGCGCCGGACAGCCCCCTGCGCGGTTTGCTGAACGAAATCGCGCTTTTTACCGTCAGCCGGTCATATTAACTCATTACATTAATTGACAGGCTTGGCTTTACGTAAGTGTCATGGGGGCATTGCCGACAGGCGCGATGGCAGTCCCCTCCTTGTACGCGCACAGGTTTCCTAGAAACCTGTGCGCTTGAATTGCTTTTCCAGGTCGCGCAAGGTCAGTCGCAGGGTGGTGGGGCGGCCGTGTGGACAATTGCTCGAGCGCTCCACCAGCTCGCGCCGGGCCAGCAGTGCCTCGATTTCGGCCGCCGACAGCGGATCCCCCGCCTTCACCGCCGCCTTGCAGGCCATCATGTCCAGGACCTTGTGCAGCACCTCCTCGTGGTGCATGTCCAGCAATTCCTGCTCGCCGCGCTCCAGCAGTTCCTGCACGAACGTCCCCGGCTCCAGCCGCGACAGGAATGATGGAAAAGACTGCACCGCCACGGTGTCCGGCCCGAACGGCGTTACCTCGATCCCCAGCCGCGCCAGTAGCGGGGCGATCTGCTCGAGCATTCCCATCTGCCGCGAAGTCGCCCGCACCGTGTGCGGAATCAGCAGCCGCTGCGATTCCAGCGGCCCGCGATTTACCCGCGCCAGCAGCTCCTCATACATGATCCGCTCGTGCAGGGCGTGCTGGTCGATGATCACCAGGCCATCCTCGCTCTGCGCCACCAGATAGCTGTTGTGCAGTTGAATCGCACCCCCCTGGCCCCCTGCCCCCCCTGTCCCGCCCACGCTGCCCGGCGCCGCTATGCGCTGGGCGATCTCCTCCATCGGCGGCATTTCCGGCGCAGAGGGCGCCGGGAATGGCGCCGCCGCGGACGCTCCGGCGGCCGGCGGCGGCTCGTCATCATACATCGTGCTCGGCGACGCCGGCGGCGCGATCAGGGCGCTGGGCGTCGTCCCCGGCTCCATGAACTCGCCGGGAAGCTGCCGGAAAAACGCCGCCAGCTTGGCCTGCATCTCCTGCCGCGGGGCATCGCCATCCGCGCGCATCGGCACGGCGCTGGGCGTCAGGTCCGATCCCAGCAGCTTCTCGCGAATCGCGCTCAGCACCAGCGAATGAATCCTCCCCGAGTCTCGAAACCGCACCTCCACCTTGGTGGGGTGAACGTTCACATCCACATCTTGCGGCGGCACCTGTAGCAGCAAAATGGCCGCTGGATACCGCCCCGGTTCGGTCAATCCGCGATACGCCTCGCGCAGCGCGTGCTGGATAAAGCGGTCGCGAATCGCCCGGCCATTCAGATAGAGATACTGGTATTTCGCCGTCGGCCTGGCCAGTTCCGGCAGCCCGATCACGCCGCGCATGCGGACTTCGGCATCCCCCGTCTGCAGCGGCAGACGCTGCTCGTGAAACTCATCCGGCCAGGCGCACAGCAGCCGATCCATCTCACTGCCCGCCGGCAGGTCGAGGGCATTGCGCCCGTTGTGCGACAGCTTGAAACTCACATTGGGAAACGGCAAGGCCGAGCGCATCACCGCTTCGGAGATGTGCCCAAATTCCGTCGAGGCGCCTTTGAGAAACTTGCGGCGGGCCGGAGTGTTGAAAAACAGATTCCGCACCTCGACCGTCGTGCCGACGTTGCCCGCCACCGCCTGCACGTCACCAATCGCGCCGCCGCGATTGAAGATTTCGTACCCCGCCTCGCTGCCGGCCACCCGGCTGATGATCCGCGCCTGCGACACCGATCCGATGCTGGCCAGCGCCTCCCCGCGAAATCCCATGGTACTGATGCGCCCCAGATCTTCATCGCAGATCATCTTGCTGGTGGCGTGCGGGGCGAACGCCAGCGGCAACTCATCAGCGGGAATGCCGCCGCCGTTGTCGATGACCCGAATCAGCTCCCGGCCGCCATCCTCCACCTCCACCGTGATCTCGCTGGCTCCGGCGTCGATCGCGTTGTCCACCAGCTCTTTCACCACCGAGGCCGGGCGCTCGATCACCTCGCCGGCGGCGATGCGGTTCACCAGCGAAATCGGAAGTTTCTGAATGCGTCCACTGGCCACAGCGCGATTATACGTACCGGCGGCGTCTTTTATAGCTCGCGGGATGTGCATCTCCGCAGGCTGCGGTTTGACACTTTGCCCCCTGTATGCAACATTACCCCGGCACCAATCATTCGGACCAGCAGGAGAATCCCGCATGCTTTTGACGAAACACGAAGGGGAAACTTTTCAAAACCAGACCGTCTATATCAGCGGCCAGGCATTTGTCCGCTGCAAGTTCATCGCCTGCACCATCGTGCTGCGCGAGTCGCTTTACCACCTCGAAGGGTGCGTGTTCGAGCGCTGCAACTGGCACGTCGACCGGCTGCTGCTGTGGGGCAGCCCCGAGTCTCTGGCCGAGGTCAAAGCCCTGGTCACCTTTATCGAGGAGGCGCAGAAGCAGAACCTTCCGGCCATCGAAGCCGCGCAGCAGGTCCCGACCGCAACGCCCGAAGCCTCCAGCCGTAACAAGAACCTGCAATGACCTCTATTCAATTGATTCCCGCGTGCCTCCGCATTCTCCGGCGGCCGACGCCGCTGGCGATTCTGCTATTGCTGCTGGTCAGCACCCAGGCCAGCGCGCTCACGCCCGATGAGATCGCGCTGGTGGTGAATAAGAACGTCCCTGACAGCCTCTCCCTGGCCGAGCATTACGCCAAGGCGCGGTCCATCCCCGCCGGCCGCATCATCGCCCTGGATCTCCCGGCGACTCCTCCCTTCGAAGACCTGTCGCGCGAGGATTATGACAAGAAGGCAGTGCCGGCGATCCGCACCTTCCTCACCGACCACCAACTGCGCGACAAGATCAAATGCCTCGTCACCTTCTATGGCGTGCCTTTTCGACTCGGGCAGCGCCTCAACACGCCGGTCGAGAAAAAAGAGCTGGCCCAACTGCGCGATGAGCTCAAAGACATCCGGGCCGAGATTGAGAAAGTGGTGTTGCCACTCGAAAAGCAGGCCGCACTCATCGACAACAGCTTCACCCCCAAACCCGGCGCCGAGCTGGACCAGCTCGCGCCCCGCGCCGATCATGTCATCGCTTTCATCCAGTCGCATCTCGCCCAGGTGCAGGATGAAAAACTGCGCGGTGAAACGTTCCAGCTCTGGGTCAACTCCCTCGAGCAGCTTGGCGGCTCGGCTGCCATGCTGGCCCGCTTCGGCCAGTCGCAGATCAAGAATCCCAACGAGAAACCTGAAGAGCGGGAAAAGTGGCTCGATCTGGCAAAAAAGGTGCAGGCTGCGGCCAACCAGGTGAATGTCCTGCAGGATCGGCCGGAAGACCCGCAGGCGCGCCAGCAGGTCCGCACGCTGGTGAAGCAGTTCATGGGCATGTTCCTCTATGCCCGGGTCGTCAATACCCAAATCGTGGGCTGGGACGCCGGCGGCACCGGCGCAGCCGTCGACAACGAGTTGTGCATGGTCTGGTGGGACCATTACATGCCCGGCCAGTGGGTCCCGAACCTGCTCAACTACACGATCAAACAGGTCAATGGCGATCCCGTGCTGATGGTCATGCGCCTCGATGCCCCAACGCCCGCGATCGTGACCGGCATCATCGATGCCAGCGTGAAGGCAGAGACTGAAGGCCTCAAAGGCCGCGTCGTGGTTGATTCCGGCGGGTCTAAGAAGCTTGGCCCCAACGATCGCACCTACGCCGAGATGGACACCGAGCTCGATGACCTCGCAAGCCTCATCGCCACCAAGACCAAGCTCGAACTCACCCACGATCAGAAGCCCGAAGTATTGCCGGCCAATTCGGTTCAGGATGTCGCCCTCTACTGCGGCTGGTACTCCGTACACAACTACGTGCCGGCCTGCAAGTTCAATCCCGGCGCGGTCGGCTATCACGTTGCCAGCTTCGAGCTCACGACCCTGCGCAATGAGCAGGACCACGGCTGGGTGCGCGGCCTGCTCGCCGACGGCATCGCCGGCACGCTCGGCCCGGTGGCCGAGCCTTACCTTCACGCCTTCCCCAAGCCCAATGAGTTTTTCCCCTTGCTGCTCACCGGCAAGCTCACCCTCGCCGAGGTCTACTGGAAGACCAACCCGCTGGCGAGCTGGATGATGGCGATGATCGGCGACCCGCTCTACAACCCCTACAAGGCCCACCCCGCACTCGCCGAGGATGACCTGCCGCCGAATCTCCGCCAGGCGCTGCATCCGCAGGCAAGCGCCCCCTCCACCCGCCCGGCGTCGATGCCTGCTGCCGCTCCCCAGCCGGTCCCACTGCCTTTACCCGAACCAGGTCCGCGTCAGGAGAACGGCATTTGAACTTCCGCCTTCGAGACAGCACCCCGCCAATTCCTCAAGCCCCGGCCGCCGATGGCCGATAAAGTCACGGGAGAACACTATGCCCGTCCAGTTAATCTGTCCAAATCTGCGCTGCCGAAAGATTCTGTCCGTTCCGGATGAGGTCCGCGGCAAGCTGGTCAAGTGCCAGCACTGCCAAACCCTCTTCCGCGTCCCCGACTCCCGCAAGGAACCCGCCATCGCCGGCGCCAAAGATCCAAGGTAAGCGCCCGCTCCTTGCTCCCCCAATTCACACGAACGTTAGATCTTCGCCAGCTCGGTCGCGGCGGTTCCCTCAGCGATGAGCAGGTGCGATTTCGGCGGTTCGCGCATGAGCGCGAGGGCGCCGATCACCGGAAGGCAAAGCAGGCCGCTGACCAGGAACAGATTCTTGATTCCCACCCGCGGCTCGATGAACGCGAAGAACCACATCGCAACAGCCAGATATAATCCGGAAAGCACTTTCTGAACGGCAAAGGCGCTGGTCATGTGGCCGCGGGCTTCGTTGCCGATCCACATGCTCATCGGGGCGACGCTGATGCCGCCGGCGATGGAGTCCACGACAAAAAAGAATACCGTCATGGCGATCGAGTCGCACAGCCCGATGCCGATCAGGCAGCCGGCGCTGACGGCGTATGGCCAGAGCAGCGTTGCGCGCAGCGGCCAGCGGTCCAGCACCGCCCCCATCGTCAGAATGCCCGCCAGCGTGATCAGCGCTGCCACCGATGCGGCGCTGCCGAACACGACCTCCCCGGCGCCAAGCTGGCGGGTCAGACGGATGGCGATGAAGGCATCCAGAGATGCCCCGAGCACCGTCACCAGGATCGAGAGGTTGATGAAGCGCATCAGCCCGCCGCTGCGCAGCGGCGCCGCGTACATTCCCGCCAGGCTGCGCATCTCCGATACCAGCCCTTCGATCGGGCGGTGCGGCTCGTGCAGGGGATAGCTCGCCAGCACTCCCGCCGCCGACGCCACCAGCAGACCGATCGCCGCCATCACCCAGCCGCCCAGGCCCAGGAAGCGGGTGACGATCAGCGGCGCGACGATCCCGGCCAGCGTACCGGCGGCGCGGTAGAGAGTATTGGCCCGGCCCTGACGGGATGGGTCGGCGATCTGGGTCAGGTGGTTGAGATTGACGAAGGAGGTGCTGAGCAGGGCGCTGATGAGCGGCACCAGCAGCAGCAACGCGCCAAGACTAGCCCCGCCCACGCACGCGAGCAGCGCCCCGCCGGCCGCCAGGCAGATCATCGTCACCCGCCGGGCGCCGAAGCGGTCGCTGATCGCGCCCAGCACGATCACGCCGACGGTGATTCCGCCCATCCGCAGCGCCAGCAGCCGGGCGTATTGCGCGTTGCTTAAAGCCAGGACCTTGGTGGTATAGAGCGGCAGATAGACCAGCAGCCCGGACAGCGCCAGGCCAGTGACGAACGCGCACCACATCACGCTTCCCACGCGGCGATTGGCGATTCGTGTGGTGACAATCCCCGTTGCGGGGGCGGAATACTCCAACTCCATCGCCCCATCTTATCGGCAATCGCCGCGGGCGCCGAACTGAACAGCCGTGCGCGATTCCGCACCATTCATACAGCGTTGATGTCATCCTGAGGTACTCCGAAGGATCTGGCCTCGTACCGCGATCCACGCTGATCCTTCGGATTACCTCAGACTCAGGATAACAGATGGCGCTGATTTGCGCACGGTCATTTAGGATGGACGCCGATGGGAGGCGGCGGCAGTGCTGACTGGCGTCTGTTGAAACAAATGCCCCCGGGGCGAACGCTCACTCGAACGGCTCGGGCCCGACAACCAGGATGGAGAAGATTTCCAGCACCGCCCCCGGGTGCTTCCACGCCTCGGGCTGCAGGCCCATCTTTTCGGTGCAGAGGCGGGATAGCAGTTGCTCCCTGATCCAGCCCGTCTCGCGGGCCACTTGCGGGAGGAAGCAGCCGGTCCGGCCGTGACAACTGAGATGGATTCCATCGTTCAGCAGGTCGAAATCGAGCGGGCCAGGCGCCGGCCGCAGTGGCGAGAGCAGGCTGATCTCGATCTCGAGGGAGGGAATATCCTGCTCGCGCACGCGCAGATGCGCGAAGCGCGGGTCCTGCAGCACCGCGACGGCCATCTCGTGCACGATATGGATCATCGGTTTGCCGGCCTCGAAGCTCCCGATGCAGCCGCGCAGCCGGCGCGGCCGCAAGTCGTGCAGGGAGACGAAGCACCCCGCGGGCTGCAGCAGGCGCTGATCGCTGTTCTGGACAGGATCGGGCTTTCGTCCGGCGACGGCGGCACGGATCGCCGTTCGCGCCACGTGCGATAAAGTGCGGTGATGATCGGGACACAGGTCGAACACGCACTTTATTTTAGCACGGTTCCGGTTCATCGGCAGCCGCCGGTTAGGTTTCGATTGGACGTGGGCCGCCCGACCGGGAAGCAATAGTTTTGCATGTTCAATAATCTCATTCCTTGCTATGATCTCTTCGAACAATGTATCACTCGTTTTGGGACCAATCTCCCCACTGGTTGCTGGACATGCCGACCTGCACCGTCGCCTTTCTCATGATCTTTATCGTGATTCTGCTCATCGCCACCGCCAATAAGAACCGCCATTACGTGCAGCACACCGAGCCGCGCATCTGCCGCTCCTGCGGCCAGAGCCATCCTCCCTTCGCCGCCTTCTGCCGGCGCTGCGGGACGCGGCTGTGAAATTGAAACGGGGCACGATGCCAGATGAAGAAAATTCGGCGCCGATTGCCGCCGATGCCCGCCGCTTCAACTTGATCCTGCAGCTTGCGAGCCTGGTTGGCCTGGCCATGCTCATCGCATGGCGTTCGCACACTTCTCCCAATCCCCAGGATTTCTCGCAGTTTTATATGGGCGGCCTGATGGCGTCGCCCGGTCTGGCCGACGAAATGTATCCCATCCCTCACGCCGACAGCATTCACAATCCCGGGCCGGCGGTGGAGTCGGACATGCCTCCGAAATATGCCCGCCAGGCGCAGCGCGTCGGCGTGGGCAACTCCTTTCGCTTCATTCAGCCGCCGCCGACGGCGCTGCTTTTTGCGCCGCTGAGTTATTACTCCTATCGGGTCGCGCAAATGGTGTGGCTGGGAATCCTCACCGTCTGCGCCTGGATCGCGGCGGTGCAGGCGGGGCGGATCTACGGGCTGCTGCGCGGCGTTCACGGAGGGGGGGGCCGCGCCGAAGGGATCATTACCTGCATCGCCACGTTCTCCCCGCTCACCTACTGGTCGATCCGGGTGCAGAACACCTCTCCTATCGTGGCAGCCTTGATCGGGATGAGCGTGCTTGCGCTTCTGGAAAATCGGCCTGCACGGGTCGCCCTGGCGGTCGTGCTGGGGGGGATTCTCAAGTACGCCTCCGGCATTCTGCTGCCGCTGTTCATCGTGCTGCGGGCGTGGCGCGAGCTGGTGCTGATGGCTGTATTTACAATAATTGTATTGCTCATAACACTATTCGCTCTCGGCCGCGCGCCGTTTGCGATATTCTTCACCGACATCGCCCCCACGCTCTCCCGTCCGTTTGAGATGGAGCAGAACCAGTCGTTGGCGGGATTCCTTTTACGCATCACCCATCAAGTGGTGCTCCCTCATGCGCTGAATCTTGCGTTGAATCTGCTGCGCTGGGGCTCACTGGCGGGCTTGTGCCTGCTGCTGGCGCGCCGGCCGCGATTGCACTGGCAGCAGCCGTGCAATCTCATCCCCGCCGCCGCCGCGCTGCTTGCCTGGTTGGCTGTCTTCAGCCCCATCTTCTGGGAGCACTACGCCATCTATTTTGTGCCCTTCTGGGGCTGGCTGATTTGGGAGATTCGTGGCGGAGGGGGGGGCGGCTGGCGGCGCTGGGTCGGCTCGGCCGCGATTGCGCTGCACTGGGGGGCGTGGCCGATCTGGTGGAAGCACATCATCCCGGAGCCCGCCTGCTCGATCATGCTGTGGGGGAGCATCTGCCTGTTGCTGCTGGCGACCGTTCGCATCGCGGAGAGTCGTGCTGTCGAGCGCGCTGCATGACCCGCCTCGTCCGGTGTGATATCGCTACAATTGCGCCGCATATTCCCTGAGCATTTGCTCAAACGGGCGCGGCGTGAAGCCGAAATCGGCGACAAAGGGGGCGATATCGCCGGTGTTGTCCTCCTGGCTCATGATCACCTGGTCGCGATTGAAGGGGAGCAGGAACGATGGGGTGATGTACGTGAGCAGCCTCGCATACCACACCGGCAGCGGAACGACCAGCCGCTTTTTTCCGACGATCGCCTGGGAGGAAATCTGGTGCATCTGCTTCCAGGTTATCTGATCCGGGCCGGCCAGCGCGTAGGTCTTGCCGATGGTGCTCGGCTTTTCCAGCGCATCCACAAACGCGCGGGCGACGTCGCCGACATAAACCGGCTGCAGCTTTCCCGCCCCTCCCGTGCCGAGGATTCCCGCGCCGAAGTAGGGCATGAACAGGAACGGCGCGGCCTTCTTGCGGGCCCAGTTGGCCTCCATCGTCATGAACTCGCCGGCCGGGCCGTGAATGATCGATGGCCGGAAAATGGTGTAATCCAGTCCGGAATTGCGCAAATATTCCTCCGCCCGCCACTTGGTCTGGTGATAGCCGCTGACGGCGTTTTCGCGCACGCCCAGCGCCGACATGTGAACAAACCGCCGAATCCCGGACGCCTTGGCCGCGTCGATCACATGCCTGGCGCCCTCGAAGTGAATCCGCTCGAAAGTGATTCCTTTGGAGCGATTTTCCATGATGATTCCGACGAGATGGATCACCGCCTGGCAATCGCCCATGCCGGCGCTCAGCGCCGCATCGTCGAACAGATCACCCTGAATTGTCGTGATGCGGGGATCAGCGCCCGCCACGCCGCGGCGGTGAGCGAGGGCGTTGATCGTGTACCCTCTGCCAAGCAATTCTTGCATTACCGCCCCGCCGACGAATCCGCTGGCTCCTGTGACAAACACTCGACCGGGTCGGAGGGGTCGGAGGGGTTGGAGGGGTACGGGCGGCATAGGGCTGTTCCTTGGAAATGACCTGCAAGCTCAGACACCCTAGGACGCGGTTTGGCGCCGAGCAAACGATGGCCGCAACTTCTGAAAATTTGGCCCGCAATATTGATTCGTCGTGGTTGCGGGGGACGATGGATTGCCTTATGATGGTCGATTCGATTTGAGGAAACGGGTGTTCCGTTTCCAGCACAGGGGACAGGGGGGGCGGGATCCGATGATGCGTGGCATCGGCGTCTCCTCTCCAAATTTGGCCACGCCCAACGAAACGGTGAGCACGCGCAGGCGTGCGGCAAATCATGGTTGATTACAATCTCATTAACTCCTTCGGCGATCTCGATATGGATGTGGACTCGGCCGTCGCCACGGCCCTGGGCAGTGCCACTCCCGATCTGGCCACACTCGTCAAAGAGGACGAGGTGCAGGACTTCACCCCCGGCGCCATCCTCAAAGGTCGCGTTAGCGGCATCGTCGGCGACGATTTCGTCGTCGAGCTCGGCCTCAAGAGCGAAGGCGTCCTCGACAAGACCGAATTCGACGAGCCGGAGAACGTGAAGATCGGTGACCCGGTCCGTGTTCTTCTGGAGGATGTCGAAGGCGACACCGGACTGGTGAAGATTTCCAAGCGCAAGGCTGACCGGATCATCAACTGGGAAGCCATCATGAAGTCCAAGAAGGAGGGCGACCCGGTCTCCGGCAAGGTAACCAAGAAAATCAAGGGCGGCCTGCTGGTGGACATCGGCGTGCCGGTCTTCCTGCCCGCCTCGCAGGTGGACATCCGCCGGCCGGGCGAGATTTCCGACTGGATTGGCCGCAGCATCGATGCGGTCATCCTCAAGATCGACGAAGAGCGCCGCAACATCGTCATCAGCCGCCGCAAGCTGATCGAGCAGCAGCGCGAAGAGCAGAAGAAAAAAACCTTCGAAGGCCTGGTGATCGGCCAGATCGTCAAGGGCGTGGTCAAGAATATCGCCGACTTCGGCGCCTTCATCGATCTCGGCGGCGTGGACGGCCTGCTCCACATCACCGACATGTCCTGGGGCCGGATCAACCATCCCAGCGAGCTGCTCAAGATCGACCAGGAACTGGAAGTCAAGGTCCTGCAGGTGGACAAGGACAAGGAGAAGATCGCCCTGGGCCTCAAGCAGAAGGATGCCAGCCCCTGGGAAAATATCGAGACCCGCTACTCGATCGGCACCGTCCACGAAGGCGATGTGGTCAACATCATGTCCTACGGCGCGTTCATCAAGCTGGAAGAGGGCGTCGAAGGCCTGGTACACATCAGCGAGATGAGCTGGACCAAGCGCATCAACCATCCCTCGGAAGTGGTGGCGGTCGATCAGCGCGTCAAGGTCAAGGTGCTCGAGATCAACAAGGACAAGCAGGAAATCTCCCTGGGCATGAAGCAGGTGGAGGAGAACCCCTGGGAGCGCGTGGCCGAGAAGTATCCGCCCGGCTCGGTGGTCGAAGGCAAGGTCCGCAACATCGCCAACTACGGCGCCTTCATCGAAATCGAAGAGGGCATCGACGGCCTGCTGCACGTGAGCGACCTCTCCTGGACCAAGAAGATCGGCCATCCTTCGGAGATGATCAAAAAGGGAGAGACCATCAAGGCGGTGGTGCTCTCGGTGGATCAGGAAAAGCAGCGCATCGCCCTCGGCCTCAAGCAGATGGCCGAAGACCCGTGGGTCACGGTGATCCCGCAGAACTACCGGCCGGGCATGGTGGTCAAGGGCCACGTCACCAAGATCGCCAACTTTGGCGTGTTCGTGGAGCTTGAGCCGGGCCTCGAAGGCCTGCTGCACATCTCCGAAATCTCCGATCAGAAGGTGGAGAAGCCGGAGGACTCGTTGAAGGTCGGCCAGGAGGTCGAAGTCAAGATCCTCCGCGTCGACAGCGACGAGCGCAAGATCGGCCTCTCCCTCAAGCGCGCCCAGTGGGCCCAGGAAGAAGAGAAGCGCGAGGAAGCCCGCTCCCAGCGCGCTGAGAAGCGCGGCCTGCGCGGCGGACTCGAAGGCGGCGAGCAATCCACCGGCCTGGGAGACATCAAGATCTGAGCCGGCCGAATTTCGACGTTCAGCACAAAGCAGCCTCCAGCGAAAGTTGGGGGCTGCTTCTCTTTTTTGGGCAATGGGTCAGGTTGAAATTTCTGGGTGCCGGGTGCCACAGGTCGCGGTACTCCGAGACCTGTGCCGCATAGCGA
>DAIOHQ010000107.1:0-15283 GCA_036744635.1 Tepidisphaeraceae bacterium | reverse complement strand
GGGGGGGGGATTGGGGGGGGTGAAGGAGCGCTACAAGGGGCCGCGGGGGGCGAATGATGTGGCTTATTTCACGGTGCCCGATCCGCGGGAATGGGATGCGGCGGACGATAAATTATTGCAGGAATTGCGCGACAAGCCGGGGAACCTTTTTGTGAATGGGCGGGCGGAGGATCTGGCGGCGGTGGATGGGTCGCGGTTTGCGGGCTTCACCGGCGGGCCGGGGGCGGAGGAAGGGATGTATGGGCATGGCGCGGTTCGGCCGCTGGCGTCGCTGCGCGAGTTCGATCAGTTTGTGCGCGGGTGGATCACGGCGGGGGAGATGGTGGCGGCCTGCACGCGGGCGGAGCGCATGCCGATCTTGTGGATGAGCGTCTGGCTGGAAGGGGCCTGGACGCGCAATGCTTTTTTCATGCCGGACAGCAACCGCCGCGAGCCGTGGAAGCCGGAGTTGTTTCATGATGATGCGCGGTATATTCCGCCGCTGGCGCCGGGGTATGCGGCGGGGGCGTTTCTGGAGGAGCTGGGGAGGATTTACGAGGTATTGCGCGGACAGCAGGCGAAGCTGTCGCGGGCGGGGGAATGGCTGGCGGCGGCCAGGAAGAATGGCAAGCGGATCTGGACGGTGGCGGTGGGGCACGCGTATCCGCAGATTCTGGGGGTCAAAGAAAACACGAAGTATCCGATCGAGTGGGGCGGGTCGGTGTCGGATCTGAGCCGGTCGCTGCCGGCGGATTTGGGTGCGGGGGACGTGGCGATTCACTTTGGATATTCGCCGGTGATTCACGAGGATTTGAAAGCGATCGCGGCGCGGGGGATCAAGATGATCTATCACACGCCGTATGGTCGGCGCGGGCTGGAGGAGTCGGAGCAGCTTTTGTGGCTGGATTTGCCGTGGCGGCCGACGGATGCGACGGTGGACATTCCGGGGTATAGCGTGCGCATGCTGCCGATGAGTAGCAGCGCGCACACGATGGCGTATTTTGCGCTGGTGGCGGAGTTGGCGGAGCGGATGGGGTGGGAGTAGAGTGGCGAATTGATGAATCTCATGAAATCCGGCAATTCTGTGCGCGTTGGGGGCTTGGTGCTGGCGTTTTTGCTGGCGGGGGAAATGCTTGGCTGCGGACATCAGTCGGCGCGGCCAATGACATCGGATGTGTTTTATGACCGGCGCCGGATGGACGAGGAGCCGGTGTCGCCGGTGGATCAGCCGGGTGCGGTGCCGGTGGAGCGGGATCGGCCGCGCGAGCGCGCGCCCAGGGAACATACGAACGACACGGTGCATAATATTTCTCCGCTGGTGAAGGAGAATGTGGCCGCGCCCGCGCCAGCGCCGCAGCGGACGCCGGCAGCGACTGCGCCTGCGACCGCGCCGGCCGGGCAGGGGGGGGCGACGACGCGCGGGGCATCGTCGGGGAAATACATCACGCTGGGAACGATCGTGGCGGAGGTGAACGGGACGCCGATTTACGCCAACAAGGTGATCGCATCCATCGCGCCGGATCTGGCGGCCAAGGCGCGGGAGATGGGGCCGCAGGAGTTTCGCGCCTATGCCCGCATTCAGATTCAGAAGGCGATCGCGACGCAGGTGAACAACGAGCTGGAATTCGCGGCGGCCGAGCGGTTGCTCGAGCCGGAGGAGAAGAATCTGGCCGATGCGCTCACCGCGCAGTGGCGGCAGCAGCAGATCACCGCCGCCGGGGGTTCGCTGGAATTGGCCCGGCGTAACGCCCGCGACCAGACGTTCGAGGAGATGATCCAGGACCGCTATCGGCTCAACATGAGCCAGGTATTTTATCAAAAGAAGGTCGTGCCGAAGATTCAGGTGGGTGCCAATGACCTGCGGCGCTATTATGCGATCAACCGCGACAAGGAATTCACCAAGCACGATCAGGTGAGTTTTTTCCTGATCAAGATTGCGGCCAAGGCGGACGAGCGCGAAGCCGACGCGCTGCGGCGGGCGAAGAGCATTCGCGAGCGCGGGGCGGCGGGGCAGGATTTTGTGGAGATGGCGAAGTCGGAAAACAACGACCAGCGGCTGAAGGGCAAGGCCGAAGAGGGCAAGCCGGAGTCGATCCAGAAGGGGGCGAGCGTTTTGGAGGATGTGGAGAAGGCGGTGTGGGCGACGGCGGTGGGGAAGGTGACGGATGTGGTGCAGGACCACGGGGCGTTGTACGTGGCCAAAGTGGTGCAGAAGGACAAGGGGGAGGTGCGGCCATTCGAGGATCCGGCGGTGCAGCAGGAGATTCGCGACAAGCTGGAATCGCGGCAGTTCAGCGAGCTGCGCGAGCACGTGCAGGAGCAGCTCAAGAGCCAGGCAATCGTGCGCGACGATCCGGATGCGCTGGAGATTACGGTGGATATGGCGATGCAGCAGTATCCGATATGGTCGGGCAAAGCGGCCAGCGTCTCGACCAGCCGCAACCCCGCGACGCGGCCGGCGAAATGAGCGGGGCCACAAACTCACTGATGCTAGCAGGACATGTGCGCGATGTCCTTGTCTCCCCTCGATAGTCTTGCCGCTGCCGCCGAGGAAAATCGCTGGTTCCCCAATACGCCGCGCCTGGCGCTCGTTCGCGCCCACTTCGGCCTGCGCATTGCGGCGGCCGCGATTGACGTTGCGGTAATCTTCATCCTCTCGTGGTCGGGTTGCATCGTTCCGCTCTGGCTCGGCTGGGATGCGTCATCTCGCATAGACGCATTGGGAGATTGGTTCTTTTTCGGTTGGATGGGCTTCATCGCTCTGGGCTACACCGCATTTCTGGAGGGCATCGTAGGAATTTCATTCGGAAAAGCTGGACTGAATCTGCGCATCGAACCTACCGGCGACATGCGCTGTCGCCGGCGCAAGTTGCTTGTCCGGTGGAGTTGCAAATCCATCCCGTTGATCATGTCGACGCTGCTCTGCCTGTTGGCCTTCGTTCATACGGCACGTCAGGATGATGACACGTTTGCAGTGCATCCATGGCGCATTGACATGATTTGGCCGCTGGTGCTCTCCCCGTTCGCCCTGCTTGTTGGGGCTTTTCTGCCGCGCGTATTCTTGCGGAAGCCGGCCCTCTACGATGCGCTCGCCCAGACCGATGTTTTCAAAAAAATCCCCACGCCGAAGGTACGCGGATTTCCCGTGCTCCCCGCCTCCACAGCGGCTGCAGAGCGCGGGCAAGGCACTACGCCGCCAGAGACCGTATAATGAAGCTATGGCTTTTTCCTCTATCCCAGAAGCGATTGAAGACCTCAAGGCCGGCAAGATGATCGTGCTGGTCGATGATGAAGACCGCGAGAACGAGGGGGATATCGTCATCGCGGCGGAGAAATGCACCCCGGCGGCCATCAATTTCATGCTCAAGCACGCCCGCGGGTACATCTGTTTGGCGCTGACGGCCGAGCAGTGCGACAAGCTGCACCTGCACTCGCAGGTGGAATTGAACACGGCCACGCTGGGGACGGCGTTTACCGTCACGGTTGATGCCCATCCCAAGTTTGGGGTCAGCACCGGTGTCAGCGCCCGCGACCGGGCTCGCACCATCGAAGTCGCCATTGCCAAGGATGCCCAGCCGCAGGATTTGCTGCGGCCGGGACACATCAACCCGCTGCGGGCGCGGGATGGAGGCGTGCTGGTGCGGGCGGGACAGACCGAAGGCTCGGTCGATCTGGCGCGGTTTGCCGGCCTCAAGCCCGCGGCGGTGATCTGCGAGATTCTGCGTGATGACGGCGAGCCGGCGCGGCGGGCGGAGCTGGAGGAATATTGCCGGCAGCACGATCTGAAAATGGTGACGATCGCGGACCTGATCAGCTATCGCCTCAAGCGCGAGCAGTTCGTCAAGCGCATCCAATCGATCGATCTGCCGACGCGCTGGGGGCGGTTTCAGCTTTACGCCTATCAGAGCCTGGTCGATAAGGAACCGCACTTGGCGCTTTGTAAAGGCGGCATCGGCGAATTCGATGACACCGGCCAGGTGGTCGTGCAGGAAGAGCCGGTGTTGGTGCGGGTTCACAGCGAATGCCTTACCGGCGACATCTTCGGCTCAGGGCGATGCGACTGCGGCGAGCAGCTTGCCATCGCCATGCAGCGGATCGAGGCCGAGGGGAAGGGCGTGCTGCTATACCTCCGGCAGGAGGGGCGCGGGATTGGCCTGGTGAACAAGCTGCACGCCTACAAGCTGCAGGAGATGGGACTGGACACGGTGGAGGCCAACGTCAGCCTGGGTCTGCCCGTGGACAAACGCGACTACGGCATCGGCAGCCAGATTCTCCGCGACCTTGGCTTGCGCAAGCTGCGGATCATGACCAACAATCCCAAGAAGATTTATGGGATCGAAGGGTATGGGCTGACGGTGGTGGAGGAAGTCCCGCTGAAGATCGAGCCGGGGGAGTTCAACAAGCCGTATCTGGACGCCAAGAAGGCAAAGATGGGGCATAAGCTGTGATAGTAATTTGACACTACCACGTCCCCACCATTACGCTTACGCTTGTGACCGCCGAGATCGGGCCCGATTGGGCGCGATGCGGGGAACCCAGCGGTTTTGGCCGGTTGTTGGCCAGGACCAGGGGCGAAGGGATTGGAATAATCCCGGAGCACTTTCAAGCTCAAGCCCGTCAGCTAACCCCGTAGGCCTTTGAAAGGGCGCAACGTTTCCCTCCTTCGCCGCCTCCCGTTTTGCGGGATGCGCGGCTCTCGGGCAGACGCTGTGCTGCAAGCGTATGCACTCTGCTGAAACCGGCAAAAACAAACCCTTGGCGCTCGCCCTTCTTTCCAGCGAGCGCCCCCGCAATGTGGGCTGGCTGCAGGCATCGGGCTTGCTCTTTGGCGACTGGGGGACCAGCCGGCTGTATGTGCTAGGCCTGGCGTTCTTGTTCGCCGGCCGCACCAGCTTCTGGCTCATCTTGTTTATGAGCCTGTTGATCGTGGCGGTGGGCTGGGCGTACACGCAAATCTGCCGGATTTATCCCGATGGCGGCGGCGTTTACACCGCGGCCAAGAGCAAGTCGCGGACGCTGGCAGTGGTGGGGGCGCTGCTGCTGTTTGCGGACTACACCGTCACCGCCAGCCTGAGCGCGCTGGATGCCTTTCATTACTTCGGGCTGCCGCTGCAGCACCACGCACAGGTGGAGGAGGGGAAGAAAGCCGCGGCAGCCGCGGAAACTGGCGCAAAGAATGCCCCGGCCGACGCCTCCAGCGCGTCCAACCAGCCCGCCGCCGCCGTCGTCAAAGATGCCGGCGACGAGATCAAATTGCATCACGACACCGGCGGATCCGTGGCCGAATCGCTGCTGGCCTGGGATTCGCCGGGCCTGTGGGCGATCATTGCCGTGGCGGTGATCGGCATATTCAATCTGATGGGTCCCAAGCATACCGGCGGCTTTGCCCTGGCGGCGGCCGTCGGCATGGTGGCGATCACGCTCCTGATCGCGGGTTTCGCGTTGCCGCAGGTGGAGTGGTCGCAGTTGCCGAGTCGAGTTGGGCATCTCAGTCATAGCCCGGCCCATTTGTGGGTGGCGTTCGTGTCGATTGTGCTGGCGCTGTCGGGCGTTGAGGCGATCGCCAATCTTACCGGCGTGATGCAAAAGCCGGTGGCTCATACGGCGCGCAAGGCAATCAGCGTGGTGACGGCCGAGGTGGCGATCTTCAACCTGCTGCTGTGCGTGGCGATGGTGGCGATTCCCGTGCTCGACCGCGAGGCGCATTTTCAGGACATGCTGGCGTTTCTTTCCAGCCATTACGTCGGCCAGTGGGCGGAGTGGGGTGTGCGTATCCTCGGCGGGTTGTTGCTGCTGTCGGCCTGCAATACCGCACTGACGGATATGATCTCGGTTCAATATCTGATGGCGCGCGATGGGGAACTGCCGCAGTGGATGACAGCGCTCAACCGCTTTGGCGTGCCATACGTTCCCGCGCTGATCGCGGCTTCGGTGCCGATGCTGGTGCTGCTGATCTCGCATGATCTGGAGCGGTTGGCGGCGCTGTATGCGATCGGCGTGATCGGCGCGGTGGCGATCAATGTCACCCTCTGTTCGACTCATCCGCGCCTGCGGAGGATGCGGCGAAAGATCCCGATGCTGGGGCTGGGCATCATTCTGCTGGCGATCTGGATCACGCTGGCCTGCACCAAGCTGCACGCCCTGGCGTTCGTGACCATCGTGATGCTCGTCGGCCTGTCAGCGCGGCAGCTCAACAAGTGGCTGACCACCCGCAAAGGCCCGCGGCCAAGTTTGTTGCGGCAGGCCATCATGGATCAGCTCACGCCCGAGGCTCTCGGCAAACCCAAAATTCTCATCGGCACCTACGGCTCGGAGGCGCTGGCCCCGGTCGCCCTGGCCGAGGCAAAAAAGAGCGGCTGCACGCTGGTGGTCTGCTTCGTTCGCGAGGTGAACCTGTCGTACAAGTATGACTCCGAACAGCAGCTCACCATCGACACCGATCTGGCGGCGCAAAAGGCGTTTAGCCGGTTCCTGGACATGGGACATGCCATCGGCGTGCCGATCATCCCGATCTACGACACCGGCCCGAACGCCCCGGAGCTGATGGCGGAAAACGCGGCCATCTACGGCGTCGATCGCATTCTGATCGGCACCAGCCGGCGCGGCGCGATTTATCATCTGATCAAGGGGCATTTCCAGAGGAGGCTCGAGGCGCTGCTTCCGCCGGAAATTCCGGTGCAGGTGGTGAGCGTGGCGTCAGCGCCCGAGCCGCCGTCCGCCGATTCACCGGCGGCAACGGGTATGACACGTGAAAGGTGAAACATGAAGAGCGGCGCCGCTCTTCATGTTTCACGTTCCACGTTTCTGCATTGTCACACCAGCGGCTTGGGTGCGAACCATTTATCCAGCGTGGGAGTGAGCAGGCTAACCAGCAGCAGGGCGACGTACGGGCCGAAGCTGACGCTGGCATACAGTTGGAAGACCGCGGCCAACACGCCGATCGAGATGGCGTAGAGCGAGCGGGCCCGCTGCGCCATCGGGCGCACGGCCGGCGCGGTGGCCAGGAAGAAGGCGGTGAAGAGCAGGGGGCCGGCGAGGATTTCGTAGTTGACGAAGGTCGTGCCCATTGCCCAGCCGACGCCGGGCATGCGCAAGGCCAACCAGCGCCATTGCGGGCCGGTTTCGCGGATCACCACCGGGATCGGCAGTAGGAAAAACGCCAGCGCCGCCGAAAGATAGATGAACAGCGGGATGCGGTAGTCGATCAGGCCGCGGTAGAGGAGAAACAACCCGCCGATGATGACGGCGATGACGCTGCTGGTGCCGATGGGGCCGGGCTGGCCGCCGATGATGCAGTCTTCCAGCGGCGGCATGACATCCCGCATCAGCCCTTCGAGCGACAGCCAGGCCCGCGCTGGCGGCTCGGTGCCGCTGGTGAAGAAGATGAGCTGCTGGGAGGCCGGCTCGGAGCGGAGGGCGGCGCGGGGATGATTGGAATCCAAGACGGGTTCCGAAGGCGGTTTGGCTTTGATCCAGGCATCGCGGCGCGGGCCGGCGGATTCGGCCGGGGAGACATCCAGCACATCGCCGGCGAAGACGTGCTGGCGCTGCAGAATCCAGTGGGGAACCAGGTCTTTCTGGAAGAATACCGAGACCACCAGGTAAGCGACAAGGACGGGATGGATGCGGGCAGAGCCGAGGCCGCCGAGCAGCCAGAGGAGGGTGGCGATGCAGATTCCCGCGGCCGGCAGGATTGGCCAGAGCACCCGGCCGGTCTGATCCGATAGCGGCAGCTTGGTGGCGAGATGGGCAGGGAGCATCAGCGCCAACAGCAACGCCAGCCACAGGCCATGGGCGTAGCGAAGCTGGTAGCCGCGGATGCCGATGCGTTTCCAGACCGCGATGCCGGCCGCGGCGGAGATGACGACGACGGCCATGGAGACGATCGCCCGCCACCCGTAAAGCATCGCCCCGGCCGCTATCGGAAACAGCGCCCCCATCGCGTGCAACCCGAAAAAGCGGGAGACGCTGATCCCGCTGTGCAGCCGTGGCGTAAGCCCGCGCGGAACCCGCACCGCAGCGATTTCCTGCGCGGCGGATGGTTCGGCGGGAACGGCGTCCATGGGATTAATGTAAGGGTGGGGGGAGTGAACGCAAATCGCGCTCGGTGTGCAGTCGGCCGGCAGCATTCTTTCGTAGCGCGGGTTTTGCTGAACCCGTGTGTCCGCGGTAGGCCGTGGACGGAGGCGTACTTGCCCACCTCCGTCGTACCCTACGGGACGCACAACGTGCTGCGTACAGCACGTGCACGGGTTCAGGAAACCCCGTGCTACGAGACCTCAATCTCATCCCCCCCTCATCGCAGTTCTCGAATCGGCCGGGGGGAGATTTCTTAGGACGTAGTGGCGCTGGTAGTAATTCACCTGGGAATAATTTGCGTCGATGTAGCTGTGGACTTTCCAGCCGTAGTTGAAGCGCATGAGGAGGATTTGCTCGGGCTTGTAGTGCTTGAGGAGGTCCACGATTTCTTCATCGGGGAGGAAGCCCATGACGCGGCGTTTTTCGCTGATGACGGCCAGTTCGGGGGGGGCGAGCATGTTGGCGCGAAAGGCGTAGATCGGCAGGTCGCAGAAGATCCACTTGGTCTGTTTTTCGCGGCTGCACAGGCTCTTGATGAGGGCCAGGTCTTCTTCGCTGGCCGGGCGGCTGCGGAGGGACTGCTGCGAGTCTTCGAATCCGCCAAGCACAGGATCGTACAAAGGATAGAGCAGGGCAATTGCGATTCCCGCCGTCAGCGCCGCCTTAACCCACGGCACCGAAGCACGTTCGCCGGAAGTTCGATGCCGGAGCATCGCAAAGAGTGACCAGCCAACGGCCGCGGTCAGGAACGCCAACTGGACCGGGCCGGCGCCGAAGATGGCGATCACTGCAATGGCCAGAGCAAATGCGCCATAAACCGGCCCGGGAAGGTGGCGGAAGCTGAATGAGTGCCTCAGCAACCGCGGCGCGCCCATCTCGGCGGTTCGCACCAGATACTTCACCATGGCCGACACGCCGATGGCCGCCATCCAGCAGAAGGGGATGGTCAGCAGAACGCAGTGGTGATACCAGACGGGGTTGTGCTCGTAGAGCGAATAGGCCGATGTGGCCAGCCAGACCAGCGGCAGCAGCCGGGCCGGGCGGAACTGGAGCAGGAACATGACAAAGTAGACCAGCGCCGGCAGTTCCAGGTACAGGTCATGGTTCAGAATCTGTGGATACAGGCTCTGAAAGGTACACATCGGGTTGATCGGCCCATCGCGCCATTTCATGTGGGGGTCGAGCAACTGGTGGTAATCGACGTGAAAGGCGAAGGAGATGAGAAAATAGGCGGCCGCGCCGGCGCCGAGCCAGAGGAAGACGGCCAGAGAGTTTCGCAGCGACGTTTCCAGGATGCGATACATCCAGCCGAGGCGGCGGGCTTCCAGGGGATTCGCGTAGTCCAATTGAATGGGCGGGGGCATTATTCCGGCCGTCGGATTTGCAAGGCTTGCGCCGACGACGTTCTCGCCCGCGGCGCCGCCGCCGCGCGCCAAGAGGCCCTCCGCCTCCTGCCTGGCCGCCAGGGCATCATCGCGCTGCTTGCGGGTTGGCACGAAGCATCCCAGCACCAGCACGGGGATCACCGTACCGGTGAACAGCTTGGTCTGCAGCGAGATAGCCATGAACGCCCCCGCCAGCAGCAGATAAATCCAGCGGTTTGAGTCGCGCCAGCAGGCGATGAAGAACAGCGCCATCATGGCGAACGCCAGCGCCGGCAGGCCGACCATCACGGAAAAGCTCAGCTTGATGAAGTTCAGCGAGCAGACGACGAAGGCCGCGACGAGGATGCCGGCCAGCGTTCCCTCATATTTTCGCACTGTCTGCGCCAGGCTGGCCAGCAGCACCGTCGCCAGCACCAAAATCAGGATGCGGGCGGAGAGGACGGTGGCGCCGAATGCTTTGAACCACCAGGCCAAAAGGACGGTCAATACCGGAGGTTGGTCGCTCCAGATTTCCTTGAACAAGGCATGGCCGTGCTGGACCAGCGATGCCTTCATGAGATTCAGGCCTTCATCGGTGTCGTATTGGAAGGCATTGGCATCCCGGCCGGCGCGCAGGACCAGCACGAAGAAAATCGCCGGGATCACCAGCGGCAGAAGTTTTTTCAATGCGTACAGCCAGCGCATTCAATCCAGTCCAATCCAAATCGCCCGCGGGAAGGCCCTTTGCCCGAGCCGAAACAAACGTGCAGTTCCAACGCCGACAAACGGCGTCGGTGTCATTCTGAGGTACACCGAAGAATCTGCGTGGATCGACACTCGGTGCCAGATCCTTCGGATTACCTCAGCAGGATGACAGGTGGCGCGGAATCCAGCAGATCGTTCGCCACCACATGTGCCTACTCTACACATACTTCGATGCGCAGGGGGCGTTGGAGTTGCGAGGGACAATCTTGTCGAAGACATCGTCTTCGGAGGCTTTACCCCGGCAGAGTTGTCGCTATGCTCCTGCCTGTGGCGATTTCGTACAGGGGGGGCTGACGCGTGAGAAATGACATGATCGATTTTATCAAGAATCTGCCGCCCTGGGTCTATATCGCGATTATTGCCCATCTGACCATCCTGGGCACGGTCGCATACCTGATCCTTTTGGAGCGAAAAATCGCCTCCTGGGTGCAGGACCGGATCGGGCCGAATCGGGTGGGGCCGTTTGGGCTGTTTCAGCCATTGGCGGATGGGCTGAAATTCATCCTGAAGGAAGATTACCGGCCGAAAGACGTCGACAAAATTCTCTTCACGGTTGCGCCGGGGGTGATGATCCTGGTGGTCATCATTTCCATCGCGGTCATTCCCTGGGGCGGAGTTCATCGTGCCACCCGCATGACGGAACTCCGGCAGGATGAATCGCCGCAGCACGCCGCCCGCCGGGTGATGCCGTCCAATGCCACGATGGTCGGCGAGCCGCAGGTGATCACCGCGATGGCCGAACGCACCGATTACGGCTACGAAGTCGCCGCTCCCCGACCGCAAGTTTCCGTTACCTACGACTATCCCTTCCAGATCGCCAGCTTGAATATCGGAGTCTTGTTCATCCTGGCCGTGCTGTCGCTGGCGGTGTATGGCATCGTGATCGGCGGGTGGGCGAGCAACAACAAATATTCCTTTCTCGGCGGCCTGCGCGCCGCAGCGCAAATGATCAGCTATGAAATCCCCCTCGGCCTGTCGGTGCTGTGCATCATCGTGATGTACGGCACGCTGGACCTGGGCGAACTGGTCGACAAGCAGGCGCATTATTGGATCGGCTTCATTCCCGCGTGGAATGTCTTCAGCCAGCCGCTGGCGTTTTTGATGTTCCTGGTTTGCATTCACGCCGAGGCCAACCGCGCCCCGTTTGATTTGGCCGAAGCCGAGCAGGAACTGGTCGGCGGGTATCACACCGAATACAGCGCGATGCGTTTCGCCCTGTTTTTCCTGGCCGAATACGCGGGAATGATCACCACCAGCGCCGTCTGCGTGGCCCTGTTCTTCGGCGGCTGGCATTTCCCCGGCCTGACCGGCAATGTCGATCCGAGTCATCCGGCCATCACCACCAGCCTGGGAATGTGTCTCCTGCGCTGCCTGGTATTCTTCGTGAAGGTGATCGCGATCATCTTCATCTTCATGTGGGTGCGCTGGAGCCTGCCGCGATTTCGGTTTGACCAACTCATGATGCTGGCCTGGCGGGCGCTGATTCCAATTTCGCTGGCGCTGCTGACGTTCACGGCTCTGGCCGTGTATTTCTTCGGCGCCAATCCCGCACGCGCGCCTCTGATGCTGGTGGACGGCAAATTCGCCCTGGCGCTGCTGATCGGCAACATCATCCTGCTGGCCGTGATCATGTTCGTCAGCACGCTCTTGCCCGCGCCGCCATTGACGAATCGGAGAGTGCGCATCCTCAACAGCCGGTTTGACAGAACCCCGTTGCCGGCGATTCCGTAATTCTGCGGGGAAGAGGGCTTGTAAGTCGGTGGGAGTGTGGTACATTCAGTGTATAAGGCAATCTACACGTTTAACGTTCTCTACACGCTTTTCTGCCGAAGTCGGTTGGTGGCACACATTCGGAGGTGATGGAATGAACGCGCGGCCCCGAACACTTATGGGAAGTTTGCTGTTTCTCGGTGCTGCATCTGCGGCCTCGGCGTCGAACATCCAATTTGACATTCAAGGAAGCGGCGCCCCACAGTATAACAGCTATCCCAGCCCCGCATATTTTGCAGGAGACATTACCACCGCGGATACCTCTTGGAACCCCGTATCAGCCGACGTGACATCTGGTCTGAGCTATAGCAATGGGACGGCGGCAACGGGGGTAGCCATTGACTTGGGAGCCTATATCGTAAGTAATTCCGACCGCAGTACCGCGGTTCCCTACAACGATCCAAATGGGGTGCAAGATTGGAATTACAGCCCCAGTGGCGGATACAGCTATACGGCGCTGGATGCTTATGCCCAGAATGACTTGGCGCAAGACTTGTTGTACGTCACGCCAAGTACGGGTTCGTCGCTGGCGGCGAGGATCAATGGCTTGGCGGCCGGGACCTACCACGTTTACCTGATCAGCATGATCGATGAGTCCGGCGCTGGCGCAAATACCCGGGTCTATAACGATTATATCGGGGTGAATCTGAGCGGCACTTTTGGCAATACGCCGATTTCCGTCGGCCCGGCGCTAGGAGCCCCCGACTGGGTGGCGGGCTCGAACTACGCCTTCGCGACCGTGACCATCTCCGGACCGGGCGATTACATTACCCTCATCAGCACGCAGGGCAGCCAACCGGCTGTGATCAACGGCGTTCAAATCGTTTCGGTCGTACCGGAGCCGGCGTCGCTGGGGCTTGGGCTGCTCGGCGCCGCCGCCATCATCCGCCGCCGCAGGGCGAGGTAGGGTCTTGGACAGTCGGGCAGGATGACTGATGCGTTTTCTTTTTTAGAATCGCGCCGCTATCATTTCCTCCGCCATGAAAGAAGCAGACCTTCTCGTACTCGATGAACCGAAGCTCTCGCTGGCCGACCAGTTTTATCTGCCGCAGGTGCTGATAGGGCTGGGGACGACCATGAAGCACATGTTTGCCGTGCTGGGCGGCAAAGACCGCGTGATTCAGTATCCCGAGAAGCGGCGCGAGGACATTCCGGTGGAAGAGGGCGGGATGCTGCTGCGGACGTATCGGGGCGTACACCGGCTGAACAAGGATGAGGAGGGGCGGGTGAAATGCGTGGCCTGCTTCATGTGTTCAACCGCGTGCCCGGCGCGCTGCATTCACATCGAGGCGGAGGCATCGCCCTGGGATGACCGGGAGAAATACCCGGCCAAGTTCGACATCGACGAGCTGCGCTGCATCTACTGCGGCATGTGCGAGGAAGCCTGCCCGGTGGATGCCATCGAGCTGACGCACGTGTACGACATCGTCGGCCTGACCCGCCAGGAAATGATTTTCGACAAGTCCAAGCTGCTGCAGATCTTCGATGAGACGGTGAAGGCTGAGCCGATGTAAGGTTGGCCGGCACTGGCATTGAGGCAAATTCCAATCAATCCTGCGCGCTGGCCGCTTGTTCGACCGCCACCACAAGTCCCTGTGTTCCCTTTTTCCCCAAACCTTGCTGCTGCGCTGCCGAAAAGAGGCGATGCACCAGCGATGTTGCCTGTAGTTTCAAGCCGTTTTCGTGCGCTGTGGCGAGGACCAGGCGCAGATCCTTCTGCTGCAGGTCGATGGTGAATCCCGGCTCGAAGTCGCGCTGAACCATGCGCGGGCCGAGGTTGGAGAGTTGCCACGATCCGGCGGCGCCGCCGGCCACCGCCGCAATGGTCTTCTGCAGGTCCAGGCCGTTGTTCCTGGCGAAGGTCAGCGCCTCGCACACGGCCAGGTTGGTCACCGAGACCAGGATCTGGTTGGTCAGCTTGGTGAGCTGGCCGGCGCCGGATGGGCCGCAGTGGGTGATGGTTTTTCCCATCAGCCGAAGCAGGGGTTCGACCTTGGCAAAGGCGTCGGCATCGCCGCCGACCATGATGGAAAGGGTGGCGTTGCGGGCGCCCACATCTCCGCCGGAGACCGGAGCATCGAGAAAGGTGGCTTGTTTTTCGGCGAGTTTGCCGGCGATGGTGCGGGTGGCGGCGGGGGAAATGGTGGAATGATCGACGACGATCTGGCCGGGGCGGGCGGAATGAATGATCCCCTCTTTGCCCAGCACCACATCCTCTACGTCCGGCGTGTCGGTAACGCAGATGAAGATGACATCCGCGTTCTCGGTGGCCGCGCGGGCGGATTCGGCCCAGCGCGCCCCGCGCTGCAGGAGTTCCTCCGCCTTGCCTTTGCTGCGGTTGTACACGATGAGCGAATGCCCGGCCGCCAGCAGATGCCCGGCCATCGGGCTGCCCATGATCCCCATGCCGATGAATGCGAGTGTTGACATGCTGGACATGGTAATGGAGGCGGGCTGTCGTGCGAAGCAAGTGGTTCAAGGGGCGCGGCCAGATTTTGTGGCAAATCGCCTTCTGGCGCCATTCCAACCGCATTTCTAATTCAGAATCGCAGTTGTGCCACAAAGTATGGGCACGCCCGGTTCAAGAGCCTTCTTCAGTTGCTCAATGCACGGTGGGTGGCAATAATGAAATGGGCGCAACTACCCGGAGGTTCTGTTCATGGCATTACAGACAAGCAAGCTGGGGCAGATCGTGGAGAATGCGGACATCGACCGGGAGACGCCGCAGCCGGAGATTCATGTCGAGGAGCGCAAGCTGACGCTCAACGATTTCCTCAAGACCACCGTCAAGATCAACGGCTCGGACCTGCACCTGCAGGCCGGGTCGGTGCCGATGATCCGGGTGGATGGGCGGGCGCGTTTTCTCGACTGCCCGCCGGCCACCGATGAGCAGATGGGGGACTTCGTCAAGCAGGTGCTGCAGGACCCCGAGAAGCTGAAAATCCTGCAACACCGCGGCGCCGTCGATCTTTCCTACGTGATGATCGACAACCTCGCCCGCTTCCGCGTGAACATCTTCCACAGCCGCCAGAAATACGCGATCGTGATGCGGAGGATCGTCACCAAGATCCCCAATTTTGAAGAGCTCAACCTCCCCCAGCAGGTGGAGGAGCTGGCCAACTACCATCGCGGCATCGTGGTGGTTTCGGGGACAACCGGCAGCGGCAAGTCGACCACGCTGGCGGCGATCATCGGCAAGATCAACCGCACCCGATCCGAGCGCATCATCACCATCGAGGACCCGATCGAATACCAGCACGACAACGTCAAGAGCCTGGTCAGCCAGGTGGAAGTGGGCACCGACACCGAGAGCTACGAGTATGGCC
>DAIOHQ010000106.1:0-15310 GCA_036744635.1 Tepidisphaeraceae bacterium | reverse complement strand
TCCAATGCCGCTGCCGACAACCCGCGTTTCCCGAAATTGCCTCATCCCGCCCCCTCCGCGCTCCCCATTCAGCTTTCAGCACTCATCATTCATCCTTCCAATGTCCCACTCGCCCACAAATTACCTAAATACCCACAATTCCACAACCACAGCAAAATCAAGCACTAACGCCACTCCAATGTCCCAAAATGTCCCCAAATGTCCCACATTTCATTTTCACTCTCCGTCGATCCACACGCCGATTGCCAGCAAAGCGGGCCACCCCACCGTAATCCCCAAATCTATTGTTTCCTGCGTCATTACTTCGCCGAGATCGTACTTCCGCATTCGACCAGGCGTTTGCACCGACCGCAACTCGCGGATAGGCATGGTTGGCCTGTGCACGCGAAACCTACTTCGTCGGTTGGGTGGCCGCGGGGGGCTCCCACTTGTCGGTGCGGAAGGGGGCGGCGGGGAGGTTTTCCTTGTTGTACAGGTTCGCGCCCTCGGGGTTGTCGGCCCAGGCGTAGCGGACGGCGACGGGGTTTTTCACATCCGGGGAGGAGACGATGACGGTGTCGCCGTCGATCTTGGCGCTGGCCGGATGGAAGACTTTGTCTTCGCCGGCGATGACGAACCAAGTCACCCCCAAGGTGCGTTGCAGCGGATCTACTGCTGTTTCGTCGCGCCCGAGTTCGCCCAGCATTTTTTCGCCGGGGCCCTGGTCATTGAGCCGTTTGAGCATTTCAGCGCTGACCGGAAGTTGCTTGGCCACAAGCCCGCCGCCGGTGCTGGTGAATTTCACGATGGCTTTCTCGCCGTCGATTTTCATCGAGTCGAACATCGGGCCGGAGGCGACGACGTCCTGCTTGTAGGCGACTGTGAGGGCCTGCAGGGCGAGGCGCAGGCCGACATCTTTCTTGTTGTGGGGATGGACGTTCAGCGGGTTGCCGAGGTCATAAGTAACGGCCATGCCGGTGTCAGGAAGCTTAAGCGCCTGGGCCTGGGCTTCGCGGATTTCGGGCCAGAATTGCGTGGCAGGGTCATACTTGCCGTTGATAAAATTTGGGAGCTGCACGAAGAGGAAGGGAAAGTCGCCTTCGTTCCATCGCTTGCGCCAGTCCTGGATCATCGCGGGAAAGAGCCTGGCGTATTGCTTGGCGCCGGCGTTGGTTTCGCCCTGGTAATAGATGACCCCACGAATGGCGTAGGGGATGAGGGGATGGACCATGGCGTTGTAGGGGCCGTAGGGGCGGATCCAGTGGGACACCTGGGGCAGTTCCGGCGGGTTCGGAGCTTTGCCTGGGAGCGGCACGCCGGCGGCATCGGCTCTGTCCAGCGAGGCCTTCCAGTCGTTGAGGCTTTTGAGATAAGCATCCCAGACATTCTGCCCGTCGACGACCGCTTTCTGGTAGCGGTCGATCGTCTCTTTGAAGAGGGAATCGCTCTCGAGCAGTTCCCTGCTGCTCCAGGCGCTGACGGGGGTGAACCACCAGGAGGCGTCGATGATGCCGATGGGAACGTCGAGGCGCTTGTTCAGGTCGCGGGCAAAGAAGAATGGGGCGGCGGCAAAAGTCTTGGCGTTGTCGGGGGCGGTGACTTCCCATTTTCCGGGGGCGGTATCCTGGGGTTTCTCGGCCATGCGCTGGGCGGTGCGGTAGCGGCGGATGGTGGGGAAATCGGCCGCCGCGGCCGCTTCGTTGCCGCCATCGGCGTTGGAGAGGGGGAAATCCATGTTGGATTGGCCGCAGGCGATCCAGACTTCGCCGACGAGAATGTTTCTAAGCGTGATCGGCTTCTTGGCCTCTATTTTCAGCTCCCGCGGCTCCTTGCTTGCTTTCATCGCCGCCAGCTCGGCCCGCCAGGCGCCGGAATCGTCGGCGGTCACCTTCGCGGTCTGCTCGCCGAAAGTCAGGGTGAAGTTCTCGCCAGGCGCGGCGGTCCCCCAGATGGGAAGCATCATATCCCGTTGCAGCACCATGTTGTCGGAGAAGAGTGGATTGAGGCGGACGTCAGCGCGGAGGAACGACATCGGGAAAATCAACAGCAAGCAGGCCAGCAGGATGGATTGGTTTCGCATGATGCGGATAAGATATGGGAGGAAAGCCGAGCATGGAACTGGAGCAATCGAGCAATCCCGATTTTGTGCCACAGGTGGACCGCAGGCCGCGGATGACCCAGCCGCCGCCGGTGAATTTGATCGCGGTGAACGATCTGCGCGCTGCCGCGCCGGCGGGTACGGAGCGGGAACTCGATGTGTTCTACGTAGAACTGCTGGAGTTTGAGAAGGAGGCGGTGGAGACGCCAACGTACATCGCGGAGAATTTTCGGATCATTTTTGACATCCATGAGGGACTGGTCGAGCGCGGGGACTATCGGCCGATCGGGATTATCGTTCAATCGGTGGCAGCGATGGAAGGGAAGCTGATCGAGCGAGAGATTCCGTTCACGCGCACGAAAGGATTGGTGGCCGGGGAGGAGCGCATCGCGCTGGTGGACCCGGGGGGGAACTGGGTGGAGCTGACTGAAGCACGGCAGGTGGGGTGAGACGCAAGCGCAGGGTCCGCTTCAGCGGACGCAACCCAAAACGCGTCCGCTAAAGCGGACCCTACGTTAAGGTACGAATTACTTCGGGTCCGCAAGGCGGTCCCGCACCACATTCCAGGCTGCCGGTTCTTTTCCGTCGCAGGACATGTACATCTGGCAGTGGTCGGTCGGAAGCAGGACGTAGTCTTTCACGCCTTCGAGCCGGGTGCTGTCCACCGAGACCGGGCCGTCGCTGGTCCCGTCGGCGCTGCGCACGTTTGTTGCCAAGCGGTGCAGGCCTGATGCGGTCTGGCGGATGCCCCACAAGCTGGCGGCGCTTTGTGGCAACCAGTTGGCGGGAGCCTCGATCAGGTTGGCTTCGACGCGGCGGGCGGGGTGATGGCTGCCGGCGATGATGGTGTAGGCCACGCCGGCGCGGCGGGGGCGGGAATTCAGTTCCGTGAGAAACTTGCTACCGGGTGTGAGATCGCGGCCGGCTTCGCCGAGGCCGTCGGTGATCATCCAGCTTGGCCGCCAGTCGGGGTTGTGCCGCCAGAGATCGTAGTGCTCCTCGACTTCGAGCGCGAGACGATAGTTGGCCCATTTTGATCCGTGATTGGGCGGGCCGAGCAGGATGAGATGCGTGACGCCGCCGGCGTAGGCATCGCCCTCGACATACGCCCGCGCCACCAGGGATCCCATGCTGTGGGCGATGATGTCGGTGGCCATGTCGGGATAGGTTTCGCGCAGGGCGGCCATGTGCTGCGCCAGCAGCTTGGCGCTGTCAGCCAGGGGTTGGTCGCTGGGATAGGTGAAGTAGGCGACTTGGTAGCCGTGCGCTTGCAGCAGATCGGCCATGGCGGACCAGTTGGTGCGGTCGCAGTCCAGGCCGTGGACGAGTACGATCATCGGTTTGGTCGCATCAATGTTGGCCGGCAGGAGCAGGCCGAATTGGCGGGTCTGCTTGGCCGTGGCGTCCGGCCATTCATCGGCGGTGAATGCGCGCACGTCGGACTTGGCGGCGTTCAATTCATGCGGCAGCTTGTCGGTGTCCAGGTGCAGCACGAGGGCGTCATCGCTGACGCTCAGCCGGCAGCCATCTCCCAGGGACTGGTTCAGCGCCTGGATGAAGAGCACACCTTTGATCCCGCGCACGTCGATCGACATCTGGGGGAGATGGATGCGGGAAAGATGGGCGTCGGCCAGCAGGGCGTGGGAGAGTTTGGACAGGTCGATTTTGCCGTCGATGAGCGGGATGCGGATCTCGTGCGCGGCCGCCTGGGCGGATTGAGCGCAGAGCGCGGGAGACATCCATGCCAGGATGCACAAGGCGGTGATCATCCATTTTTGCATTGCGGTTCTCCGATTTCAGCGGAACAGCTTGGTATATCGTATCAATCTCGTCGTCGTTCAGAGAAGAGAAACTTCGTTATAAACGGAGAAAAAAATAGCAATCGTCTTCCCGCCATGGGAGTGGTGGCGTCGGATAATCACTCTATTTGCTTTCGCCAAGAATGGGAAGCTGGACTTTGAGGCTTTGGTCCTGGCCGTCATCGAGGCCGGGGGCGGCGCCGATGAACTGTTTATCGAGCTGCTTTATGTCACGCATGGGCGGATTGGGCAGGGGGAGGAGGTCGGGGGACTCATCGCCATCATGGCGCTGCAGGATGTGGTAATACTGGTCGCGCTGGCAGGGGGTCCAGCCGGCATCGCGGATGAGGCGGCAGATTTCGCGCTCGTTGAGCTTGAAGGTGGCGCCGGCGGCACTGACGACGTTTTCTTCCATCATCACGCTGCCCATGTCGTTGGCGCCGAAGAAGAGGGCGAGTTGGCCGATCTTGGGGCCCATGGTGACCCAACTGCTTTGCAGATTGGGGATGTTGTCGAAATAGAGGCGGGCGATGGCGAGAGTGCGGAGATATTCATCGGCGCCGGCCTGGCGGACGACTCGGCCTTTGAGGATGTCTTCGTTGGTGGAGTCGTCGAAGGGGCCGTAGGTCGCTTCGTCCCATTCCTTGGCGCGGCCGAGGGGAGTGTTTTCGCGCTGGAAGGGCCAGTGGATGAAGGCGGTGTAGGAACCGGTTGTCCGTTGTTCGTTGTCCGTTGTCCGTTGTGATTGTGCGAATACGCCCGGGCGAGATTTTTGTACTCTCGCCATCGTGAGCCTTGCGCGCTGTTCTTCAACGACGGACAACGGACAACGGACAGCGGACAACGCCCTCGCATAATCCTGCATATCCCTAAGCGCGCTCATGTGCTCGATGCGTTCGCGGATGAATTCGATATGGCCGATGAGCATCGTGCAGCTTGTGTTCATCCCTTCTTCGTGGGCGACCCGCATGATGCGGAGCCAGTCGTCGCCGCCGCACTTGGTGCTGCCGATGCGCTGGCGGACACGGGGGGCGAAGATTTCGCCGCCGCCGCCGGGGATGGTGGCCAGGCCGGCGGCCTTGAAGCGGCGGATGATCTGCCGGGCGTCCATGTTGAAGAAGCGCTCGAACTCGACGAACTCCGGGGGGCTGAAGGCGTGAATGTGGACGGTGGGGAATTCGCTCTTGATGTAGCGGAGCAGGTCCTCGTAATACTCGATGGGCAGTTGGTCATTCATGCCTCCCTGCATGAGGACTTGCGTGCCGTGGATGGCGAGCAGCTCGCGGATTTTCTCGCCGATCTGCTCGTGGTTCAGGGTGTAGCTGTCGGCGTCTTCGTGGTCGCGGCGGAAGGCGCAGAAGGTGCATTTGGCGGTGCAGACGTTGGTGTAGTTGATGTTGCGGTCGATGACGTAGGTGCGGTAGTCCTCGGGGTGCAGCCGCGCAGTGACGGCGCTGGCCCAGGTGCCCAGGTCGTGCAGGGAGGCGTTGTGGTACAGCTCCAGGGCCTGGGCGTCGGTAAGTCTCGCCTTGCCTTCCACCACTGCGTCAATATCGAACGAGAGGCTGCTCATAGTGCCTCAAGTGTATGAAAAGAGGTACGCGGCGAACAGAGCGCGGATCGTAAGCAGGGAAATTTCAGGCGATTTGAAACGTGGCCGGGTTGAAAAATTTCAGTAGCACGGACGTCTCGTCCGTGTCGGATCTTCTGCTCACGGGCGAGACGCCCGTGCTACCTTCCCCTGCGGCGGGAGCAGGTCGCCTTCGATCCTGGCGGCGGCGCGGTCGGCTGCGCTGGCTCCCATGAGGCGGGGTTCGCCGCCGAAGTCTTCGGTCCAGTAGTCGCCCCAGCGGCCGACGCCGATGGCGTTGGTTTCGGAGGTCATCTGCTTGTGGTGGCCGGGGCTGTCGAACCAGGCCCAGAAGACGGTCTCGCCGCTGGGGTGGCCCATGGCCACGTTTTCCTTCCAGGCTTGGGTCTTGTAACCGGCATGGGCGAGGCGGTCCTGGGGTTGATTTTCCGAGGGAGTTTTGGAGCCGTGGCCGAAATATTTCAGGTCGAACATTTCCTTGCTGTGCCGCCGGGCGGCCTGGGTGAGGCGGGCGTCGATCTCCAGCGGCAGCAGGCCGAGGGCCTCGCGGTATTGATTGGTCCAGCGCACGGTGGCGAATTCCTCTTTGCCGAGGTCTTCGGCTTGTTTTGCGTTGTAGGCCTCAACCTGCCGGCAGACGCGGTAGAACCAGAGCGGGCGGTCGTCGGGGCGATTGCCTTCGCCTAACAGCGGGAGCGTCTGCGCCTGATCCAGCGGCATGCCCAGGGCCTTGTCGGCCAGCTCGTGGAGCTTGGCATCGGAATCCTCATCGGTCTTGACCGGCTCGATCTTTCTCACCTCGCGCAGGATGCGGCGCAGCTCCGGCCGGCGCGACATCAGATCGAGCGCGATGCAGCGCCGCGACTGGGCACTTCGGACATCCGACTGCAATTCGCTGAGGCGGTCGTAGATCACGTGCAGGTTTCGGATGGGCGTCCCCTTGGCGATGTTGGAGATGTTGTCGAAGGCTTTGGCGCGGAACGTTTCCATTTCCTCAAGCGCCTTGGCCAGTTTCTCTTCGTCGATACCGGCGGCGGCCTTTTCGATGGCGGCGGCATCGCGGGGGAGAAGTTCCTGGGCAATGTCGGCGGCGGCGGGTTTGGTGAGATTATCGGAAGAAAGTTCAGCCAGGGCGGAATTGGCGGCCGCGGTATCGGGGCCAATCGCCGTCGCCTTTAGCCTTGCCAGCGAGGGCGCTTCCGCCAGGGCGGAGGGAAGCACTGCAAGCAGGAGCAGAGGTAGAAGATGTGCGGGTCGGAAGTTCATGAGTCTGGCCAAGCCCGGTTCATTCTATCCCGGCGGCGCCGTGCAGGGCACCGATCTCGATACCCTCATCGGTGGCGACGGCGAGGAAGGCTCCGTCAGGCGAAAGGGCGATAGTGTTCGCGGCGGTTGTGCCCCAGACGTGCTGGCCATCAGCGACGCGATAGAGATCGATGGCCTGCCCTGGACCTTTTTCCTTTTTTGAAGATATCCGTCTGGAGCGCACGACGATCAGGTCTGCGGTGGCAAATGCAATGGCTGACGGCTCCCAGCGGCCCGGCCTGATGGGGGGCGAGGCTGGGCTGGTCTGCATGAGGACTGGGAAGGGCGGGTCGATGCCGATGACTTTCAGTTGCGGATTTCCATTCCTGCAATAGGCGAGCGTGGGGCCGAGCGAGTCGAAGGCCACCGGCCCGCTGGCAGCGCCGGCGCTGTCGTAGAAAAATCGTGCCTGCAGGAATCCATCTTTCTCGGCGAGCAGATACGCCTCGGCGTCCAAGGGAAAGATCAGCAGCACCCAGTGTCGTTTCTGCCGCGTGAAGAAATAGGCATGGGGCGGCTCGGCGCGGCGATAGGCGGGATCGCGCGGGAGCTGCACGCTCCAGCGCATTTTCGGTGCGTCTTCGAGCGTCCAGAGCTCGGCCGAATAGTTGGCCAGCCGCTTGTCGCGCTGGCTGATGGCCTTGATGCGGACGCCTTTAGTGACGGCGGTGTTCCAGTCGTATCCCAGGACATCCTTGGCCAGCTCGTCGAGCACCTTGTGGCGCGCGAAGGCGGGAAAGCGCTCGGCGAATTCGGCGGTGGGAAGGCCGGCGGGGTCAATTGCCTGACCTTGTTCATTGCCATTGCGATCGTAGATGCGCGCGGTCGGCCCGGTCGGCAGCGTCAGATGAACGAGCAGGAATTCGCCGGTCGGGTCAAATTCCATCGACGTGGCGTGTGCGCCCTTTTCAAGCTGCACCCTTGCTGGCGGCGCGCTCCAATGATGCGCGGGCAGAGCGGGGGCTTTGCATCCGGTGGCGATGACAATGAGCGCGCCAAGGAAAGGGAGGTGGATTCGCATCAGCGGCTCAATGGTTCTGAATTGCGTTCTATCGTTTGTTTGGCCAGGCAACGAGGGGCAACTTGCTTTCGCGCTCGATGGCCAGCAGGCGGTTGTATTTGGCCAGGCGTTCGCTTTGGGTGATCGAGCCGACTTTGATCTGGTCGCCGGCCCAGCCGACGGCGAGGTCGGCCAGCCAGTTGTCTTCGGTTTCGCCGCTGCGGGCGCTGATTGTGACGGCCCAGCCGGCCGATCGCGCCAGGCGACAGGCCTGGGCCGCCTCGGTGAGGCAGCCGATCTGGTTCACCTTCAGCAGCAGGGCGTTGGCGGCGCCCGAATCGATGGCGCGGCCGATGCGCTGCGGATTGGTGCAGAGCAGGTCGTCGCCCAGCACCAGCGCCTTGCCTTCCAACGCACGACACAGATCCGGCCAATGCTCCCAATCGTCTTCGGCCAGGCCGTCTTCGATGCTGACGATCGGATAGTGAGTCAGCCAGCGGCCCAATTCTCCGATCATCTCGGCGGCATTGAGCGGGTATTCGCCGAGCTGATAGACGCCGTTCTGATAAAAGTGGCTGGAGGCGACATCGACGGCCAGGGCGACGTCTTCACCGGGCTCGAAGCCGGCAGCGCGAATGGCCTCGACGGCGTCGGTGAGCATGGCGTCGGCGGAGGGGAAGGGGGGAGCGAGGCCGCCTTCATCGGCGGTCAGGGCACGCGAGCCATATTTCTGTTTGGTGAGGTCGGCGGCGGCCTGGTAGACGGCGAAGGTCATGGCCAGGGCGTCGTCGATGGTTTGGGCGCTGGCCGGCACCAACAGCACATCCTGGATCGGCACCTGGCCGCCAGCGTGCTTGCCGCCGCTGAAGAGGTTGATCGTCAGGCGGGGAAGGGACATTGCGTTGTCGCGTCCGGGCAGCGGCGCGGGTGTGCCGCCTTCGGCGAGGATGTCGCGGAAATGCCGGTACAGGGGAACGCCGCGTTCGGCGGCTACCGCGCGGGCGAAAGCGAGCGAGACGGCCAGGATCGCGTTCGCCCCCAGGCGCGATTTGTTGGCCGTGCCATCCAGTTTCAGCAGTGCGGCATCCAATTCCGATTGCGCCGAAAATTCCTGATCGCGAAGCGCGGCGTTGATCTCACCGTTGACGTTCGCGACAGCTTTACGGCAACCCAGGCCGCGATAGCGCCTCTTGTCGCCGTCGCGCAACTCCAGCGCCTCGGCTCGGCCAGTCGATGCGCCGGAGGGGACGGAGGCGGTGCCGCTTGCGCCACCGCGCAGATGACAGGTGGCCGATACCGTCGGCCGGCCGCGGCTGTCGAGGATTTCCATCGCGCTCAATTGCTCAATCACCATCACGCCATCGTTTAAGAAGACTGCATCGTGGCACTGATTCACAAGCTGCCAATGAAGTCGCCCGCCAGCGCTTCGATTGTCGGGGGCGCGTGTTGCATCAACTCCACGATAATACCTTGCTGGCGACGTTTCTCATCATCGCTCAAATATTCCAGCGTTGATCGCCCGGCCACGCGGGCCAGCATGCAGCCGAGCGTGTGTCGCACCGCCATCGCCTGCAGGTTCGCATCCCAGTATACCGGGCCGACGGTCGCGGCATACACGTCGATGAACGTGCTGGCCGCCTGATAAAACTGCCGGTGAAATTGCCGAAGGTGATGGGCCTTGCTCAGCAGATGGGTCAGGGCAAATCCCAGATCGAAGGTGGGATCGCCCCAGTGAATCACTTCGTGGTCGAGCAGGATAAGCCGGCCGCCATGCACGAGGATGTTCTTGGGGCTGTAGTCGCCGTGCACGAGGGTGAGCTGTCGCTGGCGGGTTTGGGCGATCAGCTCGTGCAGGAACTCGGCGGCCTGGGGCACCTGCGTCGCGGTGTACGCGTAGTACGGTTCCAATCGCAGCGACTCAAAGAAGGAGCGGTCGGCGAAGATATTCTTCAGCGGCTGGGTGGACTCAGCAGCGCGGCGGTGGATCGCTCCGGCGATGGCCGCGAACTGCTCGACATGCTTCGGCTCGACGCGGCCCTGCAGCAGCATCATCTTCCAGTTCTCATGCGGCGCCGGCACCGCCTCCATCGCCAGCAGATGATGCTCGTGATCTTCGAAGATGAGTTTTGGGATCGTCTCCGGCGGGGCCAATTCCCCCAGCCAGCGAATCCCGGCCGCCTCGCGATGGATGCGCATCGGGTCGCTGAACCATTCGACTTTTGTGCGCAGTTGCGCCAGGGCCTGCTTCATCACCCAGGCTTTGCCAGAGGCGCGGGTGACCAGCACGGTGCGATTGGAAACGCCGCCGGAGAGCGCGGTGGATTGGATGACCTCTGAGGCGCCGATTCGGCCGCTGCCGCGCAGGTATTCGAGCAATTGCCCGGGTTGTTCGATGTCGAGTTGATTGCTTGTCACGGCGTCACCAGGGCATTCCCATATAGTATTCGAGAACGTCGCGGGTTGCGGCTGGCTGGGCCGCGATCCAATCCCTGGTCGGCTGCGACGGCGGCCAGGCGGCGGGGGGATAGCCGCGCCCCGGCCGAAAGCTGATGGCGCAGCTCAGCCGCGGCTCGGTTCCGCCATGCGGGAAGACGCCATGATAAGTCCGTTCGGCGAAGATGATGAGGTCTCCGGGATCGCTCAGGATCGGGAAGGCCTCGGGGAAATCCATCAGCGCGTAAGCTTCGGCGGGAGTGCCGGTACGGTGGAAGGTGTTGCGTCCCGCGGTGAGGAAAAAACCCGCCGGACCCGGCCAATCTGCTCGATGTGAGTCTGGCACAATCGCCAGCCCAGCGCGGCTGGGATGGGTGCCGTTCAGATAGAACCACATCGAGCACGCCCCGGTGGTGTTGAGGACGGCATCGTTGGTCGGCGCTGCCGGGTCCAACGCCTGCCAGTCGGTATGCCACGGACCGGCCGCGGCTCCGGGGCGCTTGAAGATCGCCGCCGATCGGTTCAGGGTCATCGACTGGTCATACAGCGCTGACGCGACCGCCATGAACGGCGGGATGGTCAGCAGCGACGCCAGCGCCGGGGAATATTGAATGAAATCGAGACTGTAAACCGTTCCGCCCGGAGGTGTGCTGGACTCCAGCACAGAGCACACATCGCGCTGCATCGCCTCAATCTTGGCGGTTGGCAGAAGCTGCTCGACGATGGCAAAACCATGATCATCCTTGCAGGCGCGGATGGCCGGCAGCTCATCGGGGCGAAAGCGGTAGCGATATCCGAGTTCGGCCATGGGTGCTTCTTTGGCGGCTATTCTACGGGGAGCAATGACAAAATGCAGTGCGCGCGGGCTGAGGAAAGGGCGCTGGCCCGGCTCTTTCCTTTTTGCGCCCGCGCTTTATCGTGATCGCCATGACCCATGCCATTCTCACCGCCGTCGGTTCCGACCGCCCCGGGCTGGTCGACGAAGTCTCGGAATTCATCTTCCAGCAGGGGGGCAACATCGAGGACAGCCGGATGGTCAACCTGCGCGGGCAGTTCGCGATGATGGTGCTGCTGTCGGGGACGGAGGAGACGCTGGGCAAAATCCGCGCGGGGCTGCCGGGGCTGTCGGCCGCCACCAATCTTCATGCCGAGCTGCGGCCGGCCGAATCCGCGCGCACCGCCGCCAGCGCCCAGGCGCTGCCCTATCGCCTGACCGCCACGGCGATGGACCAGGCCGGGCTGGTGCATCACATCGCCCACCTGCTGAAGACCATGAGCGTCAACATCGAAAGCCTGGAGACCCGCCTGGCCGCGGCTCCGATCACCGGCGCGCCGGTGTTTGAGATGGAGCTGATTCTTTCCGTCCCCCGGTCCACGGCGATTTCCAAACTCCGTCAAAGCCTCGGCGGCCTGTGCGATGAGCTGAATATCGACTGGGAACTGGATGCGATGTGAAGGCCGCTATTTGATATCCTCCAGATTCCTCACCTGCTGCGAGCCATCGCTCAACTGGGAAAAATCCGGCTCATTCTTCGGTGGCGGCAGCTCATCCAGGGCGGAATGCTTCATCTCCCTGCTCAGCCGCCGGGCGTGTTTCATGCAAAAGATGATGGCCACGACCAGGGCTGCCGCGCAGAGCAGATAGCCATACGGCTTGGCCACGCCGGTGTGATTTTTGAAATGGTAAAACGCGTTCACCAGAAGCTGCGCAGTGATGGCCGCCGCCCCCAGGCCGGCGATGAGAAAGTACGAGCGGGTGCGGAAGGCAGCCCGCCTGGCCACGACTACGTTGCGGATGCGCAGGCTGTCGAGTTCCTGCTCTTTTTCCTGTCGCCGCCGCTCCCATTGGGCATCGTCGGCATCCTCGGCCGGGTAGGGGGGGGCGCCGGCGATGGAAAACTCCTCGAAACAGTACGGACAGGTGATGGCCTGTCCCGCGGGTGCGGGTGCGGGCGGCGGGGCCAACTCGACCGGCTGGCCGCAGTGCGGGCAGGCGTATTCGACGGGGAGGGGGGGGTGGGGAACATCGTCGCCCATGTTCAAACCGTAGCACATCCGCCGCCGCCCGGCTACGTCGTGGTTGCTTGCCATACCTCAGCTATCACGGCCGGACTCGGCATTTCTTAGGCCGGAAAACGCGGATTGACCGCGAAGGCGCCAAGAGCGCGAAGAAGAGCGAAGAAAAGAAATTAGCCACAGATACACACAGATGAACACAGATGGGGAAGCAAGAGGCACGAAGGCACACAGGCACGAAGGCACGAAGGCACGAAGTGAAATTCTCCTCCATGCCTTCGTGCCTTGATCTCTCCGCATCTGTGCCCCATCTGTGGCAAAGATTTTTTTTGCGATCACGGGGGCTGCGTATAGGCGGGGCTGCGGTGAATAATCCGGGTTCATTTCGCCGCAACCTGTCGCATCCCCCGCGCATTTCTCCACGCCCTGGCATAAGATCGTTCAGGCTTGCAGAAGCAGCTAATCCGCATGAGCAAGGAAATATTCCCATGGCAGTCAGCGAACCAATCAAGCAAAGCGTCGGCAAGGCGATTGGCCGGATTCCCAGCGGCGTGTTCATCCTGACCACGCAGCACGCCGGGCAATCGGGGGCGATGATGGCCAGTTGGGTGCAGCAGGCATCCTTCGAGCCGCCCACCATCTCGGTTGCCATCGCCGCCGGCCGGCCGGTGGCGGACATTATCCGCGCCAGCAAACGATTCGCCCTCTCCGTGCTGGGCGAGGGCGACGCGGCCATCATGAAACGCTACGCCCGCGGCATCCCCGCCGGCGAAGACCCCTTCCAGGATATCAAGACCCAGGAACTCCCCGGCGGCCTGCAAGTGCTGGCCGACTCCCTGGCCTGGATGGAATGCCGCCTGCTGCAGACCGTCACCTTCAACGCCGACCACGACCTCTACCTCGCCGAAGTCACCGCCGGCCAACTCCTCAGAGAAGGCCACTCCTTCATGCACCAGCGCGGCAACGGCTTCCACTATTGAGTCCCGCGGCCACCTGCGGCGGGGCAATTCCGCACCTGCGGTGGGCAGTTCCGCCGGGGTACCGTCGGACATACCCGCTCGCGTTGCTCGCGGAAGAGCGGAGGGGGAGCGACGACGCGACGAAGGGGGCTGAAATGACTCTTGACCCTCTGGGCTGCTCTCTTGACCCTCTGGGCTGCTCTTGACCCTCTGGGCTGCTCCTTGACGCCCTTGACCACGCGGCCAGTGTCAACGTCCAGACAGGGGATGATGCGTTTGGTGAGCATGTGCACCTGCGGTGAGCACACCTGCGGTGGACAATTCCGCCGGAGTACCGTCGGTCAAGGCCGCCGCGTTGCTGCGCGACACCTGTAGGCGGGTCGTACCGGAGGCCTTTGCCTTCCTTATTCTCGCAGCCTCTTTTCAACATATTCCTTGTCTATTCCGGAGGTGTTTTCAAGCGCCTCGCGGTACCATTCCTTCGCTCTAGTTCTAAGCAAATAACCTGGGAGATCAGCACGCTCGGCTAATTTCGTCCAGCCATCCCCAAGGGCTATTTTAGATTTTCCGTCCTTTGGGTTCACTGCCTCCGCGTCAGCAATCTCACGCAAGCCGCGATCTTTACACTTTTGAAGAAAGGGCAGGCCCGCAGGCCATTCTGCTCTTACGAAACACAGAAAGCATCCATCCCACAGATTAGCTCTATCGTCTGAAGAATCAGATTGTTTTCCGCTAGGCCGCATTCCATTCGATCCCTCGGTTGAGATCACTCTTACATCCCGAGAGAACATGCTGATCGTGTCGATAAAGCTGCGATCCTTGGTTCTAGCCGCCGCTCCCTCTGCCATGCTCGCCACTTTCTCTAGCGCGCCAAACTCCTGCAGCAGTCTTGCTTCATCAGCGACCATCAAACATCCCACTGCGGCATCATACCAGCACGATGGAATCTCGCACTCCTGAACAAACCACTTCAAGTCCCTCAGTTTCCAAGAAAGCGCCTCCCTGTCAAACTGCGCACAAAGCTCATCGATAATCGCGAAATCGAAATGGACGTCGCCGGAACTGGCTGCAAGATTTGAAGCTTCAAACAGCAAAACGTATCTCTCAGAATGTTCGCTGCTTTCCTGAGCACGATCGTGGAATCTTCGGGCGAGGGTCGCCCAAGTAGCGGGATCACGGCTCTCAAACTCTGCCTTGTATGTTTCTTTCAGCCTATGCTGGAGCCGTGCAAATTCTTCCTTAGTAGGCGGCTTGAATCTCGTCGGCTGGGAAGCCGGGGCAGGTGTTGGCGCTAGCAGGGGCTCAAGCCGGGCGCTTTCAAACTCAGCGAATCGTGTGAGGCGATCTTGAAACGGCGCGTTGCCCCGCTCCGTTCGGCCAGCTTGACGCGCATGAAGAGCGGCTTGCCGAAGAATATCGTGACACATCTCCACGCGTGAAGTCGCTACCTTCAGCGCAATATCGCGCGCCTCGCGGGTAGAAGGACCAGAGGCGGGTGCGGCCGCGCGCAGAGTGTCTACGAAGGATATTGCTGATAGAAAGAGGACAATGTGTATCGTTAAATACCGTCGCAATCGCGTATTAGTGAGCATGGGATACCTCATTCCAAGATTTCATTTTTGGAGTGCGGACAGCATTGTCTTTGAGCGAATTTCGCCACTCTTCGGGACGCACAGGCCAATGAGAGTGTCATCATCACAGACGCCCCCGGCGAGCGTCGCTCACCATGCCACTGATCACCTGCCAAGAATCTCCGCTAATTCCTGATCCAAATTTCTCGTGCATCCTCTGAATTAGCAGCGTCACGTTACTCTCTGTTCGTTGGTCAGGCAGCACCTTGTTCCACTCATGCCTTATTTCCGCCCTCAGCTCGTCCATCACTCCACGCGCCTTTATTCGTCCCCTTACGTGTTGTCGCGACATTTGCTGACCTTTCAGCAGGAGTTAAAGGTGTAGAATACCATGAAGTCGTCCGCATGTAATCAAGTTCTCGCGATCTTGGTAATTGACATAGCCAACAGGGTCGGAAGGCAGCCGGCAGGATTAAGGAAGCCGAGTCATTCTTCGGCTTCCCCCGCCCATCAGAGAAGGTTGTTGCTCGGAGCGGTGTGTTGACGGCCCGTCGGGGGG
>DAIOHQ010000105.1:8288-15365 GCA_036744635.1 Tepidisphaeraceae bacterium | reverse complement strand
GAGGTGGCGCGGTAGTGTGGAAGGCACGGAGGCAGGAGGCACGAAGGCACGAAGGGGCAATCCACTCCATGCCTTCCGGCCTCTTCATGTTTCACGTTTCAGAATTCAAATGCGCCCGATGAATAGGACCACAGCCTCCGGCACCGGCTTCGCGATGCTGCCAGCTCAAGGCGGCGGACCGGCGCCGACACTGCTGCTGCTGGCCGCGAGCAGTGCGGACACGCTGAGCACCGACTCCTTCTTCCGGGTCGGCCGGCTACTTTATGCACGCGGCTGGAACGTGGTTTCGCAGGATCTGCCCTGTCACGGCGCCGACCGCCGCGCGGGCGAACCGGCGGAACTGGAAGGGTGGGCGGCACGCTGTGCGGCGGGTGAAGACATCGTGGCGGCATTCCGTCGGCGCGTGAACGACGTGGTTGAGCATCTCATGGCGGCGGGAGTCGCGGATCCCGCGCGGCTGGCCGCGGCGGGCATTTCGCGCGGCGGCTTCATGGCATTTCAGGCGGCGGCCGGCAATCTACGCATAAGGGCGGTGGCCGGCTTCGCCCCGGTGACGGACCTTCTGGCGCTGCGCGAGTTCGCCGGGCAGGAGGCGAATCCGCTGGTACGCCGGCTCGCGCTGCTGAATACCGTCGCCGCGCTCGCCGGCCCCCCCGGCCGCGCCGCCTGGATCACCATCGGAGATGCAGACGAGCGCGTGGGTACCGACAAAGCGGTCGCCTTCGCCCATGCACTGATGGCCGCGGGCCATGAAGCCGGGTTGGCGAACGCGGTCACCTTGCGTGTGCTGCCGACTCCGGGACATACCAGTTTCCCCGATTGGCACGATCAGGCGGCAGATTGGCTGGGAAACCAGATCACCGGAAAGGAATAGAGCGTGCAACAGACACTTCTCGCCATTGACGATGTTTCTCTGCCGTTCCGCAAGAACGTGGGACTCTACCTGTCGAAACCGGCCGTGCGCGCTGAGCCCGTCTTGGCGCCCGCTCCTTTTGGCTCGGGCGCGCCGGATGACTCGGCCGCGCACTTTTACGGGACCGTGCTGCACGATGAGGGACGCTTCCGAATGTGGTACTACGCCTCCCATTGGGGCATCAACCCCGATTGGCCGCCGCGGATGATGCAGCAGATCGCCCGCCCGCCAGGAGGCTCTCCAGTTCAGGGGGGGCCGATCTGCTACGCAGAGAGCGACGACGGCATCCACTGGACCAAACCGGCGCTGGGGCAGGTGCTGTTCAAAGGCAGCCGAGCCAACAACGCCATCGCCATCCCCCATGCGCGGATCGGCACGGTGAACATCATCAAGGACACAGCCGACCCGGACCCGGCCCGGCGTTATAAGATGGTCTACGAGTATCTCCCCGATCAGAACGACCCGCCGATTCCCGAGTACGGCTGCGTTCCGACCATCGCCCTGGCGATCTCCGCGGATGGCCTGCACTGGACGGTGACGAGCATCCCGTTCAAAAACCAGTTCGTTGAGGAATCCTCGTTCATCAAGCACGATGGCCAGTACATCGTTCACTACCACGTGCTGGACGCCGGGGCCGGCTGGTTGGCCGAAGGCGGCACACCCTGCGGCCGAACTGGCGTCGCCCGCGTCTCCTACGACTGGGATGTCTGGCCCGATCTGATAGCCGAGGCATTCGCCCTGGCCGAACCGGAAGACCGCAGCCTGCGCGGCATGAATGGCCCGTATGACCAGGTGCATTTGGGTGTCGGCGCGGCGAGTTTCGGCAACGTCTGCATCGGGCTTTATGGCCTGTGGCATAATGTCGACAATGCCGGCGCCTTCGACAAGGTCTCCTGCGATTTGGGCCTGCTCATCTCCAATGACGGCATCCATTTCCGCGAGCCGGTCAAAGGCCATCGCTTTCTGCGCCGACAGGATTCGCTGGCCACCCCCGTGCCCGGGCGCAACTTCAACACCGTCCTCTGCCAGAGCAATGGCATCCTCAACGTGGGAGAACAAACTCTCATCTACCACGGCCGCTGGCGCATGGCTGGCGGCTTCTATGGCACCGACGATGACGTCAAGTACTACTCAGGCGAAGTCGGACTCGCCACCCTGCCCCGCGACCGCTGGGGCGCGCTCGGCTTGAACCCCGGCGCCAACGAGGGAACGGCCTGCACTGCCCCGATCCTTTTTTCGGAAAACGCCCAGGTGATATTGAACGCCGATGGCGTGGAAGCGATGCGCGTGGAGATTCTCGATGAACGTTTCACGCCCCTCCCCGAATTCTCCGGCCCGCGCTCCGGCACGGTCGCGCGGGCCGCGGGACCCGGCGGACTGCGCTGCCCGGTGGTCTGGCCCGCCAATACCCTGCCGGGAAAGTTGGCGCGACTGCGTGTGACCACGGTCCGCGGCACAAGCCCCGAGCCGCGGTTGTATGCGATCGATGTGAAAACCTGAATCGTCTTATCTTGCGGAGCACGGAAGGGCGAAACTAAACCGGCGAACCGGCGAAAAGATTCATCGCCGATTCGCCGGCTCGCCGATTCGGTGGCAGCTAAACTACTTCTTCGGCGTCAGCGTGACGTCATCCAGTCCCATCTGGTCGAAGAACATCCTGGTCTCGCCCTTGGTAGTCAGGGGCCAGTCATCCGTCCGGAACGAGCTGGCGGGCAGGCCGGCGGTGTTGAAGAGCGTGACATTTTCATCGCCCGGCCAGTTGACGAAGCAGTAGCGCACCGCCACCGGCTTGTCCACCTTGGCGGACGATACGAGTACGCTCTTGCCGTCAATTTTGGCATCGGCGGCGACAAACTTCTTGTCTTCTCCGGCGATGGTGAAACCTTTAAGGCTCCCGCCCCGCGCCACCAGTCCGCCATCGACATGCTCGAAGCTAAGCCGGATGGCATTGCCTTCCACCTTCATACCCTGGTACAGCGGGCCGGAATAGACCACATCCTGCGCGTAAGCGAGTTTCTCTGCCGCCAGGGCAAGTCGATGTCCCACTTCTTTCTTATTGTGCGGATGCTCATCCTTGGCTTCGCCGATGTCGAGCGTGACGATCATGGCGGTGTTGGGCAGCGAAAGCGCTTCGCGCTGGGCATCGCGCAATTCGGCGCGATCGACCGGACCGGCGTCCATCGGCGCGATCTGCACATAGATGAAGGGGAAATTTCCCTGGCCCCAATGGCCGCGCCAGTCACGGATCAGCGCCGGAAAGAGCTTGCGGTATTGATCGGCGCGCCCGGAATTGGTTTCCCCCTGGTACCAGATGACGCCGCGGATGGCGAAGGGCATGAGCGGCGCGAGCATGCCGTTGTACAGCGCGGCGGCACGGTGCATGAACTCGGGATTGGCGGGCTGGGCCGGTTCGGTTGGGATAGGTTTGCCATCCGTCTTGGCCTTGTCGGCGGCGGCCTTCCACTCCTTCATCTTCTGCTCATAGAGTTCCTTTGCATGGGGATAAGCCGCCGTCCAATGGTCCCAGCGCTGCACGATCACCTTGAGATCCGGGTCAGCCTCCATCGCCTCGCGGCTGGTCCAGGCTTCCGCCGGAGTCCAGCCCATCGCGTTGTTGACCAGCCCCACTGGGACGTTGAGCTTCTGGCGCAACTCCTTGCCGAAGAAATAGGCCGCGGCCGACCAATCCTTCACGGTCTGCGGATTCGCCTCCTGCCAGGTACCGGTCACATCGCGGGCCGGCTCGGCGGGGATGCCGCCGCCAACCCGGAACTGGCGAAGCTGCGGATCGTTGGCGGCCGCCACCGCGTCGGCGCCGCCGGCAGCGCGTTCCAGCTTAAATTCCATGTTCGACTGGCCGCTGCACACCCATACCTCGCCGACCAGAACATCTTTGAAGGTAATCGTGTTCTTCGCCGCGATGGTCAGCTCGAACGGTCCGCCGGCCTTGAGCGGTTCGAGCCGCACCATCCACCGCCCGTCGTCGCCGGCCGTCGCCTCGGCAGGGGGGGCTTTGCGATCCGAAATGCTGACGGCCACTTTCTCGCCGGGCGCAGCCGTTCCCCACACCGGGACCGGCATGTCGCGCTGCAGGACCATGTGATCGGCGAAGATGCCCACCGGCTTCACATCGGCTCGAGCCACTGCCGTCAATAAGCAGACAGACGCGAGGAGTACGGGACCACGCATATATTTCATCCTGTCAAGACCGCTCATCCATCGAAACGGCGAGACGGCGAACCGGCGAGGGAACGTGTGCTTCGCCCGCCGGCGTTTCTTCGCCGCGTCGCCCATTCACCGTTTCGCCGTTTCGCTCCCATCTCATTCCCTCAGCGTCCAGCGGACGGCGCAGCTTGGGGAGCGTTCCCAGTAGGGGTGCAGGGTCAGGCCGTTCATCTTCGTCACGGCCTTATCATGGCCGTACTCGGGCTGAGCGCCGCCGCTGTTGCCGATCTTGAAGACGAAGCCGAAGTCGGTGCCGGCCGCAAGCTTGAATTGCGCCAGCTCGCTCTTGGGAATGGCGCACTCGTAGACGTATCCGGTGTCGGTGCGCTTCACCACAAAGGTGGCATCCTTCACCGCCCCGGTGGTGATCTTGCCGCGCGGCTGGCGCGGGAAATCGGCGATCCGCGGCACGCCCGGACCCAGATGGCGCCAGACTTCGCCCTTGCCGTCGCCGCACAGGTACATGCTGTACTCGTAGTCGGTGTCGGGGACGACATGGTAGCCATAGGGCACCTTGTCCGTGTCGCTGGGCAGATCGTGCCAGTCATCGACGACGTCGAACCCGACCTGGAGCCGGTCGCGCCGGAACGGAAGGCCGGCCTCGGGAGATCGCGTGTAAATGTACGGCACTTCCCCGAAGCTGTGACCCATTTCCTTCAAGCTCTTGCCGCCGAGGTCCGGCCGCTTGGTTTCGAGAAATTTCTTGAACGGCTCAATCTCATCATCCGCCTTGGTGTGGAAGTAGCTGTTCTCATCGCGATCGGCAAAACGGGGCGCCACGGTCTCGGGCGTCTTGTCCTGCACTTCCGCGCACAGGTAAACGTTGTTCTCATCCCATGCCAGCTTGACCCGCCCGGCCACCACCTCTCCCTTGCCTCCCTGCACCTGCAGCCACGGCCGGCGCATCAGCTCCGTCGGGTCGATCTTATCTTTGCTGGCGAAGCATGAAACGGATGGGATGTCTTTCCAGTCGTCGAGGTTGCCATCGACGGTGATCTTGGCCTTCATGGCCACCGCGACGTTCATCGCCTCAGCATATTCGGCGTTGCCGACATCCGAGGTGAAATTGAACGTGCAGGGATACGCGTTGTTTTCATTGGGCGCCGCCTTGGCCACCGGGAAGGCGATGGTCTTGCTCTCGCCCGGATTCAGCTCCACGGCCTGCTCGCCGGCCGCCAGCGTGATCTCCGCAGGCGCCTTCACCGACAGTTTTCCGCTGATCTTTTGATTCAGGCAGTTGTGCAGGACGACGTTCAACGTGGCATCCTTGGCGGTCAGCAGCGTGTTGAAGTCATGCGGAAGAATTTCCACCGGGCGCTTGCCCTCGATCTTCATCTGCGACAGCCGTTCCGCGGCCGCCTTGGGGCCTTGTTCGCAAGTGATGTAGCTGGGGAAAATGTTCATCGGGAGCTTGATGATCTTTTCGCCGGCGTAGGTTGGATTGCCCGCGAGGTCATAGAACTTCAGCAGGCCATCGCCGTTGTCGATGGTCATGGTTCCGCCGGAGACGCTGTCAACCTGCGACCAGATCCGCTCCTTGGGGTTGTCGCCGCCGATGACGACGAGCTGGCCGAACATCACCAGCAGGGCATCCTTGTCGTCATCCTTGCCAAACTGGAACACCCAGGGCAGATGGTCCTTGAAAACCATTTTCTCGAAAGTCTTGCCGGTGACGAAATAGTTGAAGGCCGCCGTCGCCGCCGCCACGGGACTGGGGATCAGCGTGTCCTCCGTTCCACCCGGGACGTTGTCGAACAGCACGCGGGGATGCCAGGGCGAGACGCGCTTCTGCCCGCACGCCAGGAATTGGGCTACGCCCTGCGGCAATTGATATTCGTTGCCCACCAGCCACGTCTCGGTCTCCATCGACTCCTTGCCGTGCGATTTGGCCACCATGGGGCCGTAGCACATCGACGGCACGACGTAGTGGTCGGTGAAAATGTCCAGGTACTTCTCGAATTCCTTGCTTCCATCGGAGAAGAGTTTGTCCTCGGTGTTCATGATCGAGGAGGCGGCCAACAGCTTGATCTCAGGCGATACCGACCGTGCCGCGCGGGCGATGGTCCTCTGAATCTCGCGGTATTGGAGGCAATCGCGCGCCCAACCGCTGATCCCGCCGCCCTCCCACGGCTCGTTGTAGTTTTCCAGGCCCCATAGCCCGCCCTTGCCCTCTTCCCAATAACGCTTGCAGAATTCCGCGATCCACTTTTCATAGCGCGGGTACAGCTCAGGCCCGCAAAGCCAGTCGCACTGGCCCCAGTACGGGTTGCCGTCCCAATCGGCCCTGCCCGTGAGTGCGGCCGGAGTCTGGGTGACTTTGAACGGCCATTTCCATCCGGCATGCCCGCCCAGCGTAACCATGATCTTGCATCCGCCGGCTTTGGCGGCCGCGAACAGCTTGTCGTAAGTTGTCCAATCGATCTTGCCGTCCTCGCCCTCGTTCCAGCTCAGCTCTGAGCGCCAGCCGCGGACGCCCATGCGCCCGTAGATGGCGGCGTGCAGGTTAAGGTCGCCGGTCATGAACTGGCCTTCGCCGAAAATGGGCGTGTTGTCAGTCGTGCCATAGGGTCTGGGGGCGGGCACGCGCGCGACGCTGCACAGGAATTGCCGCTTGTCGCCGCGAATCAGGATGACCGCATACGTGCCGAAGCGGGCCGGCACGGGAAGGTCCTTCACCTCCACCGGCAACTCCGGCTTGTCGTCGAATGTCACCTTGAGGGCCTGCGTCACCGGCTTGCCGATCAGGTCGATGATCGCGGCATGGCCGGCGGTGTCGGTGAAGCCTTCCATTCCCTTGCTCACCTTCCCCGGCGTGCGCGTGCCGATCTCCTGAATCTCCAGCGCAAAATCGACTGCGCCCTTGTCAGCGCCCTTCGTCAACAACAGCTTCAGGTTCACCGGCTCGCCGGCGAGAAAGATCTGCCCCGGCGCATTGCTGC